>JBKJQG010000273.1:0-25365 GCA_046594925.1 Bacteroidia bacterium
TTCAATCGGTTTTTTATCCTTCAGTGGTAGAGCCAGCCAGCGCTTCAACATCCGCGAACCCATAGGGGAAACCGTACAGTCGATGACGTCGATCAATGTCTTTGCATTGTAGTTGTGTGAGCCGAAGAGTTCCAGATTTCTTACCGTAAAGCGATCCAGCCAAACGTATTTTTCTTCCTCGATGCGTGAAATGGTGCTGATGTGTTTTACTTTATCGTGAGCAGTGTCTGCCAGATAGTGCAAAGCTGCTCCGGCAGCCGCGATTCCTTCGTTCAGTTCTTCGATCCCGAATCCTTTCAATGATTTGGTTCCGAAATGCTTTAACAAAGCCTCGGTCCCGAACTCATGTGTAAAGGCCCAGTCATCCAATCCAAAGTTGTAAAATTTATCTCCAAAGGTTTCGAAGAATATTTTTTTCTTGCTCTTCTGAAATAATATTTCAGTTGGCTTAAAACTCTGTAAAAGTTTGTCGATGTAATCCAGGTTGCCCTGAGCGCATAAAAATTCACCGGTGGAAACATCCAGAAAGGAAACACCTGAGTTCTTCTCTGTAATGTATACACTCGCCAAGAAATTATTGCTTTTGTGGTCAAGGACTTTGTCGTTGTATGAAACGCCTGGAGTTACCAATTCAGTCACCCCGCGTTTAACGATTGTTTTTGTCAATTTTGGATCTTCCAGCTGATCGCAGATAGCAACCCTTTGTCCGGCCCTGACGAGCTTAGGCAGATAAGTATCCAAAGAGTGGTAAGGAAATCCCGCCAGTTCGATGAAGGAAGCATACCCGTTTGCGCGTTTGGTAAGCACGATACCAAGAATGTTTGCAGCCTTTATTGCATCGCTTCCGAAGGTTTCATAAAAGTCACCCACACGGAACAATAATAGTGCGTCAGGATATTTCGCCTTGATCGTATTGTACTGTTTCATTAACGGAGTTTCTTCCGCTTTCCCATCTTTTACACTTGTCGCTTTCTTTGCCATTATTCGTAAAAATACAAAACCTATAAACACCCCATTTGCAAAGTTTTTAACAGTTTTTAAGCATTCTTTCATAGCTTTGTGCTCGAAATGACAGCAAATTCAGCCTTCTCGATTTTTAAGGAGAAATACGCCTCCAACATCCGTTTCTGGATCGTGTTGTTCTTTTTGCTGCGTTTGTACGGAATCACCGACCCGCCTTTGGAAATTGCACATAATTGGAGACAAGTGACGGGCGACATGGTGGCGCGTAATTTTTATGAGACAGATAGCAATATCCTTTATCCGCGACTGGATATTGGAGGAGAGAAAACGGGAATTACGGGTACTGAATTTTCTGTACTCAATTATGCGATGTATCTGCTTTCATTAGTCTTCGGGTTTCACGATTGGTTTGGGCGTCTCATCAACCTCATCGTCTCCTCTTTTGGAGTGCTGTATTTCTACAAATTAATTAAATTGAAATTCGACGCGAAGTTTGCATTTCATGCAGCCTTCATTTTATTGACATCCATGTGGCTGATGTTTTCCCGCAAGACAATGCCTGACACCTTCAGCACTTCTTTGGTTATCATTGGACTGTATCATGCTTTCAATTATTTCGGGAATTCAAAACTGTCAAGCGCCCTGTGTTATTTTATGTTTTCGCTGTTGGGTGTGTTGAGCAAAATTCCTGTAGCCTATCTTCTGGTGATTCTTTGTTTTCCGATTTTTGATAAGGAGATTGTTCTGAAAAAGAAAATGATGATCATTTCGCTTTCCCTTACGATGTGTCTTCCTGTGGTCTGGTGGTATTTTTATTGGGTTCCCTTCCTGATCGAAAAGTTCAATTTCTATTACTACTATATGGGAACGACTTTTACGAAAGGCTTGCACGACATTGTAAATAATCTGGCGCCTACTCTTGAGAAATTTTATTTTGATGCGTTGAAATTTTCCGGTTTTGCCACTTGTTTAGCGGGTCTTATTATTGCATTTGTCAAAAGGGATAAACGAGTTTTGCTGCTTATTCTTGCCTGTAGCATAGCCTTTTTCGTCTTCATGTTAAAGGCCGGTTTTAATTTTTATCACCACAGTTATTACATAGTGCCTTTTGTTCCGGTGATGAGCCTTCTGGTGGCCTATGCTTTGGTGAGGATAGAAAAAAAAGGACTCAGAATTTTTTTGTTGCTTTTGATTACCGGCGAAAGCATAGCCAATCAGCAGCACGATTTCAGAATCCCTGTTCCGGAAGAATACAAGTTGTCACTGATGGAAATTGCTGACAAAAACGCTGCTCCAGGCGACCTGATTGCCATCAATGGAGATCATAATCCACAGCTTATGTATTTCACTCATCGCAAAGGATGGTCGTTAAACAGCAGCAAAACCAGCGACCTAGTCTTCATGAAAGGATTAGCGGATCTTGGTTGTAAGTACTTGTTTTTGGATAAACAGGATAAAGAATTTATAGCGCCGTCGGAAGATGAGCTCTTCACAAAAAAATACGAGGACGAGCATTTTGTGGTATATAAGTTAAATAAAAATTAACCAATACCTCTTCCATTTTCCCTTCTCCATCATACATCTGCTTAGGCCTTGACTTTCTTTCCAACCCATTGCAGGGAAGCAAGGAGGCAGATCATTGGAATCATCCACATTGTCTTGCATCCCAAGCGATCGATTGCATTGGCAAAAGTTCCGCAGTCCCAGGCATTTATCAGGATCGACAGGAAAGTGATGACAGTAAGGCTTAACAAGTGTGGTTTGTTTATTTTCCGAAGGACAAGAAAAAGACAGAGTGCCAACATGCAGATAATCACCACAGCATTTAGCATCTTATTTTTAAAGTCCAAAAACTTCAATTTGGATTCGCTTTGTCGGGATGTTGAATAAAGAGACAAGTCATTCGGAGCAAATTTTGAAATGCGTTCATGCAACACTGTTCCTTCGAGAAAACTTCCATTTCCATCGCCAATTCCAAAGCGAAGGATTTGTTGGTAGGTGGCCTTTAATGATTCTCTGATGTGAAGTTTTATGTATTTTGGTTGGGTCAGCGTAGCAGAAATGATTTCATTGAATTCGGATTTTGTTTCTTTCCATCCTCCCATTTTATACAGAGGGCTAGCTTCGTCCCAGACGAATTGATATGCTTTATCCGGCAAGGAATCTTTGTAAGCGCATAGTTGATATTGTTTTTCAGAACAATGATCATCCAAGTATGTTTTTGCAATGCCGTGTTCTACCATCGCCCCCATGAAAAAAATATGTTTTGATTTCGACAGCGCAGAACCCATGATGAGGACGGGCAAAATGGAAAGAACGCTCAGTGTAAGCAATTGTCTCGCGCGATTGGGGTATGTTGAAAGTGGGAGCAGATAATTCTTCAGGAATGTGATTAAAAGCAGGAGTATGACAAACAATAAAATATGTGAGAGGTGGGTGGCGACTGAAAAGGTAAAGAGGATATATAAGAACAGATTTTTTCTCGTGCTGCATCTGCCAAGGAGGATCAAGATCATGCAGAGGATGGCAATGGGTGTAAATACATCGGGAATGAGCTGACAAATGGTCCAGGACAATCCGGTAAATAAAGAAAGGAACAGGATAACCGCAAGACCTGTTTTTTTGTATGACTTTTCTCCGAAGATCAACTTTGTAGTGCAAAAAATCAGGAAGGAAACCATCAGGGCCTGAGCGAAGATCACCAACCAAAGTGAAAGACCGTTTAAGCTAGCCACACGGAGGAAGATGCCATAGGTAATAGGTCGGTCGAAAGGCGTTTCGAGTTCGAAACCGGAAGCGAGGTAGGTGGAAGTATCCGAATAAACAAGAGGGAAGCCGTTGTATAAAGCTTCCAGCATGAAACAAATCGATCCGATTAAAACAAAGATTGGAAATTTAAGAGAATCTTTCATTGGTTTGTTGATCAATAGTCTGCCGTCAATGTGTTCAGGAGGAAGAGCTAAATTAATTAAAAGTTTGTTAGACTATGTGATAATTGAGTACATTAGATATAGTAAATTTATTTATGAGAAAATTAGCCAATCAGGAACTAGAACGTAAGTCGGTGGAAGAATTTAAAATGTCTTCCAAAACACCCGTCATCATTGTGCTCGACAACGTGAGAAGTCTGAACAACGTGGGTTCTGTTTTCCGCACAGCGGATGCATTTTTGGTGGAAGCGGTATATCTTTGCGGCATTACAGGAACGCCTCCGCACAAGGAAATCCAAAAAACAGCTCTGGGTGCAACCGAAAGTGTTGCCTGGAAATATTTTAAGACCACGCTGGATGCTGTACAAGAACTAAACGATTCAAAATACATAGTTTATGCGATCGAGCAGGCGGAATCCGCTATCATGCTTAACAACTTCATGCCCAGTAAAAAACAGAAGATCGCGATCATTTTCGGAAACGAGGTGAAAGGGGTAGACCAGGAAGTGATTGATGCAAGTACTGACGTGATAGAAATTCCTCAGCTGGGAACCAAACATTCTTTAAACATTTCCGTTAGTGTTGGCGTAGTAATGTGGGACCTGTTTCTGAAACTGGGCCGGTAAATCAAGACTTTTTCTTAGTAGTATTGTTCTTGTTGGCAGGGGTGTTCTTCGGCGGATTTGAGGAGATTGCAGCAGCACTGGTGTCTTTTTGCGCTTCTTGCAATGCGTAATACTTCTTATACATCTTTTTTAACTCAACATTCACTTTATTGGTATAGTTCACATCGTACTGGAAGGTTTCAAGGCTAGGACTATAAGTAATTCTAGCGATTGGAGCGTTCAGGACTGTTACGTCCAGTCCGTTAATTTCCTCAAAAATGTCCACATCGCAGCTGAAATTGAATATATCTCGATTAAGAGCGGGTACTTTTGTGTTCACGGCAATTGATTTGGAAACAAATCCTTTTTTGGATACTTGTATCCTCATGTTTTTATCCAAGGGAAGTTTGAAAGAGCATTTCCCTTTTTTGTTGGTCCATGTTTCCGAGAAAGGAATGTCTCCGTTAAATATGGTGATCAATACACTGTCCAGCGGTTTTGCTTCTGCATCTTTTTCTTCTCCCTTTGATTGTCTAACGGTAGCTCTGAGTTCGAGGTAATAGTCCCTTGCCTTGGTAGAATCAGTTGGCGCAGGCGAAGTAGTCTTTTTTACAGGAGTGTGTCCTGTTGATTGGCACACAGCAATATTGTTTGCTATCAGGCAAACTGAAAGAAATAAAACCGTCCTAAGGGGTAGCTGAAAGCTCATAGTCTTTTTGATGATGAGCTAAATTATGACAAAATCTGTTCCGTTTAACATCCAGCTGATTTAAAGCAAAAGGTCCCGTCCGGAATACTCGGGACGGGACCTTTAAAGATATTAGTGTCTGATTAGTTAACCAATGCTTTGAATTCAGCGTTATCTCTGAATTTAATGAACTCAGCATCGTCTTTTGCCATTTGTTTGAAAGAGGCATCTTTTTGGATGGCGACCTTCAAATTGGCAGTTAAAACGTCAGCTTTGCTTTGACGGGCACCAGCGATTGCTTTCAGGTAGAAAGACAATGCAGCGTCTTTGTCAGCCGTTGAGCCGTCAATGGTTGACATCGCACCTTCTGTGTTTCCGTTCAATAATTTCGCTAATGCAGCGTTGAATGAATTCTCAGCACCGAAATTGCTTACGGCTGCTGCGTAGTTGCCATTCTGGATCTCGATGATTCCCATGTTGTAAGAAACCTCTGGAGCAGAACCTGCTTGTTTGTACAATTCCATTGCTCCTTTGCGGTCACCTTTCCAACGTGCTACAATACCCATGTTGTTTTTAACAACAGGGTTGTTAGCTGAAATACCATCTGCTTTTTTGAATTGTGCTTCCGCATCGTTCAATTTGTTCTGCATCAAGTAAACCATTCCTAAGTTGTTAGAGGTTCTCCAGTCTGCAGGATATTTTGTTTCTGCTTTTTTGTAGATGTCTGCTTTTGTGTTCAGATCGGTTGTCAAAGTAGCAGCATAAAGAATTTCTTCTACTGATAAGCTGTCTGGTGCAGAAGCAGCCAGTTTAGTGATCTGCTCGTCTGTGCGGCTGTTAACGTCAACATTCAAAGTCATTACTGATCTTCTCAATTTTGGCAAGATCTTGTCAGCAACTTCTGTGTATGTTTTTGAAAGATTTTTGATTTCTTTCTCACGTGTTTCTCCGTCAGGATACATAGTAAGAACGCGTAAGATCAGATCTTTGTCAGCTATGGAAGAAGCTTCCATTGCTTTCTTGAATCCGTCCCAATCTTCTGCTGTTGTTACTTTATTGTAGAAAGTTTCTTTTGTTGCTGTATTAACTTTTGATTTTTTGTCCTTGAACATTCCCATCATTGATTTCGTAGCTTCTTTAGCACGGTCTTCAGCCAATTCGCTGTTGCGGGATAGTTCTCCGTCCGGAGAAGCGTAAGCCGATACGTTCATGTTCTTGAACTTGATGTTAGGGTTTTTAGAAGCACCCATAGTGTATTCCTTGAAAGTTTTCATTTCTGCACTGTTCATTTCTGAACCACGTACCTGAGATTGATTGATTACAAAGAAAATGTTGGTTGTTTCTGAATGAGGAACTACTTTCTCGAAATTATCTTTTCCTACCATAGCTTTATCATCAGCTTTAACTAACAATGGAGTAACAATCATTCCGTCAGCTACTTTTTTAGCAGGAAGGTCTTTTACCTTTTTCTTAACTTGTCCGGCAGCTCTCAGTTCCAACGTTGAAACTTTCATTTCCGGCATGTAAGCGATCTTTTCAGATGTATAGGAGAAGCTTCCGCCCGCTTTGTTAGCGATCTTTGTGGCTCCTTTAGGAACTTCTGTTACTTTTTCTCCAACCAAAACAACCGGTTTAAGGGCTTTTTCGCCACCATTGTATTTAATAACGGGGATAGTAGTTACTGTAGCTTTTTTAGGGAATACTTTTGCAGGATAAGTACCTGTGATGCTAACAGTCACACTGTCGCCATGCATTTCCATTGGATCAGGTGTTACTTTGTAGGTAATTTTATCGGCGTTCTTCACCAATTTACCTAATCCGGAACAAGACGTCAAAGCAACTGCTGTAATTACAGCTAAACCTAGAGTTTGTAATGATTGATTTTTCATTTTATTGTTTTTAGTTCTGTTTTGAGATTGATTCTATTCTTCTGTATAATTACTATATGTTGCAAAAATAATTAAATTTTTAAATAATGAAAGTTTTTAAGTGATTAAAAGGCATTTTTATCGATGATTCCTGCCTTTAAATAGCTAATACCCGAAGGATATGGTTTAAATAAGGTTTTGACCAAAAGTTCATAATCGGACGCGTTGTTGGCATAATCAAGGCTGTTTACGTCAATTATCAGGATCTTTTGGTCTGGAATCTGCTTCAGGAACTCAAAATAGGCGGTTTGGATCTTGATCAGGTAGTCATCGCTGATGTTTTGCTCATAAGACCGCCCTCTTTTGCGAATATTCTGCTGCAAACGGTCTATGTCGTGGTATAAATAGACAAACAAGTCGGGTTTGGGCAAAGAGTCGTGAATGATGTGAAAAAGCCTTGTATACAGCTCGAATTCATCCTGTTTTAAATTCGATTTGGCAAAGATCAACGATTTGGCAAAATAATAATCGGCTATGATGCCCTTTTTGAACAGGTCCTGGTTGCTCAGCTCCTTTTTCAGCTGGTGATAGCGTTCCGCCAGGAAAGAGAGTTCGAGCGGAAATGCATGTTTTTCGGGATCTTCGTAGAATTTAGGCAGAAAAGGATTGTCGGCAAACTGCTCCAGAATCAGCCGGGCATTGAATTCTTCCGACATCTTAGTCGCCAGCGTTGTTTTGCCAGCTCCGATGTTGCCTTCTATCACTATAAAATCATATGGAGACTCGGGATCCATGAGGTTCGTTTTAATTTATAAGGCCTACACCCAAAGTATCTTTACATTCATCCAGCAGTTCAGTGATCGTTTTTCTCAGCAGCGGATGGATCAACTCACTTGCTATTTCTTTCATGGGAACCAGCACAAATTTTCTTTCTTGAATGAAAGGGTGGGGGATCTTTAATTTCGGGCTATCCAGCACTTCATCGTTGTAAAATAAGATGTCTATGTCAATGATCCTTTCCTGCCATTTGTCTCCGGTCCGCTTACGGCCCAAAAGTTCTTCGGTTTCAAGAACGGTCTTTAATAATTCTTCCGGGGAAAGCTCTGTTTGCAGGGCTATGGCTTGGTTGTAAAACTCTGGCTGCGCTGCATTTCCCCAAGCTGCTGTTCGGTAAATGCTCGATCTTTTAGTAGTCGGCCCCGCTTTTTGTTCCAGCAGATCCACTGCCCGTTTGAGGTTTTCTTCTTTGTTCCCTAAGTTCCCGCCCAGTAATAGATAGCACATATTCATCGGGGTCAAATATATAAAAACATTAACAGTTGCTATAATTTTATGCTACCCGCTGTTGGGAAGTTTGATTTTACTACATTTGCTTCACACAAACCTATTAATCTGATGAAATCAAAGATTCACGAATTCCACATTTTAAGAACCAAAAAAATGGGTAAAAAAATCTCACTTACACTTTCCTTTTTTATGCTCGCTCTTTTGGGAGTATACGCACAAACATTGCCTGCAACGTATACGGCAACCAACGTGGTTACTAATATCCGTTATGCAGCCGATTTCGATTGGCTACCGGATGGGCGTTATATTGCCACTCAAAAAGGTGACAACACTTTTCCTGCGCTTAACGCATTCATTAAAATGTACAGTGCTTCCGGAGTTTTATTGGGAACTTATTATGATCTGACGGATTCGGTGGATTCTGATTTCGAACGTGGATTGTTAGGGATCGCAGTGGATCCGAATTTTACCACGAATGGCTATATCTACGCTTATTACGATTACCGTAATGCTGCCGAGACCAAATTTCAGATAAGAGTGGTGCGCTTCACTACTGTGGGGAATATTGGTACAGCACCAACGCTTATTTTGAACATTCAATATGCTACTTCTAATTTTTACGCGGGGAACCACTTTGGAGGAATCATTCGTTTCCGTCCGTCCGAGCCGACTAAATTATACATCCAGCTGGGCGATCTAGCCTATAACCAAAGCGGTGCCAGTGCTGCCTTAAATTATGCAGATGAACTGGATAAGCCTTACGGAAAAATTCTCCGCATAAATACGGATGGAACCATTCCAACGGATAACCCGTTTTATGATGATGGAAATCCGGCAACTGGAAACGATGATCGTATCTGGACATACGGAAACAGAAACATGTTCGGAATGTGTTTCAGTCCGCTAACTGATACCATGTACTCGGCAGAGAACGGATACAATGCCTGGGATGAATTCAACGTGGTGCACAAGGGAAAAAATTACGGTTGGAATACTTGTGAAGGAAATTTTCTGAACGGATCTACTTCTTCACCTTGCGTGACTCCGGGCGTAATAGCTCCCATCACAACCTGGGGAAGTCCATTGCCTGCTGTGACTGGATGTCTTTATTATTCAGGAACAGTGATGCCTGAATTCAACAACCACATGCTGATCTCCGATAATGATTATGGAAGGGTTTACGATTGTACCTTAGGAAATGCTCCTGCTTATGATATAGTAACAAGTAGAACAACTTGGTTCGACAATGCGCCTTCCGGTTCCGGAGGAGGTTTGCTGGCTATGAAACAAGGTGCTGAAGGTTGTATCTATATTTTAAGAGGTGGTTACACGACCGCGGGATACATCATGCGCATTTGTCCTTTGGGATTGGATGTTACTGCTACTCAAGCCATCGAAAATGCAGTTGGACAAAATTACCCTAACCCTAGCAACGGAAATTCGCAGATCGATTATTCTGTGTCCGAAGCTTCCACGGTTTCCATCGAATTGTTTGATGTGACAGGTAGAAAAGTAAGAACTGTTGTAAATGCTGACGTTCAGGCGGGGAAACACACGGCTGACGTGGACGGAATGGATGGTTTCGCTAACGGAAGTTACTTTTATAAAATGACCGTAAAACAAAATAACAAAGTTGTTTTTGCTGAAACCAAAAGAATGCTGATCGTTAAATAACCTTATTGCACATCTTTTAAAAAAAGCTTCCCCGGTTGAGGAAGCTTTTTTTATTTCAGCCTGAAGAAGAATTCCGTGTCGGAAAATCCTTCGGCGTTAACAAATCTTTTGAATTGTTTTTTTGCGATCTCAAAAGTATAGGCCGCCGTATCGGATGGTTTGTCGGCCAGTTCCTGCAGCAAAGTCAGTTCTGTTTCCTTCCGGATGCTGCTGAGTGATAGGATACCTTTCGAGAGACTCAGTTTTTTTACTTCCCAGTCTTGAGTAGTGTAACCCCGGTTCATAAAATAATGGCCCTTATATCTTTTCAGTTTCCCCAAAGGGGAGATGCCAAAGATCGTATCATCGACGTGAGTGTGAATGGCTATGGAGTCACCCACGATCTTTACAAAGGTCTTTTCATTTGTTTCGGTATCAATGGCCGTGTCGCCTACGATCACTATTGTGCTATCGAGATCCAGGATGCTTTTTTTGTAGTCCAGATCGTAGCCCCGGATCACATAGTTCTCCGTGATGTTCAGCAGGCATTGGTCGGGCCCGCCAACGTAGTGGCCTCTCATTTTTTTTGGAAAATGTTTAAGGTCTTTCGTTCCTGAAGGTTGAGGTTCGGTAAAGGTGACAGGTGGTTCACAGGCAAATAGGCTGGTCACAATGATCATTGAAACCAGCAGTTTGGGTCGGTCCATTGTTTTTGTTTCGAGAAATAACGCAAAGGATTTTGCCTTAGTATGAAAGCCTGAAAATTTATTCTTTTTTATGACATCACCTGGTCTTCCTGAAATAGTTATCGAAGAAAAGTACTTGGTATTGAAGGGAGTTGTCCCAGTATTCGCGAGTGTGCCCTCCTGGTCTTTCTAAATAGTCATGCGCAATCTTCAAGCTAAGCATTTTCTCGTGCAGCTCCCGGTTGGCTTTGAGGAAGAAATCTTCTATACCGCAGTCGATCATGATTGCCAGTTTACCGTTCTTGAATTTATCCAATTGAAAGATCACTGTATTCTTTTCCCAGTTCTCAGGGTGTGTTGTGATTTCGCCTAATCTTTTGGGCAGATCCCAGCTTTCCGGAAATGCACGAAAATCAACTCCTCCGCTCATGCTGCCTGCTGCGCCATACAGGTCCTGATGACGTATTGCCAGATACAAAGCTCCGTGTCCGCCCATGCTCAGGCCGCAGATCGCTCTCCCGACAGGACTTTTCAAAGTGTTGAAATGGAAATCTATGAATCCTCTCACTTCTTGCGTGACATAGGTTTCATATTTCATGGTCGGATCAACCGGACTGTCGAAATACCAGCTTGAATAACCTCCGTCGACTCCCACAATGATCATGTTGTATTGATCGGCAAATTGTTTTACTTGTGGAAAGGCGTTCACCCAGGAAGCATAATTTCCGCTGAAGCCGTGTACCAAATAGAGAACGGGATAAGCTGTTCCCGTTTTGGAATAGGTGTCGGGAATGACCACACAGGTCTTGGTGTCTTTTTTCATGGCATTGCTGTATACCACCATGGTGTCGACTTTGGCTGCCCTCAAGCAAAATGGGGAAAGAAATGCAATGTATAAGAGGATACGTCTCATCATTCTGAAATTTGAATAAAGATATAAGCAAGGAGGATGCATATCGCTATGATTACGACGAGTGCCTTCAATTCAAAAAAGAAAAAGGGTTTTGCGTCGGCATAAGGTGCCGTGATAAGTCCAAGTTCTTGAGTGAGCTTATCAACAGCCTCCACATCTTCATCCTTGAAATAATAGGATTGTGTCGGATAAGTATCAAGTTGTACTCCAATGTTTTTGTCTTCACGGAAAAATGCAATCTCTTTTTCTTCTAAAGCACCTTCAAGTTTCGGAATGTCCGGAATCCTTACCTGAAAAGAGTTTCCCTGATTCTTGAATGCAACAACGTTCTTATAATAATTGGCTTTTTCCTCGACCTCCAGCTGAAACTTTTCCTGATCTTTCTCGTGTTTTTTTTTGATCTCGTCCAGTTTCTTATTCAGATCGTTTGTCCATCTTTTTTCGGAGATCACTTTTTTGGCAACGGGGATAGCTTCTGCCTGATAATTTTCGGGATGAAGAAGGATGTCGAACAAGTCGTCCTTATTCAGCGATTGATATTGGTCGTAAAGGAAGTCTGACATCAGATCAAAATTATTTTCCAACGACCAGCTTGATTGTTCGCTCTCCGCTCTCACTCTGAATCTTGCAAAGGTAAATACCGGCGCTAAATTTAGAAGTGCCAATGTTAATCGTTTGCTCACCTTTTTGTAATTGATCGTTGAAGAGGACAGAAATTTCTTTTCCTGTGATATCCAGCAAGGAGATTTTAACTAGTTCTGTATTTTTCAGATGAAACAAAAGCGTGCTAGAAACAGCGGATGGATTGGGAAAGAGCTGCACATTCCGGATCGAAGCATCGAGATCGGCGGTTCCTACGATGAAATTATTTGGTGTAATGTAAATTCTGTAAACGGTGTCATTGGCAGCACTGATTCCGAAATTTCCTTTCTCTGCACGGATTCCGCCGAACAAATATCCGGCGAGCTGCTTGGTGTTTGGCAGGTCGCGGATGCGGATCACTTCATTGGAGTAGGAAGGTAATCCTGCGGGGATGAATTTTGCATTGGAGCCTAACAAAGAGGGGAGGTTTTGGGGCATGATTCGTTCTTCAACCGTCCCGCTTGCACTCACTGTCATGGTTGTTACGTCATCAATAAAAGGAACATCCGCATCTCTTATAAGCATGTTGGTCGTGTCGTTAAAGTTATAAAGACTTATTCCTCCGAAAAAAGTGGTGTACATGTTCTGCGTGAGGGAGTCATAGATCGGCAGCACTGCACAGGTATACTGATTCATCACTTGCTGGTAGGAAGCATTCACAGTGGCGCCGCTGGCACTGATCCGGATAGGTTCCCGGAAAGGCAGGATGGAATCTTTCCGAAAAACCCCTCCATAAGCGCCGATCCCGAACGAATTGTCGGGATAAACGATGGGACCTGTAGTGAGATCTCTTCTGTGAAAATTATTGGTATCTACCTGATAACTGAATCCGGATAAGGTTATGGTTGTTCCATCGTCGGTTAAATTGAATTTCTTGATTCGGTCGGAGTATACTTGTGTGAAGATCGGAGAGAAAGGATCATCGGTGTATTTTCCTCCGAAATTATGTCCGAAAATCAGGTAGTAGTCATTTCCGATCTTTCCAAGGTCGCCACCGCAGATTGAAAAATTGGTGTCAGTGACCTGACGGATTGTGGAAGCGATCGGCAAGCTGTTGATCACCGCATTGATCATATTGTCGACGTGCACTGCGGTCAGTTTCGGATAACTTACAAATACTGTTGCGTTGCTATCGTACCCGTATCCTCCAACCATGTATAAATAGTTTCCTTCCTGAATGTATTGCATGTTGGTGGACCGCATAGGGTCGGCAATGGCTCGTGTAAGTTGATTCAGGTCGGCGGTGTAGACTGCCCAGGTCGTTGTATCAATCACCGTAACAACATCGTTTTTGTATTCCGGAGGAAAGCCACCGCTGCTGTTCAGTCCGTGTAAACCATTCGTTCTTCCGCCAATGATGAGCCATTTGTCGCCGGAACTTGCGAAAGCAAAAGAATGCATAGCGGGAAGCGGAGTGGTGATTAGTGGTTCTATAGAGATAGTAAAAGGGGGCATAGTCCCGAATTGGGCCAGTCCTTTTAGTGAAAATAAAACAAAGGAGAGAAGGAAAAAGAGAGATCTTGAAAAGGGCATCGTGTAAAATTTATTTAACTGTAAATATACGCAAGATTTACTTATTAAGACAGTCCATTCTCGTTGATTAAAAACCTTAAATTTGAAAATTAAAATCTCATCTCGATCGCTTTCGGGATCGAAAGTATTCTCTAATGACAACCGAAGAAATAGCTCAGGCACTCAAACTTACGGCCCAACTGATGGAGCTGCACGAAGAAAATCCTTTCAAGATAAAATCCATTGCAAATGCTGCTTATAAGTTGGATAAGACCGACATCGACCTGCAGGGGAAATCCCTGGAAGAACTGGAAAAAATGGAAGGGATTGGGAAAGGAATAGCCGCAAAGATCAACGAGCTTCTGTCGACCGGCAATCTTAAGGAGTTGACGGACATGGCCTTAAAGACTCCTGCGGGAGTGATAGAAATGTTGCGCATAAAAGGGATTGGGCCTAAAAAAGTAGGACAGCTCTGGAGGGAATTGGAAATTGAAAGCATAGGTGAATTACTATACGCTTGCAACGAGAACCGTTTAATAGCGCTCAAAGGTTTTGGTGCAAAAACGCAGGATCAAGTGAAGAGCCAGATTGAATTTTTCAAATCCAACATCGGGAAGTTCCATTATGCATCGGTTGAGAAATTCGGAATAGACTTGGTTGAATTCCTTCGGACGAAATACAACACGGAATTGGTTTCCCTCACGGGTGCGATGCGAAGGAAATGCGACATCATTGAAAAAGTGGAGGTGTTAATAGGGCATCTCGGAGAGATCAATCTTTCGGAAATTGAGAATAGATCGGGAGTGGAGGTAAAAGTAATCACTTGTCCGATCGAAGAATTTCAATCCCGTTTGTTTGAGACAACAGCAACACAAGAACATTTGAACAAGATTCCCAATTTTAAATCGACGGTTGCAAATTCCGAAGAAGAAATATACAAGTCTTACGGCCTGCAATACATCGAACCGGAATTGAGGGAAGGGTTGAAAGAAGTCGACTTGGCGAAAGAAAACAAGATCCCGGAATTGGTAAAGCTTTCCGACCTGCGCGGAATCCTGCACAATCACAGCACATACAGTGATGGTATGAATACGCTGAAAGAAATGGCTGAGTATTGCAAGGAGCTGGGATATGAATATCTGGGAATGTGTGATCACTCGCAGTCGGCATTTTACGCGGAAGGATTGAAACCCGACCGCGTCCTGGCCCAACATGCAGAAATTGATGCCCTGAATGAAAAATTAGCACCCTTCAAAATTTTCAAGGGAATTGAAAGCGATATCTTGAATGACGGCTCACTGGATTATACCGAAGATGTCTTGAAATCCTTCGATTTCATTGTCGCCTCCGTCCATTCCAATTTAAAGATGACTGAAGAAAAAGCAACGGCCCGTTTATTAAAAGCGATAGAGAATCCGTATACGACTATTTTGGGTCATCCTACCGGAAGATTGTTGTTGTCGCGTCCCGGTTATCCCATAGATCACAAAAAGATCATAGATGCTTGTGCTGCAAACGGAGTAGTGATAGAACTGAATGCTCATCCTTACAGACTCGACATCGACTGGAGATGGATCCCATACTGTCTCGAAAAAGGAGTGAAAATCTCGATCAATCCGGATGCTCATGAGAAAAGCGGTTACCACGACATGCATTATGGAATTTCTGTGGCAAGGAAAGGAATGCTGACTAAGGAAATGTGCTTTAATGCTTTATCGTTGGATGAAATTGAAACGTATTTTAAAAAGAGGAGTGGTCGTTGATGACCCCCAATGATAGTTATATAAACATGAATGTATTTAAATGCCAATATTAAACTCCATAGCCTCCTGGTACATGAAAAAGCGGATCCACCAGATCGAGCTCTTCATGAAATATCCTGATGACGTTCAAAATGAATGGTTGCGGAAACTGACAACTTCGGCTAAGGACACGGAGTGGGGGAAAATGCACGATTATGGCAACATACATAACGTAGAGGAGTTTCGAAACAAAGTTCCCTTGCAAGATTACGATTCTTTGAAACCTTTCATCGATAGGGTTCGCAGGGGAGAGCAGAATGTGCTTTGGCATTCCGACATTAAATGGTTCGCAAAATCTTCCGGCACCACCAACGATAAAAGTAAATTTATTCCCGTAAGCGAAGAGTCTCTCGATGATTGTCATTACAACGGTGGCCGCGACATGATCGCCATTCATTGTTCCTTGCATCCCGAGACACAATTGTTCACTGGAAAAAATCTGGCTCTCGCCGGAAGCCTTGTTACGGACCATTTCGGAAATCATGAATCGCAGAATGGAGATCTTTCAGCCATCGTGATTAATAACTTGCCAAGGTGGTGGGAGTTTTTCCGCTCACCGGGAATGGATATTGCACTGATGGACAAATGGGATGAAAAGCTGGAGAAGATCGCAAAAGCCACCATGGATGAGAACATGGTGAGCCTTGCCGGAGTTCCTTCCTGGATGCTGCTCATCATGAAAAAAGTGTTGGAAGAAAGTGGCAAGAAATCCATTGCCGAAGTCTGGCCAAACTTAGAAGTTTATTTTCACGGGGGTGTGAATTTCAATCCATACCGAGAACAATTTAAAACTATTTTCAACAAGCCCGATCTCAATTACCTGGAGTTGTACAATGCAACAGAAGGATTTTTCGGGATTCAGGACCAGCGGAATTCCGATGAACTTTTGCTCATGCTGGACTACGGCATCTATTATGAATTTATCGCCACGGAAGACAATTCTGACAGAACCTATTCTCTGGAAGAAGTCGCACTGGACGTAAATTACGAAATGGTGATCTCAACTACAGCCGGTTTGTGGCGTTACCGTTTGGGCGACACGATTCGGTTCACTTCCCTGTATCCTTTCCGTTTCAGGATCACGGGCCGTACAAAACATTTCATAAATGCTTTCGGTGAAGAGATCATTGTAGACAATGCAGATAAATCATTGCAGATCGCCTGTGAAAAAACAGGGGCAAGGATAGCTGAATACACGGCTGCACCTATATACATGGCTGGGAACGAAACCGGCGCCCATGAATGGCTAATCGAGTTTGATCTGCCACCCGACAGTCTGGAGTATTTTATTGAAGTCCTCGACAATGCTTTGAAATCGATCAATTCGGACTACGAAGCAAAACGGTATCAAAACCTTGCATTAAAAATACCTGTTGTTCGCTCGCTTCCTGCAGGGACGTTTTACAAGTGGCTGCATTCCAAGAATAAACTAGGCGGGCAGCATAAAGTGCCTCGCTTGAGCAATGACCGGAAATATGTGGAAGAAATTTTGAAAATGGCAGAATAATTGACTGATGCAATTTGAAATCACTAACTTAGACCTTAAATGAGAATACTGTTTTTTCTTTTTCTATTCTTCTCCACGCTCCTTTGGACGGAGGGCGGCGGTAAGGTCTTTTCGCAAGGCAAGTATGCTCTTCTGACGACGATTGAGACCAGCTCCGATTTTTTTACTACCGACAATCAAAGCAATGTGTATGCTGTAAACGCGAATGAACTAACCAAATACGACAAGAACGGTAAACTGCTTTACAAATACAGCAATAAGAATTATGGCAACATCACTTTTGTGGATGCCAGCAACATGCTGAGAATTCTGATCTTTTACAAGAATTTTCTGCAAGTCGTGTTTTTGGACAACACATTGAGCGCTAACGGAGAAACAGTGAGCTTTGATAAAATTGGTTTTCAACAGGCCGAGTTGGTTTGTTCCTCCTACAACAGCTGTATGTGGCTTTACGATCAACAGAATTTTTCGCTCGTTCGCCTCGACAAGAATTTTGAGAAAATCCAGCAGACGAATAATCTGAATGCTTTACAGAACGATACGTTGCAGCCGAGTTCCATCTTGGAATACGACAACAGGGTGTATCTCAACAATCCCAAGACAGGTATTCTGGTCTTTGACGTTTACGGAACTTTTTATAAGACCATTCCTGTAAAAAATGCTCAGCAATTTCAGCCCATTGCGGATTGGATCTACTATCGGAGCGACAAAAAAGTCAGAGCATATAATATCAAGACCACGGAGGAAAAAGAGTTTGAAATGCCCCTGAATGACTTTAATAATTTTAGGTTGGAAATGGGCATTTTAATGCTTCAGAACGAAAAATCCATTTCTTTATATTCCGCCGAGTAACAGTTTTATCCTGTTTGGCTGCGTCGCCCTTCGACTATACTCAGTGTGAGCTTAGTGTAAGGAAAATTTCTGATAAATGCTCCTTTTTTCTGCACCAAAAACTTATCCACAATTTTTACTTTTTTTCTTGCATAGCATCTTAGAATTCGTATTTTCGTTTTCGGTTTTAAAATTATTTTAATTTTTTTTATTCTACTCATATGCATATAGCAATCGCAGGAAATATTGGTGCTGGTAAAACAACTCTCACAACTCTTTTAGCAAAACAATTTAAATGGCAGCCACATTTTGAAGATGCAGATGACAATCCCTATTTGAATGATTTTTATGAAGACATGCAACGCTGGTCTTTCAACCTGCAAGTGTACTTTTTGAATTCTCGTTTCGGACAAGTACAACAAATTCGCAACAGCGGGAAAACAGTTATTCAAGATAGAACGATCTATGAGGATGCATACATTTTTGCACCCAATCTTCACGCAATGGGTTTGATGACTACCCGCGATTTCGAAAACTATTTTGCTTTATTCAAATTGATGGAGTCATTCATTTCTCCACCCGATTTGCTGATCTATTTACGTGCCTCTGTTCCTACCTTGGTAAACCAAATTCAAAAACGCGGACGGGATTATGAGAATGCCATCCGTTTAGACTATCTTAAACGCTTAAATGAGCGTTATGAGGCCTTCATTACTTCATACGAGCAAGAACATCCGGGGGCTAAGCTTTTAATCATTGACGTAGACAATAACAACTTCAACGAAAGTGCTGAAGATCTTGGTTTGATCGTGAATAAGATCAATGCGGAAATAAACGGATTGTTTTAAATTAGAAAGAACTCTCATTTCCATAAATGAAAAACGTCATGCATTTTTGCATGACGTTTTTTTATTGTGTTCCCATTTACTATTTGATAATCGCGAGCTTTGTAATGGAATCAATTTTCTGTTACGAAGAATGCAGTATGTAGAAGAACAATTAAGTCATAAAAACAACTTACAATTCATCAGAATAAACACTCTTTACCCGGTCACGTAAATTATAAGCCGAACTCATTACTTCCCCGTAAGCGCCTGCGGTGCGCAAGGCAACAATATCGCCCCTGAAGGTCTCTGGCATGTTCACTGCCTTCCCAAAACAATCTGAACTTTCACAGATAGGTCCAACGACATCGTATTTTTGAATGGAAGATGTAGAATGTGAGATGGAAGATGTATCGTTTCCATTTTCGATTTTCGATTTTCCATCATCCATCCTGCTTAGGTTTTCTATCTTATGGTACGCCTGATACAATGCAGGCCGCATCAACTCGGTCATTCCGGCATCCAGAATGGCAAAATTGGTATTCACTCCTTTTTTTATGTAGAGCACACGGGAGATTAGTGTTCCGCATTGTGCAACCACTGCTCTTCCCAATTCGAAATGCACTTTTTGTCCGGGACGCAATTCTAAAAAATCATTGTACAATTTAAAGTAGGCAGCGAAGTCCAGGTACCTGTTCTTGTCAGGCTCGTGATAATCCACTCCCCAGCCGCCTCCGACATTGATGATTCCGATGTTGATTTTGTGGCTTACAAACCACGACTGGATCTCATTCACCCGCATGCAAAGTGCCTTGAAGGAACTGAGGTCGGTGATTTGTGAGCCGATGTGAAAATGCAGTCCGATCAGGTTTAAATTTTTTTGCTCTTTCAACGCAGCGATCACATTGTCGAGTTCCCAAAGGTTAATGCCGAATTTGTTTTCTTCCAAACCGGTGGTAATGTATTTATGTGTGTTAGCATTCACATTCGGGTTGATCCTTAGTGCGATGCTTGCTGTTTTGTTTTTTGCCTTGGCCAATTCGTTGATCACTTCCATCTCCTGCAGACTTTCGCAGTTGAAACAAAAAATGTTGTGATCCAAAGCCGTGTTTATTTCGATGTCGCTTTTTCCAACGCCTGCAAAGACGATGTGATCAGGACTGAATTTGCATTCGATGGCCTTTTTGATCTCATTGCCGCTAACACAATCAGCCCCCAATCCATGGGTGCGGATGAGGTCAAGCACTTTGCTGTTTGCATTTGCCTTCGTAGCATAATGAACCACATAGCCGTATTTATCGCTCTCTTTTTTTAAACGCTCCAGGGTTTGTTTTAAAACGTCCAGATCGTAATAATAGAATGGAGTAGGGATGTCCTTGAATTTATTTACTACTGTTGAATTGAACATGTGTCTTTTTTAATTGGCATTTTACTATCCTTCTCCAAGGAGAAGGTGTCCGAAAGAGAATGAGGTCAGAAAAGCCCTTTATTTAAAGCTATAAGTGTGTCTTTTTTCAATTTTGAATCTACAAGTATAGAAACGTTGTTCTCGCTGCCTCCATAAGAGATCATGCGGATTGGAATGTTCTTCAGGGCATCGAATATCCTGAAAGCATAGCCTTGTTTTTCCGCAGCAAAACTTCCGACAATGCAAACGATGGTGAGATCGGTATCAACTTCTATGATGCAAAACTCTTCCAGTTCTTTCCGGATGGCATCCAGGTTTTTGGTGTTGTCAATGGTTAGGGAAACTGCCACCTCGGAAGTGGTGATCATGTCGATGGGCGTTTTGTAGCGTTCGAAAATTTCGAAGACCGCCCGTAAAAAACCGTAAGCCAATAACATCCGTCCCGATTTGATGTTGATGGCAGTGATGCCGTCCTTGGCTGCTACGGCTTTAATGCTGTCGCCTGTTGTCTTTGAACTTATCACGGTTCCTTTTGCTTCCGGCTGCATGGTGTTCAACAGTCTTACAGGAATGTTTTTTGTTTGTGCCGGAAGAATGCAGGTCGGGTGGAGGATTTTCGCACCGAAGTAAGCTAATTCGGCCGCTTCATCAAAAGAAAGTGCTGCAATCGGATGTGTTTTGTCGACGACTCTCGGGTCGTTGTTGTGCATTCCGTCGATGTCTGTCCAGATCTGGATTTCTTCTGAAAGGATCGCTGCTCCTATTATCGTAGCCGTATAGTCGCTTCCTCCGCGTTTTAAATTATCGATCTCCCCGAATGCATTTCTGCAGATATAACCTTGTGTGATGAAGAGGGTTGCCTTCGGATATTTTTTCAGTTCGGGCTGTATGTTGGTCTCAATGTATTTCATGTCCGGCTCTTCATTCTCATCAATGCGCATGAAGTTGAGTGCCGGCAACAATACCGAATCAATTTCAATCTCTTCTAAGTAGTAATGGAACAACGCTGTTGAAAGCAATTCGCCCTGTGCAAGGATGGCACGCTCTTCGTTGATCGTGAACATGTCCATCGTGAAGGAACGCAGGTAAGTAAAGTGTGAATCCAGGAGTTCTTTTCCTTTGTTCTTTGCCGCATCGGTCGCATACAAAGCTCCTATTACTTCCAGGTATTTGTTTTCCAGCGCATCGATCAGTCCTTTTGCCTGGTTGTTCTCTTTCGCATAAAGTGCGGTGGCGATCTCCACTAAGTTGTTAGTGGTTCCGCTCATGGCGGAGAGTACCACAATTTTTGGTGCATTGTCGTTGATCAGTTTTGCCAATGCGTGCATGCGTTCTGCGGAGCCTACTGATGTTCCGCCAAATTTCAGGATCTTCATTAAAAGGTTGTTTATTTTAAGGTGAGCAAATTTAGAATAAATGCAATAGCTTTCATAACTTACTAAGAGCCGATTGTTAAATAATTAGTACTTTAGCAATCAGAATTCATCCCCGCCCTACTATTAAAATAGTATTTTTGCCATCAGTATGTATACTTTATTAAAAAAGGAGATCCGCAGTTTTTTGAGTTCCCTCATAGGCTATATAGCCATCGGAGTGTTCTTGCTGCTCATCAGCCTCTTCATGTGGTGGATCCGTGCTGATTCGAATTCTAGCAGCAACCTGAATGTGCTGGATAGCGGCTATGCCAATATCGACCCGCTTTTCATCATTGCTCCCTGGGTATTTCTTTTTCTGATTCCTGCCATCACCATGCGGTCTTTTGCGGATGAGAAAAAAGCCGGCACCATTGAATTGCTTCTGACCCGCCCGCTGACCGACCTTCAGATCATTCTTGCTAAATATTTTGCAGGGTTTATTCTGGTCTTGTTCTCCTTGATTCCTACACTCATTTATTATTATTCGGTTCACAAGCTGGGCAGTCCGGTGGGGAATATTGATACGGGCGGCATGTGGGGTTCTTACATCGGATTGTTGTTCTTGGGCGCTGCATTTGTTTCCATCGGAATTTTTGCTTCGGCCATTACCGACAATCAAGTGGTCTCTTTCATTGTCGCATTGTTCCTTTGTTTCTTCATTTATACCGGTTTTGATTTTATCAGTTCTTTCTCCCTTTTCGGGAAAATCGATAACCTCATCTTGGCATTGGGAATAAACAGTCATTATGTCTCTATGAGCCGCGGAGTAGTAGATACAAGGGATGTGATCTATTTTGTGAGTCTGATCGCCGTGTTCATATTGGGAACAAAAACGGTACTTGAAAGTCGCAAATGGTAATGGGTAAAGACAACAGATGAAAACGATCTTACAGATAAAAACAAATATTGAAGTTTATAGAAATGTTCTTAATGGCCAATAACTTAATAACCCGGAAAAGACAATTATCTGTAATATCCAAATATCCGTTATCCGTACCAAAAGTTAATTACAAATTGAAGATCAAAAACTAAATTGAAAAACGCAAGAAATAAAAGAAGGGATTTGTTGGGACTTGGTTTGGCAATAGCCTTGCTGATCATGTTCAACTATGTCGGCTCTTTTGTATTTCACCGCTTCGATCTGACGCAGGAAAAACGATACACGCTGTCGGATGCGACCAAGGAATTGCTGAAGAATTTAGATGATGTGGTTTTCGTAAAAGTATATTTGGAGGGTGATTTTCCTGCAGGTTTCAAGCGTCTTCGGAACGAGACGAAGGAGATGCTGGACGAATTCCGAGCTTATTCCGACAACAACATTGAATACGAATTCATTGATCCATCTGCGAGTCCGGATCAAAAACAAAGGAACGAGTTCCATAAACAGCTCGAAAATAAAGGCCTGGCGCCGATTAACCTGGAGGTGAAGGAAGAGAACGGTACTTCACAGCAAATTATTTTTCCTGCAGCCATTGTAACCTATAAGACCAATGAAATTCCATGGCAGCTATTAAAAACGCAGATGGGACGTTCTCCAGAAGCTCAGATCAATAACTCCGTTCAATCATTGGAGTATGAATTTGCAAGCTGCATTCGGAACCTGAGTGTACTAACTCGTCCGACCATCGGTTTTATTGCCGGGCACGATGAATTGGATACCGCTTTTGTGCAGGACATTGCCGATGAGCTGACTGAATTCTATTCGGTGAAACGGGTGATCATCAATGCACAGCTGAAAGCATTGGAAAACATAGATGCCATTATAATTGCAAAACCCGATTCCTCTTTTACCGAAAAGGATAAATTCATCATTGATCAGTTCATCATGAAAGGCGGGAAAGTACTTTGGCTCATCGATCCTTTGTATACCAGTCCCGACAGTCTCCGCCGAAACGGAGGAACACTTTCTGTTCCGTATGACTTGCAGTTGGATGATATGTTGTTTAAATACGGTGTGCGCATCAATGCCGATCTGGTGGCTGACATTCAGTCGTCTGTGATTCCGGTGAACGTTGCTATGCGCGGACAGCCGGCCAACATTCAGATGAAGCCCTGGATCTTTTCACCGCTGATTCTTGCGACGAGCAATCACCCGATCGTGAAAAACTTGGACGTGATTAAAATGGATTTTGTTTCCAGCATGGATACTGTGGAGGTGAAAGGCATCCGCAAAACCGTTTTGCTTCAGTCCTCAAAATATTCAAAAGCACTGCTTTCGCCCGTGCGGGTGGACCTTCGAATGGTGAACATGCCTCAAGAAGAAAAGCAGTTTAACAATCCATACCGCACAGTAGCAGTGCTGCTGGAAGGTCAGTTCGAATCCTTGTACAAGAATCACCTCGATCCGAAGATCGCAAAGGACAGTGCCATTGGTTACAAATCGGATGGAGTGAACACTAAGATGATCGTGGTGTCTGATGGAGATGTGATCCGCAACGACATTGATTACCGCTCTCAGAAGAAGTTGCCTTTGGGATATGACAAATACACCAATCAGACATTTGGAAACAAGAATTTTATTCTGAACTGCATGAACTATCTCTGCGATGATTCCGGACTCATAGGAGTGCGTGCCCGCGAACTGAGCCTGAGACTGCTGGATAAGAAAAAGCTGAAGAACGAACGCTTGAAATGGCAATTGATCAACAGCGGACTTCCGCTGCTGGCATTAGTGCTGTTCGGAGTGATTTATACTATCAGACGTAAACGTAAATATTCATCCTGATGCTTAAAAAAAACAGAATAGCCATTATCTTGGTTGTGTTAATGGGTTCACTTTCCTTCTGGTTCATTGTGAAGAATAAGAAAGGAACAATCAGTGCGGAAATGAAAGATTTTGCTGTAAAAGATACTGCCGCCATCGACAAGATCTTTTTGGCGGATAAAAATGGCCGCAACCTTACTTTGACCCGTGAGAAAGACGGCACCTGGAAAGTTAACGGAAAGTATGGTGTCCGCATGGATGCCTTGGAAACGCTGATGCAGACTTTTGCACGGATTGACGTAAAAGAGCCGGTGGGAAAGAAAGCACAGGACAACGTAATGAAAATGATTGCTGCTAAGGCGGTGAAATGTGAGATCTACCAGCACGGTGAATTGACAAAAGCTTATTATGTGGGTGCAGAGACTCAGAACAAGACGGGTACTAACATGATCATGATCGACCTGAACACGATGAAAGCGATGGAACGCCCTTTCGTTACATATATTCCGGGCTTTGAGGGATATTTGACCACCCGTTATTTTACGGAAGAAAGAGGATGGAGAGACCGTACAATCTTCAAGTACAATCCGAACGACATTAAGTCCATAAAAATGGAAGTGCCTTACAATCCGACTTTCGGATATGAGTTGACGGTAAAAGGAAACAACGACTACGAGATCAAAATGCTCTCCAACGGAAAAGTGGCTCAGGCGGTGGATCCCCTGGCCGTGAAGCAATATCTGTCGTACTTTCAGGTGCTCAGCTTCGAAAGTTTTGAAGTCGACTTGCGACAGCCGGAAATCGATTCCGTGTTGAAGTCCCAGCCCATTAACATTCTGACCGTTACCGACAAAAACGGCTTGACAAACAAAGTAAAATTCTTTGCCCGCAAGCCTACTAAAGAAGCCTTTGATAAGGACGGAAACCCAGTGAAGTTTGATGGTGAGCGCATGGACGCATTGTTGAACAACGGCGAGGATTTCGTGATGGTGCAATTCTTTATGTTTGGGAAAGTGATGCCTTCCGTGGATTATTTTCAAAAAGGAAGCTTGCCAATGAGCAAGCCGGGAGCCAAGCCCAAAGCATAATATTTTTATTAACACAAAAATGTGTAAAGTCCCTGTAAA
>JBKJQG010000090.1:0-5380 GCA_046594925.1 Bacteroidia bacterium
CAAAGCGATAAAGACATTGAATCTGGAAGCTTCGGTACAGCTTATGATGAGGAAAAAGGGGGAGTATTCTTTAAAAACGTTATAGATATAGATGATGTTTCAAAATGGGAATCTACAAATGCCACCCCAGGAGCAACTATCTTGCATGAGGTATGGGAGTCCTATCAGGCGCAAGCTTTGGGAATAAACAAAGGTACGGCTTTAGACGTTTATAACAAGGTTCACCCTGAAGCTACAAAAGTTGAAGGAAGTGTTAAAGGAATTACCATTGTTGGTGGTGTGAGCTTAACAAAAGATGGCACGGGAACTGCATATACCAATTTCATTGATAAAGATGGAAAGAATAAGAACTTTTCAATTACGTATGATAAAGGAAATGTAAAAAGCTTCACAGAAAGTGAAGGACATGTTGATTTAGATGCAAAACAAAAAGAATATGAAGGTGATTAAAATTTGGACTATAGTTTTATTATTTTATTCAATTACAATTAATGTAAACAATTGTAAGGCGCGTAGTATTGCTCGACAGCAAGATACTATCAAATTAGATACTTCAGATTCAGTTGCTGTGGTTAAATATATAACCGATAGCAAACTTTGTGAAAAAATAATGTATGTTCAAAATAACCTTACTGATTTTGCTAATGAAAAAAAGTACTCTCATTTAATCCTTCAAAGTATTTCTAGTGAAACTAAAAAAAGCATTACAATATTGGGTTATAATCACCACGGAGCAAAAAGTGAAGAGCAAAGCAAGAAAGATTTTCTTGCTGAACAGATGAAAAAATTATTATTAGAGTATTGTAATTGATTGAAAATGCACTGTTTTTTTCAAAAAACATACAATAGTGGAAAATTTTAAAATCCACTTCTGTAAAGGCTTTTCTGAATTTAGAATAATAGACATTGTAAGTTTTCCAACGGTCAAAAGAATACCACCAATCTTTCCAAGCTTCCCAATTTTAATTAAAATTTCAAATGAACACTGGCCGTAAAAAGCTGGTGTTTTTTTGTTTAAATTAGCATTATACATTTATAAAATGAAAACAACCAAATCAGATGAAGAAGGCCTGGATATAATATAATAAGAAATGAGCAAAGACATCACAAATAAATCAAAGGAAGAACTGCTAAAGATGTTTTTTCAGTCTTGCGTAACCGGCATCAGAAGCTTTAGAGCTATTCAGCCAAGAGAATGGCTTGACCTAAAGGGACTGAATTATAATGATTTGGAAATCGGCTTTTCGTCAGGACAATTCAGCCACCGGAAAAGCGATGAGTTTAAAAATCAATATGTAAGCATCGGTTTGCTGATTCCCTCAAAAGCTCCGGTAAGAGAATCTCATCTGAAAGCCTTTACCTGCTTTGGTACTTATGCAATTGTGTTTCCATTAAAAAATGAAAAAGGAGAAATCGTAAACCTTTATTCCATCAGGATTAAAAGCAGGAAGCAACCTGAATTTTTAAATTCAGAAGGAATCTATCCGGCACATCCAAGTCCGTTTACTAAGAGATTATTTATCACTTCCGATGTACTAAGCTCTGCAAGCCTTTTGCAAGCCAAGGTATTAGAAAACAGAGAATCTGTAATAGCCTTATTCAGTGGTGAGCTAAGACCACAGCACATTGAAGCAATAAGAAAACTAAAGCAATTAGAAGAAATCATTTTTATTCAGTAAAATCCATGCAGACAGCTACAAATGAAATAACAATACAGTTTCCTGAACTGAACTATTCAGCAGTACAATTACCGGAAGACCACAATTTGAACGATATGCTGGTGAACTACGGTGCGGATGGAATTTTAAAATTGCTCAACGAGAAGAAACCTTTTTTTAAAGACAAGACCAAGGCAAAGATAAAAGAGGCTGTTTTCAGCGAAATCAGAGCTGGTGACGCACCTTCTTTAGAGGTAGAGCCAGTAAGGGTCGAATCAGACCTAATTCACTACAGCGGTCAAAAGATAGGGTTTCAGGGGAAAACAGGATTTTACTACCTGCTTGGTGGCATTTCTCCGGATATGGCAAGCCTGAAAGTAACCTTGCAGTTTGAAGAGCCGGAGACCCGAAGAATGCACATACACAAGCTTGACTTGTTTGAAGCTACGGAAATGCAAAGTCTTTGTACAGAGCTTTCGGAAAAAGCCGGCCTCAATGCCAATCAAATGGAAACCGACCTGCTGAACCTGCGTGACCTTCTGCTCAGTTATAGGGAAAAGGAGACCGAAGCTGTTCAGGCAGAAGTATCGGCTTACCGGATTAACCAGGCGTTAAGTCCCTCAAAGGAGCAGGAAGCTGTCAGGTTCCTTTCAGAAGGCAATTTATTAAAGCGGATAGATAAGCTCATTGAAGAAAGCGGTGTGATTGGCGAAGAGAAGAACCGCACTTTGTTGTTTGTTTCCGCTTCTACCTTCAGCACAAGGCCACTTCATGTGCTTGTTCAGGGAAGTTCAGGAAGCGGGAAAAGCCATCTGATAAATTCAATTAAGAATTGTGTTCCTGCTGAAAATATCACTGACCTGACTCGCATCACAAGTAAATCCTTATACAACTATCAAGGCAATGAATTAGTGAACAAGCTCATCATAGTTCAGGACTTCGATGGACTTGATGATGAAGCACAACTGGCATTTAGGGAAGCTCAAAGTGCCGGTTACCTGAACTCATCCACAGTGATAAAAGATAAGTTAGGTAATCAACAATCTGTAGTATAGAGGGAAATGAACAAATAAAATATTCATTAATCCCTACCGATATGGCTTCAATGGAAAGGAGAAGGATGATGAAACTGTGGGAACTGGAGGAAATACTTATGACTATGGATTCAGAATTTACAATCCGAGTTTAGGAAAGTTCTTATCGGTTGACCCCTTGACAAAGGAATATCCATGGTTTACACCTTACCAATTTGCGAGTAACAGTCCTATTGCGGGAGTTGACATAGATGGCTTAGAGTTCTATTATGCTGCAGATGGAAGTTTAATTGGACAGATAGGAGATGATGTGCAAGTCAGGGTTGTTGCAGCAAAAGACGTCAAGGCTGTTAATGGGTGGATTATATGGGCAAATAGGACTGACAATGTGGATTACCAGGCGAAAGCAGAAAATCAAGCAAATCAGTATAGTACTGCATTGGGAGTTACTCAAGAACAACTTTTGGCATTTGCTTCTGTGATAGATAATGAGTCGGGTGGCGGGAAAGACGAATCCTATGCTATAGCAAATGTTACAATGAATTTTTTAGACGAAGGTGGGTCGTCAGACCTCAAAACTCTTGAAGATGTTACGATGCATAAAAATTCATTCGCCAGAGGAGCAAAACAGGAATATTATACTGAGTTCAAAGCGAAAAATAAATGGCAGCAAAACGCGAAATTTGGTGTTGGAGCAGCAATAAATGCAATTGGATTTAGTAAGAAGCTGAAAGGATTTACAGATAATACTAACGGAGCTGATTCTTGGGACGGAAAAGATTTGATTTCTACTAAATACGAAAATTCTCACAGGGACTACAAATGGGCCTTAGATTCTAAAACACTCATTGAGCAATATCGAAAAGAAAATAATGGAGGCGTTAAGACGAGTTTATGGACATACAAAAAGACTGAATATCAAATTGAAGCCACAAAAATAATTGGTAAAACTTTATTTACTAACTTACAGGGGGGAAGAGGGGAACATAAAAATAAAAAGACAGGTACAGTCAGATTTAAATAGACAATATGAAAACACCTCAATTATTACTTGTAATTATTTTCCTAATGATTCTTTCGAGCTGCTCTAAGCAGATTGAAAAGAGGGTAAAAGAGCCTGAAATACTTATTGATTCAACCATTGTCAATGGGAAGGAATATGATTTTGTTTTCAAGAGTTGGCTAAAAGACACTTTAATTACCTTGTCTTCATGGAAAAGCAAATTAGAAGACGGCATCGAAAAGAAGAACTTTTCAGTTGAATCGGACTCTTTAACTTTAACTATAGAAGTATATTATAAAAGTGACGTCAACATTAAATCGCATATTGAAATATCAAACATGCTTGATTTGTTGAAAGAATATGGTGAGCTTCCAAAAAAAGGTTTTATATCCTTTCGCTACGAACATTTATATTTTCCTTCAAGTGTAGTACAATTAGATTACGAGTATAGTTATGAGATTAGCGATATATTAATTGAACTTTCCCAACATGAAAGAAAAAAGTATAACTTTATAAGAGGTCGTATAAACAATAAAGAAGTTGTTGCGTCTGATGAAAATGGAAACTCTAAAATCGAACGATATGATTTCATTTGGGAAGGAGATAAGCTAATCAAAAAGAAATTAAACTAAAACTCCACTCAGAATTAGAAATCAAAATGGTTAAAAAAGTTTTCTGGTTCATAGGGAAGCAGATTTCAAAATTTGTGAATAGTTAAAATTGTAAAAGGCACTGGCTGTGAAAGCTGGTGCCTTTTTGTTTATAAATTCCGCTGATTGCAAGGGAGTTGAGGCGGATATTATTGTATTATTGTTAAGTGTACTTGATTTGCTGAAAAAGCTATTTTCAACGAAAACAAAAACAAAAAACAGGGATGCTGAAATGTTTTTTAGCAACTATTTTAGTAACGAAATTAAGGGGCGAATGCAATTCCCCTCTCAGGGAGCATAAATTACTTTTCCATAGTATTTGCCTTTCTTAAAAATAAATATCACGGAATAAAAAGTTCCTCCGTCACTGCCTTGAAGGTAACAGTAGACACTATTAAATTTTCTTTCATAAAAAACTTTGGTTCCACAATTTGAACCACCAAGATTTTTAACAGGGTGACACCCTAGAGACGGATTATAAAAAACACTCCAAGTATCAGTCGATAAAGAAATACGCTTGTTCTTATAAAGAACCAGAAATGTGTCAATTTCCGTTTGAGGTAACGAAAATCTCGTCCCAAACTTAACATGATTGTCAATTTCCAAAATGGTATCATTAACTACATTGACACTATGATTGTTTTTTTGAAATTGTATTTTTTTTAATGAAATAACGTAATTCAAATGCTTGTACAATACCGAATCAGCAGAGCTATACGCGGCATCGACTAATATTAAATTTGAATCGCATGGGGTTAATTTTTCAAATATAGAACGAATACGTGCCTTTTCATCTCGATTTACGCGCAAGGATTCTATGGACGAGTTCGCAAACTCGGTATTATATTTCTTGATGTAGCGCTTTGCATCACCCTTTGATTGAGCAAAAGCATAGATAAAGTAAAAATTACAAAATGTGAGCAAAATTAATTTTTTCATACTAGTCTGATTCTACGTCAACATTCAGGTCAATGTTTCCCTTGTCTTTAACAATCGCTTTAGCTTTATTGAAAAAATTCATGAGATTTGTTTTCC
>JBKJQG010000107.1:0-14251 GCA_046594925.1 Bacteroidia bacterium
GTTGATGGCGTGGACGGACTTTTGCGTCTTTATTGGAAAAAACGCAAACCCTTTTATCGGAACAAAAAGAAGCAGGCTGTAGCTTAGGACTCCAATGGCGAGTGCGGAATACTTGGATTCCGTATGATCTCTTTTTTTATACCTTCCCTGAAACGAAAAGGCGAGGCAATGTTTACTCCCGGGTCGATGAGTTTTGCTCCTCTGTAAAATAAGTAGGCTCCGACTGCCATCAGCACGTGGCTTAGGTCGAAATAATTGAACCAAGTGTGAATAGAGAACTTGGCTATGTGCACCACGGCTGCCATGCCGGATGCTGCTATTCCCCACATGATGATCTTGCTGCTTTGCGATCTTGTTTTACGGTAGATGAAGAATTCGAAAAGGAAAACGACTAATAATCCATAAAAGGCGTGGATCTCCACATATAGAAAATTCAGGGTGTAGAATGCTATAAAGATAAAAATGCCCAGCTCAATGATGTTCAGAATGGCGAAGAAGCGACTGAGCTTTTCGTGCATCGTGGATCTGGCTTGCATGATGGCTGCTCTTTCCATGAATGCTACTGAACACATGCCTACCACCCAGCCGGGGAACTTCCAGGCAAAACCGAAGGCGTATAAAAATGCGTGACCTATCAGTCCTCCCAATGTGGTGGAGATGGCCATGGTTAGAAAAAAATATTTGAAATAGAAAACGGAGCGCTCCTTACTTTTCCCTCCGTGGAGATGAAAGAATGCATAATAACAAACTGCGGCCACTATCAAGTCGGTGAAAGACGTAACGGGCTCCTGGATGGTCAGGCCTAAGATTTCAATGGAGGGTTGCATGCTGCGAATTTCGTAAGCTTTCTTTTCATTTTTAGAGATTCTTCGTTGAGTCGGGGGAATGAATAGTCGGAGCTATTAGAATTTTACTATCTTCGTTTTGTCCTACTCTTAGAATAAGTCATACAGTCGTCTGCCTGAATATGGAAATGTCCGAATTTTCATGGAGGCAGACTTTTTATTTTTCCTCCTTTTTATTTGGCCATCCAGCGGAATCAATAAACCAAATAATAACTTAAAAAATCATCTGATGAAAAACACCCCTAAACATTTTACAGCAATGCTGATCATCTTCGGCATGCATTCCGTTGTGTTCGCAGGAGAACCGACAAGACGAATTAAGGAAAATCAAGGACAGGAAAAAAAGGATTCTGTCAATGATGGTACTCAAACATTTACTCCTCCATTTCAGATAGGAATTGGCGTGGGATTTAACCATGCCATGGATCCGGAATATGATTATTACATTTCGGCAACAAATGGTACACTCCAAAGGGACTTAGCTAACAGAAACTCATTCGTTGCTTCAGTGGTAGTTGCCTATGCTATTCCTTTTAAGTACCGTCAGGTTCATAAAGATGGAAAACCAATCGGCGAATTGCAGCCTGTTCCCGGACCATTTAGTATACTGTCGAGTTTTAACATTGCGGAGGTCAATAGTTCCACGGCTTTCAATACGTCATTAAGCGGAGGGTTAGGACTTGGATTCAATCTCAATAATGTAATGCACATTGGTGTTTTTTGCGATATTACAAAAGGACGATTTCTGAGAAGTGCTTACGCTGACAGCGTTGGCAAAAAGATCGTTGTAGACACAACACCTTTGACGAGTTTAGATAGGACAGACAATAGATTTTTCAAAGACGGAGTGACCCCATCGCTCTCTCTGAAGGTTGTATTTGTCATTAATAGAAGACGGACGGACATAGGTGCTACATCAAATGTATTCAACGACAAACTGGATAAAGCTGTTGGAATTTATAAATAGCAAAACCTGATAGTATGAAAAAACAAATTTTATTTTTTATCGTGACATTTTTGTGTCCGGTTCTTTTGACGGCTCAGACAAATGATTCGCTAAAAACGGCCTCGGGGAGTCCTAACAAAGGAGACGTTAAAATTAAGAATCCAATAAAGGCACCCGGTGGGTTTTCAATATATGGAGAAGAAGATTCTTTTAATAGTAAATGGAATAAGGACAGAAACTACACGGGAGGGTTTGCACTAACATTTACCGGACCAAGAACAGGAAGCCCCTGGCTGGTAGTTCCGTTCGCGCGGCGGAACATCGATTGTTTCTTGCACCTTGAAAAGGCTTTCACCAAAGTTCAAGGAGAGGACCCGTATCTGAAATGCAGTTCTTTTGCAATTGGGACAAGTGTTTTTACTCCTTTTGATCTCGGCAAGGCAGCTGTCATTCATGGCGACCGTCCTTACGCATCTTTGGTGTTTGCTTCATCAAGGCTCACCCGCGTTTGGCAGGATGCGGCTGTTGGTGAAGATGAACTGGCCCTTTCCACCGAATTGACCATCGGTGCTCTCGGTCTTCCTGTGGGCGATAGCATGCAGACCTGGATTCACAGGTATAAAATCAATAAGAATCCAACTGATACGTCAAATAGGGTGATTCCACTCGGCTGGGCCAATCAGATCTCTAATGGCGGAGAAATGACGGCTTTGTATCGTATTGACGTGCAAAGCAGATTGGGAACGTTTTATTGGAAAAGAAAATTTTGGGAGCCGAAGGCCGGAAGATTGGATCATACTTATAAGATTTTGGAACTGGGGGCTGAAACAGGTCTCAACATTGGATACTACACCAATGTTTCTGCAGGGTTAAGTATGAAACTCGGACTCTTCAACTGTAGTTTCTGGCAAAACCGGACGAACTTCGGAAGTTCTTCTCAGCAAATAGTCGGATCAAGTGAGGTTGATAGACGGGAAGATGTCTTCCGTAATTTTGAGATCTACCTGGTTGGAAGTACAAGAGCCCGGTTGGTTGGATATAATGCTTTGCTCCAGGGGCAAACAAGGTCGACTGCATACAGAATGAAACCGGACGAGATAACCAGAATGGTTTACGAATTTGAATATGGAGTTGCGTTGAGACTTTGGTGGGTGAATATCATTTACGAACCTTATGCCGGGAGAACTTCTGAATTGAACACTCTTTATGCAAGGAAGCATATTTGGGGTGCCATTCAAATCTCCATCAATGCTCCGATCGGAGGGTAAATAAAAAAAAGCGGGATTTTCGCAGAAACGTCCTGTAGATTTCGCTCAAAAAAAAGAAAAATAAAAAAGCTCCGTTTTCGGCGGAGCTCTTTGAAACTGAATACACAGCTTCGTAATCCCGATAGCTATCGGGATCGGTTTTGTTCGGAATTCGTACCTAAGCGCTGATCATCCAGCTCACACCGTATTGATCTACCAGCATTCCGAAATAGGAACCCCAGAAAGTTTTGCTCATTGGCATGGTTTGTTTTCCATTTGCAGAAAGGCCGATGTACAATTTGTTAGCTTCTGCATCACTGGTTGCATCGATGGAGATGGCGAAATTGTTTCCGATCACACTTGCATGACCAAAAGCATCGGAGCTGTCGGAGCCCATCAGCATGGATTTCGGTCCCACTGGCAATGAGACGTGCATGATCTTGTTCTTTTCTGATTCCGGTATGGTCATTCCTTCTGAAGCCGGAACTTCGCCGTATCTGCTGATCATCTGGAAGCTTCCTCCGAATATGGATCTGTAGAAGTTGAAGGCCTCTTCGCAGTTTCCGTTGAAGGTCAGGTAGGTGTTCAAGCCTAATGCTTTTTTCACTGCCGTTGCTGCAGGTTTTTTTGCTGCTTTCTTTACAACTTTCTTAGTTACTTTTTTTGCCGCTTTTTTTACGGCCTTTTTAGGCGCGGACTTCTTTGAAGTTTTCTTCGCTGATTTTTTCGCGGCCTTCCCGCCTGCCTTACGGGCAGGTTTAGTTGCTGCTTTCTTCGCAACTTTTTTTGTAGTTTTCTTTTTTGCCATGTTGGTTGGATTTGTACAATAAAGATAAATGATTTGTCCCTTTCGATTACAATAAATCGATGTCTTTTTTAATGCTAGCGGTAAATGTAAATTCAAGAAAGACTCATCGCTCTTCGCTAAAGCCAAAAGCTCCCGACAGGATTAGTGGATTGGATTCCTATTGTCACTATTTTCAGAAAATCTAAGCTACAAGTCTTGCTTGTAGCCAAGATTTTCCAGAAAACAGCCTTCATTCCTTGCAGGCATCGCGCCGATAGTGATCGCTCACAAACCGGAATGGATTTAATAGGGTTACTTCTGTCTCATTGAAGGGTTGTTGGGTGCCGCTTTCTTCACCATGGCATTTTCATTTTCAAACTTTGCACTGATCTCTTTTCCTGCTAGTTTGAAAGTGATCCTGTACGAAGTAAACTTCGCCGCTTCATAAGCAAGCGTATATCCGTCTTCATTATATGGTTTTAACTTCATATCAAAAGTGGAACCATCCAAAATGTAGAAACGGATCTCGCCTCCCATGTCTTTGCTAGTAATCGTCTTGTTTTGATCATCCAGCAAGTAAACATAAAAATTGGAAAAATCCCTTTTCACTTCTATTGTGAAATTATCAACTTTTTGGATTCGTCCTCCATGAGGGCCTTTCTCATCTGTGAACACGCTGCCCGTAAAAACGACCAACAATGCAAATAGAACTATTTTCATGATTTCAGGTTTTTAATTCTTGAATACAATGTATAAAGCGAAACAGACAGGATGAATGTGATGGAGCTGAAGATATTCATGTTTAGATGATTTTTATCACTACAAAGTTGCGCCGAAAGCATCACTTATTTGTTACAGGAATTTCGGAAAATGTTGTCAAATTCATAGGTGCGAATGACGAAAAGGGCATTTGGAGGTTACTCCCCCTTTATTAAAGAGGGCGAAGGGGGATTTATTTCAGACGGAGAGAAGAATCATGGTCCTTGAATACGGGCTTCATCCTGATTCCAAAACGGTAAACATTTTTTCGGTAGATTTGTATATTCAGAATCATGAAAAAAAGTTACCTCCTTTTTCTGTTATTTCTTACCTCCGTTTCCTTCGCACAACAGGACACACTTTTTTTTGATTCCAATTGGACGAAATGTCAAAAAGCAGAAGCCATCTATTACCGTTTGGCCGAACCGGTAAAAGGCGGTTGGATGATCACCGATAGGTATGCCAAGTCAGATACTCCTTTCATGCATGTCTTCAGCACTCAGATCGAACCAACCAAGAAAGACGGTAAGTGCACTTATTATTATCCCAATGGACACAAGAGCCACGAAGGCTATTTTGCAGAAAATACTTTTACCGGGATATGGACCTTCTGGGATGAGAATGGAAAAGATTCAACTCAGACGAATTACACTCCTTTGGCAAAACCAAAAACAAATACCGTTCAGCCTGCTGTCGTCAATTATTCAGCGGGCGACACCATCTTTTTTGACATGTACTGGGCGATATGCCCCCGGGCATTAGCGGCCTACTATCGTGTTGCCGATGCTCAGCGCAGAGGCGGCTATATGGTAAAGGACTATTATTTTTATACGAATGTTCTTCAGATGGAGGTTTTTAGCACTAAGGTGCAGCCGACTTTTAAATTAGGTAAATGCACTTACTATTATCCCGATGGTAAAAAGGAAAGTCAGGGTTATTATTCTAACAATTACAAAACCGGAATTTGGGTCAATTGGAGTAAAGAGGGAAAAGATTCGACTTTCCAAGATTTCGGAATGGCTTATAAGAAAAAAGTAAAATTTATTCCCCAGGAACTTAGCAGAGATCAAAAGCTCAAAGATTCCATCTTTTTCTATAATTCAAGCCGCATTTCTGCCTGGGATTCTTCTCTTGTAGGTTTAGAAAAGAATCACCGCGGGCTTGATTTTTCTTTGCGTGGAAAAGTGGCTACCTTTTTCATAATTGAAGATGTTTATTTTCTTACTTATACTGGAGGAGCAGAACTGGGCTTTAACCGCCACAGCATCGGACTCGATTATACCTGGTTCCGCTGGCGTTATGAAGAGGATACCAACGAAGACGTTGGAATGTACAGTCAGTATGAACTGAGAAATTATCTTCACGCAGATTATAAATTTACTTTCCTGATCTTTCCTCGCATCGACCTGGACGTTTATTTTAATGCTTATTATAAGAGTGGAAAGTATACAATGTGGTACGACAAATACGAAGAGTTCGATTTCGGTACCCGCGACGTGAGCTTTCTGCAATCCACCACCAAAGGTCTCTTCACCGAGCCTGGCGTCGGGTTTGGAATACGCAAATATGCTGAAGAAAGTGGCTTCGGCCTGGATGTTTCTGCAGGTGCCGGCTATCGGATGATGGACTACAACGAAATAGTTCACCACGACGTTAACCGCATAGAGACGCGGGATCATGTGAAGTCTGATATTTCTTTATTCTACATGCGGATGGAGTGTTTCTATAATTTCGGAAGATAGTGCGAATAACGAAAAAGGCGAAATTTGCGAATCTGGGGGTGTTAATGTATGCCGTCACCCTGAGCGTAGTCGAAGAGTAAAAGCCACAAACCCGGATCGGAGGCAACTCCCCTTTAATCCCGATAGCTATCGGGAGGGGGCAAGCCCGAAGGGCGACGAGGGATTTATTTTATGAGGTGAGAAAAGATCTACTTCAAAGAGTACCAATCCCTAAGTCTAACATCAATCTTCGCATCACCCACATTCACCAACTTCTTGAAAGCTTCCGTATCACTCATCCCATCTTTGCCTCTGTAATGGAACGGATACACAACCTTTGGTTTAAATTCCAGCACCGCGCTGGCTGCTTGGTTTATGTCCATGGTGTAGGGTAGGTTCATGCAGACAAAGGCCACATCAATGTTTTTTAAATTACGCATTTCGGGAATGTCTTCCGTATCCCCCGAAATGTAAACCGTTTTTCCTCCGAAGTTCAGGACATAACCGTTTCCTCTTCCTTTGGTATGCATCGCATCCGCAACTTCGGGTAAATTATACATAGCAATGGCCGAGATTCCAATTTCTTTTTGAGTCGTTATTCCTCCGTTCTTTAACACTATGCAGGTCTTTTTCAAGTTCTCCGGAAGTTTGTCCGCCACCGCCTGCGGAGCTATCACAATCGCTTTGCTGGTATCAATCCCATTCAGCGTTTCCATGTTCAAATGATCCTGGTGAATGTCGGTGATGAGAATATAGTCCGGCGCTTTCATTCCTTCAAATGCTTTGGCTCCTCCGTAAGGATCAACATATATGTTGATGTTATTCCAGGTCAGCACCATGGTGGCGTGGGTGATGGGTTGGACCACAAGATCACCCTTGGAAGTTGCAAAATGATCCGCTTCGGGCTTTTGGGCCAGAGCAGGGGTAGCTAATAGGAGTAGGGTGAGGGTTTTCATTTTGAATTTTTTGTAAAGGTAGGGAAGTAGAACGAACTTAAGCTTATCGGATTTCAGGAAAAGTTTACAGAATATATAAGTCAGACTAATAAATTTGAGTAGTCGATTTGTTGGTAAAACAGTTTGATTTCAAGACCGTTTTGTTATTTTAGCATTTCATTGATTTAACCAGTTTACCTATAGCGATCTATAAATTCGAATAGTTGGAAAAACTTCCCTTCATACCTAACCAAATTTACAATCGACGTTCGGATATTCATAAGATTTACGGGGGCAATTGGCAGAGTGGTATTTGTCCATCAGCGAATTTTCCTTATATTTTTATTTTTTCCGGTGCACAAGGTAAGCAGCATGGGTACAAAGATGGGTGGGACAACCCACGAGTCTTTTCCTATACAGGGGAAGGCCAAGCTGGAGACATGACATTTACAAAAGGAAATTTGGCATTAAGAGACCATTTAAAAAATGGGAAGCGGGTTTTTTTGTTTAAAGCTGAAGGGAAAGGCTTTGCCAGATTCGAATCTGAATTAAAATTTTATGACGCTGATTATTTTGAAACTCACGATACTAGTGGTGCCATACGCATAGCTATTCGTTTCTTCTTTCTGCGAAAGGAAGCAGTTTTAAAAATAGAATCGAATTTATTTGACCTGCCTCAAATTTCAGCAGATGGAATTGTACCTGCTCGAAATATTCCAAATGTCACAGAGCGAAGAGGATTGGTGACCTCGAGAGTAGGTCAAGGAGCATATCGAAAAAGTATTATTCACCGCTGGGAGTATAAATGTGCAGTTACAGGTTTTGAGAAGCCGGAAATTCTTGTGGCATCTCATATTCATCCTTGGAGAGATGCAAACGATGACGAACGATTGGATGTAAATAATGGAATTTTATTGTCGCCTGTTTACGATGCACTGTTCGACAGACATTTAATTACATTTGATGAAAAGGGTAGAATTAAGTTGTCCGATTTAATTGAGTCACACGCATACCAAAAGATTGGTGTAACGGGTAAAGAAGTAATTAACTCTTTTAGTCTTGAAAATCATTTATATCTTGATAAACACAGAGACTTATTTGATCTTAACCCTTGAAACACCTCCTTCCACTAACACTAATCCTGCACAACCCCACCCTTCGAACAAGCCAGAGGAATCCGCATTACCCTTGAAGCTAGAACAAGTGAAGAAGCCAGCGCAACTGAGCTGAAAGCTCAACTGGAAAAGACCAAATCTATTCTTGCCAAACGGTTGGATGCTTTCAGGATTTCTAATTCTACCTGCTCACAGATCTTTTTTAAATCCGTGAAAGCGCCTGCGCTTTTTAAAACCCTAGTAATTTTTTATCCGCGCCAATCCGTAGCATCTGCTTGATCCCTGCCTACCGGCAGGCAGGCGTGTTCCATCCTACCCAGCTCTCGGAGGAATACCCCTAAAAGTATTCCGTGTCGATCTTATAACTAGCAACAACCAACACAGGCACTTCCCCCACTTTATAAGTGTAGTAGTAAATACCGTTCTTGGTAAAAGTATTCACTTCCCCGTATTTCTTACTTTGAATAGGCGCAGTCTTGTTAAGAACCGCTCCCATTTGATTGTAGATCTCTCCGAAATTTTTTGCGTAATCGTGTTTGTTACCTTTTTTAAAAGTGAATTCCATTATTTTTTTAGCACCGTTGATCTGAGAAAGGATATCGATCTCAGCATTCCCTAATTCGCGTTCTTTTTCATTGCAATAGAAAGTAGCACCTTCCATTACTTTATTACTTGCGCCTTTCACAGCTTCTTGCACCACATAGAATTTCTTTTTGGTCAGGTCTTCCGTCAATGGCGCCCGGTCAAAAGTTGTACAAGCCTTCACGAAAGTAAAAGGAATGGTTTGAGCGAATGCTTTGTTGATCGTGAAGATGGAAATGAGAGCGAGAAAAAGAATTTTGAATTTCATGGTGCGTTGCTTTTATAATTTAACTAAAGGTAATGTTTTTTTCTTTACTTCATTCCCGTGCCGAAAACCTTTCCTGTGGTAGCTATACTGACCGAAGGACAGGCTAAGTTTGTGGCGTATTAACCAAAACAAAATCTTATGAAGCAGATAGTCAAGCAATTTATACTGAGCGCCGGAGTGATCATAATCTCGGTGATATCCGCGAAAGCACAACCTCAATTAAGCAGGTGGCATATCGCACCCAATATGATTAATCTCAGCACAGGCACACCAACTTCAAGTCCAGGAGTTATTACAGGGTCTAATACGGCGACAGAATACAACAGCATGTGCGACAATGCGGGTAATCTGGATCTGTACATCGCCAACAAGGTGATCTACGACCGGTTTGGAAACATTCTCAAGGATCTTAAAACAGCGCCGGTGAATTGTTCATCGAACGGATCCAACGATATCGCGATCGTTCCAAGTCCTGGGAATCTCAGTACTGGTTGTCAGAGAAAATACTTCATCGTATATCATAACAATGGTACAACTTTGAATGGTGTGATGGATTTTTGTACAATAACGATCAATTCCTCAACAGGAGCTGCTACTTACACAGGAACTCCCTATGCAAACGGATTCGGTGTGGTCACTGCTGCTGTTACGTCGATGGCGGTGACGAGGGTGCAGTCTAATGGAAAACGTTACCTCTATTTTGTCAGCAGCAGCTCGACGAATAATATTGGAGTAGCAGAGATCACAAATTCAGGCGTGACCCTGATCGGATCTCTGACTTATGCGAATTCTGCGGAATTTACTTCTGAGCTCGAGCTGTCAGACAACGGTGATAAATTGGCCTTCACGATAAACGGATCGGGAGGTATCAAAAACGTCATTATCGCTGCCGTCACCCCGGGGAACTTAGTTCCGACGAGTATTACAACAATCAGTAGCGGTTTTATTAATCCGGTAAGTGGTTTGGAATTTGATAATACCGGAAACAAGATCTTCTTTTCACAAAGATCGAAAGGTGTGTATGTCAGTACGGGCGGCACTCCCGTTCAAATTTCAACAGGATTTGATGTCGGCAATATAGAGAAAGTATTCAATGGTGATATAGCATGTGCTTCAGCAACGACCATTCAGGGATTCAATACCACGAGCTATGCTTCAACATGGTCACTCCCATATGTGCTTCCTTCTCACCCTCATTCGGGCTTAGGATACAATACGGTATTGATGCCAAATCAAATCGATGGTGAGAATTATACTTTTCCAGCTTATGTACTTGTTCCCTCGTTTACTACTCCGCTCTCCATCTGTGACGGAACGGCGTTTGCCGTGGATGGAAGTGCAAGCTACGGAACGATCAATGGTGTTGTTACGCCCGGGATGATCACCTCGCATGTTTGGATCATCTCTGAATGTACTTCTGCAGGAGTGCCTTTTGGACCAGACTGGTGGAGCCCTTTCTTTGCCGGTGCACCTGGTTTGTATAGCTTCCCTACTTCGTTGCCGGGCGGTCCGACTGTTCAGTGTGGAAAATATTATCTGATAAAACTCGCCGTACAAAACACTTGTATCCCTTGGGCAGAAACAACTTTGAAGATACTTGTGAATTGCAAGCCAACAGCCAACGCTGGACCCGATGTGACGATTTGCAATGGATCTTGCACAAATATCGGTGATCCATTCATCGTAAGATCTACTTCCTATTCTTGGAGTTCTCCCTCAGGTCCGGCTGGAAATACTTCACAGATCAATGTTTGTCCAACGACTACGACCACTTATACATTAACGGTCACCAAAACAACCACCGGTTGCATAAATACCGATGTGGTAACAGTGTTTGTCGACAATACAGATGCGACCTTCAATACCTATACGAATACATCCAATCCGAGTTATGGAACAGTAACGGTTTCGCCGAATCAAATCTCGGGGTTTCCCGCAGGTTTTCTCTATGTATGGATCGTTGAGGAATTGGACGCTACCCTCACTACGCTCTGGACCGTAACCAGCAGCGATGGCGGTATCGCACCCTGCTGGTGGCCAGGAAATGGAGTGCCAACTTCATTCCCCGGTTTAACCGTAACAAGTCCAACTCCTTTTCTGAGCAACACTTGCACACCATCGCAAGGTCGATTCGGATACAACAGGATCTATCGTATCACGTATGGTGTTCAGTCAACCAATTGTCCTTGGAAACAGACTTCACAACTGGCAACCCCATCGAAATCCTCAAACGGTGGCTTCACTTTTGTCGAAGATGAAAACGCGCCAGACATGAGCAATTATCTTTCGGCAAGATCGGTTCGCGACAGGACATATGAAAATAGTATCGATGTTTATCCGAATCCGGGCAGTGGAATGTTTTTCTTTTCTTTAAAAGGGAATTCGATCACATCGATGGAGGTCTACGACATCACTGGGAAAGTGGTAAAGATCTTGAAAACAGAGGACTATTCAAACGGCACGATTGACCTGTCAGGATATTCCAAAGGGCTTTATTTGATTAAAGCAGTTGTCGACGGACAACCGTTAACACAAAAGATCAACTTGGAATAAAATTTTGTTTTTTTTGAAAAAAGGTAATTGGCAAAATGCTGGTTGCCTTTTTTTATTTCCCGATACAGAAACGACTGAAAATATTAGTCAAAAGATCATCGCTAGAAATCTCTCCCGTGATCGTTCCTAAATAATGAAGCGCTTGTCGGATATCCATTGCTAAGAAATCACCGCTGACATTGTGGTTCAATCCATCAAGCACTTTTATTAAAGCAACATTCGTGTGACGCAGAGCTTCCACGTGACGTGCATTGGTAACGATGGTTTCTGTAACATTCATAGCTTTATTGTCGAACAAAGTCACCATGTATTTTTTAAAGTCATCAATTCCGATGTTTTCTTTTGCTGAAATAAAAAGCATGTCGGGAAATCCAGAAAATTCCTTCTTCGTATAATCCACATCTTCTTTGTCGATCTTGTTGGCCACCAAAACCAGCTGCGAATTGTGAAGGTGAGGAGTGATGTCTTCCACAATTAATTTCAGTTCGGAAGGCGTGATCTCGTGGGCGTCAAAAAGATAAATGGCAATGGAAGAAAGTTTGATCTGCTCGTAAGTCTTTTCAACACCGATGCTTTCGATGATATCGTTGGTCTCGCGGATGCCTGCCGTATCAATAAAGCGGAACTGCACACCGTCGATGTTCATTTCATCTTCGATCACATCTCGGGTGGTACCCGGAATGTCGGAGACAATAGCCCGGTCTTCGTCAAGCAAAGCATTGAGCAGTGTTGATTTTCCTGCATTCGGTTTACCAACGATCACAACGGGAATTCCGTTCTTGATCACATTTCCCACTTCAAAAGAATCAATGAGGCGCTGCACAATGCGTTGGATGGTATTGACCAAAGTCTTAAGGTCGCTGCGGTCTGCAAACTCCACATCTTCTTCTGAGAAGTCAAGTTCCAGTTCTATCAAAGAAGCAAAATCAATTAAGTTTTGGCGTAAAGTTTTGATCTGGTTGGAGAATCCACCCCGCATTTGCTGCATGGCCACTTGATGGGAAGCAGAAGATTTAGAAGCAATGAGGTCGGCCACCGCTTCAGCTTGTGAAAGGTCGAGTTTCCCGTTGAGAAAAGCACGCAGAGTGAACTCGCCGTGGTTGGCCAAACGAGCACCTTTCTTGATGAAGAGTTGAATGAGATGCTGTTGAATGAATTTAGAGCCGTGACAGGAGATCTCAACCGTATTTTCACCGGTATAAGAATTGGGGCCTTTGAAGAGGCTCACGAGGACCTCATCAATGATCACGTCGCCATCGTGGATCACGCCAAAATGAATGGTGTGGGAATCCTTGCTTTCCAGCCCCTTCTTTTTTAACGATTTAGTGGCAAATATGCTTTCGCAGATGGAAATGGCCTTTTCGCCCGACAAACGGATGATGCCAATGGCGCCAGTCCCTTGCGGGGTAGCGAGGGCTACTATTGTATCACTATGATTAACCGGGTTCAATGTTTAAAGTTTGAAAGCTCAAAGTTTTGCTGTTCCCCCGCAGGGGTACTATGGACAGGTTAAATATACGAAAATTGGTAGATTCTGGGCTTTAATTTTGTGTTTGAAATGCTTTGATCTTCATTATCAACAAGTTTTCAACTTTCGAAATTTAACTTTCGAACCTTAAACTTATTTACATACTTTAGCAGTCACAAAATTCTAGAAATCAACAATTCTACAAATCAACAATTTTTTAACATGAGTGTATTAGTTAACAAACAATCAAGAGTAGTTGTTCAAGGATTCACAGGAACCGAAGGGACTTTCCATGCGGGACAGATGATTGAATACGGAACCAATGTGGTAGGAGGGGTAACACCCGGTAAAGGGGGGCAAACCCATTTGGAGCGCCCTGTTTTCAATACCGTAAAAGAAGCTGTTGATAAAGCAGGAGCAGATGTTTCCATCATTTTTGTGCCGCCACCATTCGGAGCGGATGCGATACTGGAAGCAGCAGAAGCAGGAATAAAAGTGATCATTTGTATCACGGAAGGAATCCCGGTGAAGGACATGATCCAAGTGAAGGAATATCTGAAAGGAAGGGACTGCAGACTGATCGGACCAAATTGTCCGGGTGTGATTTCAGCAGACGAAGCGAAAGTAGGGATCATGCCGGGCTTCGTATTCAAAAAAGGAACAGTAGGAATTGTTTCCAAGTCAGGAACGTTAACATACGAAGCATCTGATCAGACTGTGAAAGCAGGTTTGGGGGTGACAACAGCGATTGGAATTGGAGGAGACCCCATCATAGGAACCAGCACTAAAGAAGCAGTAGAATTGCTGATGAACGATTTGGAAACACACGGCATCATCATGATCGGAGAGATCGGAGGAAACCTGGAAGCAGATGCAGCTCGTTGGATCAAAGCAGACGGGAACCGTAAGCCAGTGGTCGGATTCATAGCAGGTGAAACAGCTCCGAAAGGAAGAACAATGGGTCACGCAGGAGCCATTGTTGGTGGAGATGACGACACAGCAGAAGCAAAAAAGAAGATTATGAG
>JBKJQG010000225.1:0-8386 GCA_046594925.1 Bacteroidia bacterium
GTTGATAGTAATAGATGGCGTGTACTACTTGTCGATCCAAGGCGATCTGATCGCCGTTTCCAGTGACGGATTGACCTGGAACATTCTGCAGCAGAGTTTTCCGACGTATTTTCACGATTACACTGTACTGCGCGGGAAGATATACAAAGCAACTGAAGGAATTTATACATCATCCGATGGAATCACCTGGATGAACCAGACCAACGGGATACATCACATGGACATTGACAAGATGGACATCAAAGACGGTTTACTACTTTATCAGAATTGGGCTGGTCCGATCGGATATTCCAGCGATCTTGGCAATTCCTGGAATATGTGTAGGTTCATTGACTCTACTTACAACGGATTTCAATCATATGAATATGCAGAAGGCAGGTTCTTTGGAGTCGATTGCCACAAAGGCATTTACACTTCCACCGATACAGGTCAAACCTGGACCAGACTCGCCATCGAAAATTCCTTTTACGGCAACGATATTCTTTACAAAGATTCCGCGTTAATTGTACCTCAATGGTTCTTCTCTGAAAAAGTGCATCAGACAACCAACCTGGGGATCTCCTGGAATCAAACGTATATAGGCCCATTCAGCGGCACGGGATACGCGCGTTTCAGCCTCACATCTTCAGAGAAAGCCATACTTTTCAGCCGAGTCAATGTATACCGTTCTATCGACAACGGATTGAGTTGGACAAACACCGGACTCCCGTCCAGCGAATACAATAAACTTTCGTTTTCAGGCACACATTTTTACGCCGTCAGTTGGGGCGCCATCTATCGCTCGAATGACAGCGCAGAGACGTGGATAAATGTGTGTCCGGATATTTGGGGCGACTATAGCAACCTCACAAGCAGAAATAATGAAGTTTATGTAACAAAGGGTTTGAGGAACATTCTCTATTCGTCCGACAACGGAAATAATTGGGTACAGATCGACTCCTTTCCTCACATCATCAACGAACTTGTTTACGAACCGCCTTTTCTTTATGTGGGAACAGAAGATGAATCCATTTGGAAATTAAATGTGGGTAGCGTTTCCACTTCAGTAGCCGAAAAGATCCCCTCACTCGAAATGACCGTTTTCCCGAATCCTTCGTCCGGCATTTTTAGCATTCAGCTATCGAAAGACATCTCCAATTATGCTCTTTCAATATACAGCGTCCTGGGCAATAAAGTCCTAGAAAAAAAACAACAGACCAAATCGTTTACGGAGGTTACCATATCTCATTTGCCTAAAGGAATATACTTCGTAGAAGTGGAAACTGAGAATGCGAGGATCAATAAAAAGATTGTGTTGAACTAATATGAACCGTGATGAAAAAATCACTTGCTTTTTGCATGCTAACTATCTTTATAAATGTTGTCCAGGCACAAACCTGGACCTGGGATTCGCTTGTTGTTTCCGAGATGTATGTGAACCTTGTTAAAAACGGGCAGGGGCAGGTTTATTCATTTTCTCCACACCAAAATGTACTGACAAAATACAGTTCATCCGGAACTCTATTATGGACAAAAACCTTTTCGACCGGTGTACAAATAAGCAATGTGATATGCGGGAATGATCAAATGGTCTATCTCACCGGCGTCTTTGGGGGAGCATTTATAGCCGGTTCCGAAAGCGCCGCCACTACAGGAGCCGATATTTTTGTCGCAAAATTTGGTGACGATGGTGTACTCCTTTGGTTACGCAAGATTTCTTCTAAGGGAGATGAAAGGTCAGGAGACCTTTGTCTATATGGCAGCGACAAACTTTTAGTGACCGGTTCGACGGCCGATACGACAGATTTTTCGGGCGTGATCATTCCTAAAGGTGAATCCAGGGATCTCTTCGTCGCCCGATATAATCTTGAAGGTAATTTTGAAACAGCTTTTTTCGCAACATACATCACTGGCCCGCTTCCAGTTGCGTTCAATGGTTCTCAAGGACTCGAGATCGAAACCGATAATGCTGGCAATATCATTCTTCTGGCAGGCATAAACGCAAAAGTTCAGATCGATACAACCATCTTTAATGACCGTTATTCCGCTTATTTTTTAAAATTCGACGGCGCATTCCATTTGCTATGGAGCAGAAAGTCTGAAACAGGATATGCAATGTCTGTTCAGAACCTCATGATCAATTCCTTAAATGAAATAGTTTATACTTTCACGAATGATGCGCATTATTCCTGGTCAGGAATGCTTAAAAAGTTAAGCGCAAACGGAACAACAACCACAACCTATCTGACTGAAGACTTCGGGCAAGTTTCAGGGATCGATTTAGATGCTTCGGACAACATATATTTCGCGAGCAATAGTACCATCATCTATTCCTGGAGCGGAGATGTTCCTTCGAAATCTTTTATTCATTACGGGAAAATACGTCCGGATGGAAGCAGGGAATGGGAGATCCTTGATTCGGCCTTTAGCAGAAGAGCCGGTCTCGACATCGCGGCCGGCAGTTCAAGCATAATGGTGGCTGGATTCTTTGAAGATTCAATTTCCCTCTTTCACGACTTCGTTGATCTGGGAGTTCCCCGCAATTTTTTGGCAATATTGAATACAGAAGTGAACGTTAACATTAATGATGCATCCATTCAATCTGACTTTGCAAGCTATTCTGTGTTTCCGAATCCATCGGATGGAATTTTTACTCTAAAAACAAACAGATCATTTTCCGGAAGCGTCTGTATTTACGACGTTTTGGGCCATTGCATTTACAATCGGCTTTTCAATGGCACTTCCTTGCAAATTGATCTTTCGGAAGCAGGAAAGGGGATCTATTTTGTACAAATGGAAACAGGTGAAACCCACATCAACAAAAAGATAATAGTGAACTAAAAATATAGAAACCATGAAAAAAATCTATTTTACGGCAATGTCCCTGCTTGGCTGGGCAGCCGGTAGTTATGGTCAAGGAAGAGAACTGGAAGATGATATGAATATCTATCCTGATCCTGCAACAAGGACTTTAAAGGTCGTTTACACTTCATCAGAAAAAATTCCTCTGCAGATTAAAGTAGTCAATCCGACAGGAATAACTGTTTACTCTGAATCCATGAACGAAGGGATAGGCGAACATGTGAAGATCATTGACCTTGGGATGCAATCAAGAGGAACTTACACAGTGAGAGCTGAAAACGAGAAATTCAAACAAGTGGAATTGGTTAAATTTGATTGAAGAACTTATTTAAAAGCAATAAGCATAATTATACAGGCTTTGTGCTCAACATCGGTATTGCTGGGCGGAATTTCGTAAACAATAGTATAAGTGCCGGCTTTTGTGGGTTCATACACCCAGGTGCTGACATGCTGATCCAGCAGCTTCTCAGCCACTTTTATAGTTGGGGCGGCCTTGTTATAGATACTCACCAAAACTTGTTCTTCAAATTTGGAAGCGCAAAAATATAACTGATATTTCTGTTTTTCAAAAGCTACGAATTCAAGCGGGATGTTCTTATTGATTAAGTCGAAGGAAAATTCCTTCATCAGGAATCCATCATATTTATAAGGTCTTTCGATCCTGAACTTATTCTCTTCCACGATCTGCGAGATCTTGTATTGCGAAAAAGCATCATTGTTTCCTATTAAAAAAAGGAAAAAGAAAGTGATTTTTAAAAGGAAAAGAGATTTGATGATCATTTACTGTGCTAATTCTTCTTTACCTGCATAACCGATAAGTAGGATTACGCAGCCTGTTTTTGTCTTGCCGTCAATACTTTTAGGAACATCGTACTCAATGTAATAGTTGCCTGGCTTGGGTGGCTCAAAGGACCAGAAATTATTGTCGATTCCCTGATTGTTGTCATAAACCTTGTTGCGGCCTTTCTTTACTTTATTGCTCTTGTCGTAGATGTTCATCGTCACCGGCTCTTCGAAACCTGAAGAACAGAAGATCAAGCGGTATTTCATTCCCCGGAACGCCGTAAAAAGCACCTCCTGTTTTTTGGGCATGTCATCGAAGGTAAATTCCGTTACCACGTAAGCATCATACTTATAAGGTTTGGGAACGTTCGGCTTGCAGTTCTTCATGATCTGTTTGGCTTTGCACTGCCCAAAAATATTATGGTTAGTACAAATCATTGCACTAACCATAATTACAAACGTAAGTAAGGATTTCCCTTGTCTCATTTAATTTCTATTTATATCCTACCATAAAAATCATACAGCCCGTTAGCTTTGCTCCGGTGCTGTCAGCAGGAACGTCATAATCTACGAACATCTTGCGTGCGCGGGGAACGTCAAAAACGAATTCTTTTTCATCGGCTTTTGCATCTTTGTTAGAGTAGATGGCATCTCGCTTTTTTGCTTCTTTGTCTTTCGTATAGACATTGATCTTGATTCCTTTTGGCATTCCGGAAGTATTAAACACCAGACGGTATTTCTCACCAATAAAAATAGGAACTTCCACTTCCAGCTGTTGAGCTTTTTTGGTGAAATTGATCTTTGTGAATTTCTGACTGTCGTATTTATAAGGATCAAGTTTTTTCTTGCAGCCTGTTGTAAGTGCTTTCTTATCGCAGTTGTCAGCTGTCTGAATAGTGGTAAATCCAAAAACGAATACTAAACCTACTAAACTTATATAAAATGCTTTTTTCATGTGATTGTTTTTTTATTTTTTATCCGGCTATGCAATACATCAGGCTTTTGTGAAAAGTTATTTTTTGCGCCTGTCTATTTCATAATCTTAATTTCTAACGTATACTATACTTTCTTTTGAATTAACCTTTAATGAATTTAGCTCGCAAATCAGCAATCTTAGCAGTTAACTGCGACACTTCATCATCTGTAAGGGTTAAGTCTTTCTCCACATCTTCCGCAGCATCCGGACTTGATTTTACAGAAGGCAATTCGTCATAGATACCTTTGATAACCATCAGGTCAGCGATCAGTCCGCTGATCAAAGCATCTTTTTTCTCTTCTGCTGTCAGAGCTTTAATGATGCTTTCCAGAATCGTCATTTGCTCAGCCAGTTTGTTGTTCAATGACTTATCTTTCCCCTTTTCGTAAACCTTAGAACCGATGTACATACTTTCGATCCAAGCTCCGGAGAAAACGATGGAAGTGATCTGCTGTTGGTCGTTCTCATCCAAGTACATGTCAGTTACCATTTGTAATTCAGCAATGATATAAGCCAATGAATCCTCATTGCTAAGATTTTTCTCAAAACGTTTAGAAAGGTCCCCTTGATCAAAAACAGTTCCCATGCCCAAGTTATCAGCAAGCTGACGGCTCAGTTTCATATATGTCATTGCTTCCTGGTTCTGCTTGTTCAATACCGCATAAGAAAGATCGGCACTGTATACACCCAGATTCAGGGCTTTGTTCAGATTGGAAGTATATTTTGCAGGATCTTGCTGATCGCTGGTGATCCCCGCTTTGTATTTTAACCCTGATTTTTTGAAAATAGATGCAATTTGCAATGGAGAAGGAAGGGAATAGGTTACTTCTTCTGTCGAAATTTCAGCAACGACTGAATCTTCCGTTTGTGCAGTAACATTCTCTTCAGTACCAGTATCGCTTCCGCAGGCTACCATGACTATACTAGCCGCAACAAACAATGCGCTTCTTAATGCGAATGAGTTTTTCTTTAAAAGCATTTTTCTATTAATTATTGGTTAATAACGATTATTTAAAATTTCCAAAGGCTAAACTACAAAAAATTATCATTCTGCAAAAAATAATGTGCCTCGGCTACCATTTATTGAAGAAGGCTTGCTTGTTGTTGATGACCCCAATCACTTTTCCTTTGAATTTTGTCTTCAAAAGTGGAGTATTGGCAGATTTCGAAAGAATGTGCTTCTTCTCGAAGGTCCAGGCGGCATCTGGATCAAAAAGGGTAATGTTGGCAGCTTCGCCCTCAGCAATGTGAGATTCTTTAAGCTTGAGAATGGTTCTCGGACCACTTGTCAGCGCATCGATCAAAGTCTTAAGCTTGATCTTGCTGCAATTTGTATTCAGCAGTCCAAAAGCGCTTTCCAGCCCTATCATGCCATTGGAAGCGTAATCAAATTCAAGGTCCTTGGATTCGATGTCCTGTGGGCGGTGATCGCAGGTGATCACGTCTATGGTTCCATCAGCAACCGCCTTTTTAAGCGCATCGACGTCTGCTTTCGTGCGCAAGGGCGGATTCAATTTATAATTGCTATCGAAACCGCTCAGCAAGCTGTCGTCCATCACCAAGTTGTAGATGGTTGCAGAGGCCGTAACCTTGAGTCCTTTTGCTTTGGCCTGCCTCACCAGCTCGGCTGATTTTTGAGTGGAGATGTTTGCTATGTGAATGGGGGCGTTCGTATATTCTGCCAGGAAGATGTTCCTGTCCACCATCAGTTCTTCTGCAAGAGCCGGAATGCCTTTTAAACCGAGCTGTGTGGATACAACCCCTTCGTTCATCTTTCCATCATTCGAGATTGTTTTTTCATCGCAGTGGGTGATAATCAGTCCGTCGAAGTTTTGAGTGTAGAGTAGCGCCCGCATCAGTAATCCTGCGTTGTGTATTGCTTTTTTATCGTCTGAAAAAGCAACAGCTCCAGCCATTTTCATGTCGTACATTTCTGAAATGTCCTGTCCTTCTTGTTTGTAAGACAAGGTTCCGATTGGATACACATCCACAATGGAACCCGCTGTTTTGTTCTTGATGTAGAGTACTTCTGCTTTGGAATGAATGGTCGGGTTGGTCGATGAAACAACTCCCACTCCCGTAAAACCACCGCTGGCAGCTGCCCTGATTCCGCTTTCCAAGTCTTCCTTGTGTTCAAAACCCGGATCGCAAAAGTTCACTTGCATGTCCACCCAGCCTGCTGAAAGGTGGATGTTTTCCGATTCGATCACTTTCACATTTTTTTCAGGAGTAATCTTGGCTTTGATGGACCGGATGATTCCGTTCTCGATCAGCACATCCAACACCTTCCCGTTGTGTGGTGATTTGGAGTCGACGATGTGCGCACTTTTTATTAATATGTTCATAGTTCTGATTTTGTCATTTTAAAGATACGGATAACAGATCTTTCGGATATTCCAGATGGATTTTCAGTCTTCAATCCGGAGATTTCGCTGCATTTTTATTTTTAATCACATCTGTAATATCTGTTTTTTATATTTGTTATCTGTACTATTTCATAAATCTCAAGAGTAAAACTTCCAAAGCAAGAAAAACCAAAGCTAAAATAATACAAAGTTTCCATAATTTTTTTCCTTGCTCTGATTCGATTAGCGATTGTGTGATGTCTTGTGCATCAAGTTCCATCACCTGAACATTCATCCAGTTCTTTTCCGCTGCTATCTCAATGAGCTCAGATGGTCTGTAGCAGGTGAGGTCTGATTCGTTCCTGTTGAAATTAAAAGACACTCCTCCAATTACATCGCTGTTAGCAAAGAGTCCATAGTTGTCGGCATCCCGAATCTGATTGTGAACAAGGATGGAAGTTTTCGAATCCAGCAATTTATGCTCGGGAATGATGTCAAATTTCTTAGAGGCATTCTTGATGTGAAACACATTCTCACCACTAATCGTCTTGTTGCTCTCGATGGCATCGTCTTTTCCGATGGTATAAAACAAAGGCTGAGTAACCTGACTCAGCATCCCAACCTTGTAAAGTGTCGGCACAAAAATAGCATGTTTAACAAGGTTACTGAAGCTTTCGGAGATGCCGACAGTAGAAATGTATAATTTCCCCTTTTCGACGGCATAAGTGCTTAAGAACACATTTCCGTTCTGTAATTTCAATAAGTATTCTTCATTGCTACGGGTTGTTTTCGACAACACAAAATATTCATTCACTTTCGGAAGGTCGAGATTCGTGGCGCTGAATGTTTTTTTATCGAATACATCCTTATAAACCTCATGCTCCAAATTGATCTTATCCACCTTACTGTTGGCTGTATCCAAAACTTCGTAATAATTTGTTCGTGCCGCAACAAAAAACGCTTTGTAAGAACCCAGTTCGGCCTCTTTCGATGGAAAAACAATCACACTACCACCGCCCGCCAAGAAACGCTTCAACTCCTGGCTGAGCCCTGAGGATATGGTTTTCAACTCATTCAACACAATCAGTCGGTTTTTACCCAAAGTAGAGTAATCGATCTTGTTCTCGGGAACAGACGAATAGATGAAAAGAGAATCAGATCCGAACAATTTATCGAGAGAGGAAAACCCGGCTTCTGTTCCTGCACCGTTGATGCTGAGCACAGGAATGCTCTTTTCGACCTCAAAGCTGAAGTAGAATTTATCATCGAAAGTCACCGGATAATCGTTTAGCTCGATGCGGCAATGCTGAATTCCGGCTTCTTTGGATGCGAATGAAAGAACGATCTCTGTTTCGCTGTTCTTATCGACATTAAAGCTGGCCGGCGTTTTCTGAACATTGTTGATGAAGAGTTTGATGGAATTGTTCTCCAATACTTTTTC
>JBKJQG010000261.1:0-24240 GCA_046594925.1 Bacteroidia bacterium
CTGCGTCTGATAAAACCACTCAAAGCTCTCCCATACGGGTAGGCTTAGTTTAACGGCAACTTGTGTCTACCAAATATAAATAAAAAATCCTGCATCGATAAGAAACAGGATTTTTCAAATTTTTGAATTCGTGAGGCCTATGACTCAGCCAATACTATCACTTTATTGTTTTGCACTTCTACAACACCACCATTGATCTCAAAATTTTCAACATGCTTTTTGTTGTCAGTCACTTTGATCGTTCCTTTTTTCAAAGAAGCGATAATGGGAGCGTGGTTGTTCAGGATGCCAAATGAACCTTCGGCGCCAGGAAGTTTTATGGCTTCCACTTCACCGCTGTAAACTTTTTTATCCGGAGTAATGATTTCTAAAAACATCTCTTATTCTTTTGACTTTTAACTTAAAAACTTTTGAATTATTTAGATTCAGCAAGGATCTTCTTCCCTTTTTCGATCGCATCTTCAATAGAACCCACAAGGTTGAAAGCAGCTTCTGGATACATGTCTACTTCACCATTCAGGATCATGTTGAATCCTTTGATCGTGTCTTCGATGGAAACGAATACTCCTTTTAATCCTGTAAATTGTTCTGCAACGTGGAAAGGTTGAGATAAGAAACGTTGAACACGTCTTGCGCGGTGAACAACCGTTTTATCTTCTTCAGATAACTCGTCCATACCAAGGATGGCGATGATATCCTGTAACTCTTTGTAACGTTGTAAGATCAATTTCACTTTTTGTGCAGTTCCGTAATGTGCTTCACCCAAAACAGCAGGAGTAAGGATTCGGGAAGTAGAATCCAAAGGATCCACTGCAGGATAAATTCCTAACTCAGCAATTTTACGGTTCAATACGGTTGTAGCATCCAAGTGGGCAAATGTTGTAGCAGGTGCCGGATCTGTCAAGTCATCCGCAGGTACATAAACCGCTTGTACAGATGTAATGGAACCACGTTTAGTGGATGTAATCCGTTCTTGCATCAATCCCATTTCGGTAGCCAATGTTGGTTGGTAACCTACCGCTGATGGCATACGGCCTAACAAGGCAGACACCTCAGAACCGGCTTGGGTAAAACGGAAGATATTGTCAATAAAAAACAAGATATCACGCCCGCCTGATTTTTCATCACCGTCACGGAAATATTCGGCCATTGTCAAACCCGACAAAGCAACACGTGCACGTGCTCCCGGAGGCTCGTTCATTTGTCCGAACACCAATGTAGCTTGTGATTTTTCTAATTCTTTTAAGTCAACTTTGCTAAGATCCCATCCGCCGCTTTCCATAGAGTGCTTGAAAGCTTCTCCATAACGGATAACGTTCGACTCGATCATCTCACGCAGCAAATCGTTCCCTTCACGTGTGCGCTCACCAACACCTGCGAATACGGATAAACCTTCGTATCCTTTTGCGATGTTGTTGATCAATTCCATGATCAATACGGTCTTGCCAACTCCGGCACCGCCAAACAATCCAATTTTACCTCCTTTTGCATAAGGCTCCAAAAGGTCAATTACTTTAATTCCGGTGAACAATACTTCCGTTGAAGTAGAAAGATCTTCATATTTTGGAGGCATGCGGTGAATAGGTGCGCCGCCTTTTTTATCTGTTTGTTTGATTCCGTCAATGGCTTCACCAACAACGTTGAATAAACGTCCTTTTACCTGCTCTCCAACTGGCATCGTAATACCAGCTCCTGTTGCAGTAACAGTCATTCCACGGTACAATCCGTCAGAAGAGTCCATCGCGATCGTACGAACGGTGTCTTCTCCAATGTGCTTCTGAGTTTCAAGAATAATCACTTGGCCATTTGGTTTTACTACTTCCAAAGCGTCCAAAATGTTTGGCAATGTGGCTCCGCCTTCAAAACTTACGTCTATTACCGGACCAATTACTTGTGAAATTTTACCTGTGTTTGTCGACATTTTATATGTATGTAAATGTTAATTTTAAAAATTCGAGTGCGAAATTACATATTTTTATTCATGTAAAAAATCGATTTTGAACTTTTTTATGATTAAATTTGAAGCATTAAATCATACAGCATTTTTGTAGAAAATATAGGCGATTTAGACCTTGATTTTTGGGGAATTATCGAAAACTGTTAGCTTTTTGTATGATAAACATGAATTGAATGAAGGTTTACACCAAAATCGAGGACTTTAAAGACGTTAAAACCCCCATCGTTACTACAGGGACTTTTGACGGGGTTCATTTAGGACACCAGAAGATCATTTCCAGGCTGAAAGATGTGGCCGCAAAGCACCGTGGGGAGACTGTCCTGCTGACCTTTTATCCCCATCCGAGAATGGTTCTGTTTCCGGAAGACAATGAGCTGAAACTGTTGAGTACACAAGCGGAGAAGATTGCATTATTGGAAAAGTATGGGGTGGACCACCTCATTATTTACCCCTTTACAAAAGAGTTTTCAAGGTTGACTTCGGTTGAATTCGTGAGAAATATTCTCGTGAATGAGATAGGCACCAAGCGCCTGATTATAGGCTACAACCATCATTTTGGCCGCAACCGTGAAGGTTCTTTCGAACATTTGAAGGAATTCGGCCCTATCTACGGGTTCGAAGTAGAGGAGATCCCGGCAAAAGACGTGGACTCCATAGAAATAAGTTCCACCAAGATTCGTACAGCCCTGCTGGAAGGCGATGTGGAGAAAGCCAATAGTTTTTTAGGGCATTCCTATTCCCTTTCCGGAGAAGTGATTAAAGGTGATCAGAGAGGACGTACACTAGGCTACCCGACAGCAAACATTGCCATGAAAGATCCTTACAAACTCGTTCCGGCCGATGGCGTTTATGCTGTAAAAGTGCAGGTAAAGGATAAAGTATATGGCGGAATGCTCAATGTGGGCGACAATCCAACGATAGAAGGCAAGGGCAGAGGTATGGAAGTGAACATATTCGACTTCAATTTGGATATTTATGGCGAGCACGCAACCATTTTTTTTATTAAGCGTCTTCGGAATGAGCAAAAGTTCAGTGGCCTCGAAGAATTGAAACTAGCGCTGGCTGCCGACAAAATAAATGCTCTTAACTATCTGAAAACTTGAAAATATATAGCCTACATATCTTTTTTCTCTTAATGTTTTTTCTAGGTTTTGGAAAAGCCAATGCACAGTCGGGCTTGCTCGATTCCTTAACGCTCGATACCGTCCGCGCATACACGGATCTGCAAGAAGCCCTGAAACATCCAGAAAGTGTTATTAAATTGGAGTTGAGACGAAAAAGGCTAAAAACTTTTCCAATGGACATTCTCAAATTTCCCAATCTGCAATACCTGGATCTCACTAAGAATGACATCCGTGAGCTTCCTCCGGAGGTTGGACAACTTAAGTACCTGCAATATTTTTCCATCTCCAAGAACGGACTCGAAGAACTGCCTCCTGAGATCGGCGACCTCGAAAATTTGTTTTATCTGAACGCCAATCAGAATGAATTGACCGCCATTCCGCCGACAATAGGCAAACTTTCCAAACTCAAAAACCTAGACCTCTGGAGCAACAACATCGAACGTTTTCCTGAAGAACTAAAGTATTTAAAAAGTTTATTGGTACTGGATCTGCGTGTCATCTTAATTCCCGATGCCCAGCAAAGCACCATTCAAAATCTGTTGCCAACGACTAAAGTTTATTTTTCGCCATACTGCAAGTGCCAGCAATAGTAGGTGACTAAGTAAATAGCTGAAATTCATTTTTAACTTTAGAAGCTAAGATTTTCAAAATATAACTGTTCGCCCACCCAGTCACCTGCAAATGAACTTCCATCTAAACTTTCAGCCAAAACCCTTTCCGGAGAAGCTAACCTACCAGCAAACTTCTCTCTTCATCGGCTCCTGTTTCACCGAGAGTATCGGTGAAGAAATGCAAAAACATAAATTCAAGACCACTATCAATCCGAATGGCATTCTGTTCAATCCGGCCAGTATTTCCATGGCTTTGCGCAGATATGTGAAAAACGATTGGCTCACGGAAAATGAATTGTTCTTCGCAAACGATTGCTGGAATTCATGGGAACATCACAGTCGTTTTTCCAATCCTGATAAAAAAAACGGGCTCGAGAAGATCAATAAAAATATTTCTTCCGCACACATTTCCCTGAAAAATGCGGATTGGCTTTTCATCACGTTCGGCACATCTTTTATTTATAATAGAAATGACCGGGTGGTCGGAAACTGCCACAAACAGCCGCAGAAGGAGTTTGTTAAAAGTATGATGACCAGTGCAGAGATTGTACTTGACTATTCAAAACTGTTCGCTGAATTATTGAAATTTAATCCGAAATTGAAAATTGTTTTGACCGTGAGTCCGGTTCGCCACGTCAAAGATGGAGTAGTGGAGAACAACCTGAGCAAGGCCAGATTGATAGATGCGGTGCATCAACTGACAGGCAAGCAGGTTTTTTATTTTCCAGCATACGAGCTGGTAGTAGATGATCTGAGGGATTATCGTTTTTATGAAGAAGACCTCGTTCACCCCAACGGGCAAGCTATCGATTATGTTTTTCAGAAATTTTCGGATGCCAATTTTGATGAAAAAACAAAACAACTTTTTCAATCCTTAAAAGAGATCGTGGCTGCAAAAGAACACCGGCCATTTAATGCGGAAACAGCCGCACACAAAAAATTTGCAGAAGAGTTTTCAGAACGCTGCAAAAAGCTACAAGCAGCAAACCCCGAAATGGATCTGAAAGAGGAGTTAAAGTATTTCGGTGGTTGAACTCAGTCTTATTCGTGAAATTTTAACACATACCTGCCTGCCGGCGCGTCATTTGTGTCCCATCCTTTTGAGGGGATTGGCTTTCTCTATACTGGTAAAAAATCTCGGAGGTAAAATCACTCAATTGGAACTTTAAGTTCCTGATAACGCTCAACGATCTTATTAAATGCATCCAAAGGATCTTTCTTTTTCCAGATGCAGCTGTAGAATGCCAGCCCTGCAAATCCAATTTCGTTTGATTTTTCTATGGCGTTGATGTCGACACCACCCCGGGCAACAATATCAAACGCTGTTTTCTGAATAGCAGATCTTAGGCTGTGTTCCGTGAATCCGCCCTGAAACTTACTGTTCAGACTGTCGAAGATCGGACTTAAAAAAACGTATGAATAGGGATAGCGGTGTTCCTTTTCAAAAAGCTGACCGATGTTGCTGAAAGACGTGGTGATGATAATTCCGGGATTTTTCAGTTGGATGAGTTTGATCGTCAGCCAGGTCTTGTACTTTTTCTGAATGTGTGATTTAGTCAGGTGAATCCCTTTCAGGTTGAATCCGCGTGCCAAGTTATGATGCGAATGCAGGATGATGCGGTTGTGAAAGTGTTCAGGTATTGCTTTCAGTAATGCTCTTGTTTTTTTTGTCGAGATTTTGTGTTTTCTCAAATGAAAATGATCCAGTCCTGCTTCAAACAAGCTGGTGATGATCTGTGCTTCATTTTCTAACTCACCTGAACTGGAAATTACGATCAGTTTCATAGTTTATTTTTTATAGGAGTGAATTGCTTTGGAGATCGATGCCAGCAAGGAATTGTTTTTTTCTATGGCATTTCCCACCACAATGATATCTGCCCCTGCTTTGCAGGCCGTCAGTGCTTTTTCTGCTGAGTCTATTCCTCCGCCGATGATCAGGGGGATCTCAATGCTCTTGCTCACTTTTTTGATCATTTCTGGGCTCACGCAATTTAGCGCTCCACTTCCTGCATCCATGTATATCAGTTTCAATCCCAGCTGTTCACCCGCCATGGCTGTGCATGCTGCTATGCTGGTCTTATCCGATGGAATGGGATGGGTGTTGCTCATGTAGGATGCTGAGGTTTGCTTCCCGCTTTCTATCAGCATGTATCCGGTGGAAAGGATTTCCAGTCCGCTTGCTTTTACTACCGGTGCTGCTATCACGTGCTTCCCTATCAGCAGTTCCGGGTTCCGTCCCGAGATGAGGGAGAGTAGCAAGATGCCATCCGCATTTTTGCTGATCTGCAAATGATTTCCCGGAAAAATAATGACCGGGATAGAGGTGTTTTTTTTGATGGTTTTAATGCAGTTCTCAAAATCTCCGTTGCTTAGCAGGCTGCCTCCGACCAGAATGAAATCAACTCCTGCACGGTTCGCCTTGTTGATCACCTCAGCTGATTCAAAGTTGTCGGGATCAATCAGCACGGCAAATGATTTCCTGCCTTTTGCTTTGCTTTTCAGGATTTGGTCGTAATTCTTTTTTTGCATTTTATCTTTGAAAAAGATTTTCAAGCAATATTAAATAATTCATTTGATGGGAGCATTATTTATGGCAAAAATTAATTTGACCATAAATGCTATTATTTTCATTTTTTTTTAGATATTTACAAAAAATTACACAAAAGCGTATGAAATCGAAACTTCTTAAACTCAAATCTGCACTTATCATTTTAGCTGTATTGGTCGCCCAGTCAGCAGTAATGGCGCAAGAGACGCTGTATCCCTTTAGCGATAAAGGAAAATACGGATACATCAACAAGTCGGGGAAAGTCGTTTTGCCTGCTCAGTTTGAATTCGCTGAGAAATTCTATGAAGGTCTGGCTGTGGTGAAACAAGGCGGGAAACGTGGTTTTATTGATATGACCGGCAAAATGGTCATTCCTGCGCAATTTGATCAAAAAACAGACGGTTATTTTTCTGACGGTCTGGCCTGTGTGAAACAAGCTGGAAAATATTCTTACATCGACAAAACCGGAAAAGTAGTGATCACTCCAAAGTGTGAGCATGCATACAAATTCTCAGAAGGAATGGCCCGTCTGCAGATCGGTTTGAAATTCGCATACATCGACAAAACAGGAACAGTAATCGTGAAGCCGGAATATGACGGCGGTTGGGATTTCAAGGATGGTCTTGCCCGCGTTAAAAAAGGCGGCAAATGGGGTTTCATTGACAAAACCGGAAAAGTAGTAGTTGATTTCAAATACGATGAAACATTCGAGTTTTCAGAAGGAATGGCCAACGTAAGAATGGGAGATGATAAAACAGGCAAGTGGGGTTATATCGACAAAACCGGAAAAACAGTAATTGACATGCAATTCGATAGAGCTTTCACGTTTTCTGACGGGCTGGCTTGCATTCGTATCGGGGATTACAAAAACGGAAAATTCGGTTACATCGACAAAGCCGGAAAAGTAATAATTAATCCGGTTTATACTGGAGCTTACTTTTTCAACGATGGAATGGCTTGTATCAGTACTTCACCATTGGTCAACGGAAACTTGAAAGACGCCAAATGGCAATTCATTGATAAAGCAGGTAAAGCGGTGGTCACACGTGGTGCCGATTATTATGCAGATTTCTACAAGGGACTTGCTTACGTTAGTTATGCAGGAGTTCTTTCCTACATCGACAAAACCGGAAAAGTAATTTGGTCTGCTACACCGGCGGCAAAATAATTTTTTCAAAGCATCATATTCAAGTGCGGAATTTGTTTGTTAGCTCAATAACAAGTAATTTCGCACTTCTTTTTTAACTTAAAATAAATATAAAATGTCAAATTCAACCGTGGAAAAATTCGTTAAATACAAAGTAAAAGACATGTCTCTGGCAGCCTGGGGACGTAAAGAAATAAAATTGGCAGAAGCAGAAATGCCGGGTCTCATGTCGCTCCGCGCAGAATACGGAAAATCTCAACCACTTGCTGGTGCGCGTATCGCAGGTTGTTTGCACATGACCATTCAGACAGCAGTACTGATTGAAACATTGAAAGAACTGGGTGCAGAAGTGACATGGTCTTCCTGTAACATCTTTTCAACTCAGGATCACGCAGCAGCGGCGATCGCTGACGCAGGAATTCAAGTGTATGCCTGGAAAGGAATGAATGAAGTGGAATTTGACTGGTGCATCGAGCAGACCTTGTTCTTCGGTGAAGACCGCAAGCCTCTGAACATGATCTTAGATGACGGAGGAGATTTGACAAACATGGTGTTTGATAAATTTCCCGAGCTGATCAAAGGCATCAAAGGATTGTCAGAAGAAACAACAACAGGCGTTCACCGTTTGTATGAGCGTATGAAGAACGGAACGTTGCACATGCCTGCTATCAACGTGAACGACTCCGTTACTAAATCTAAATTCGATAATAAATACGGATGCCGCGAATCATTGGTAGATGCAATCCGCAGAGCAACCGACTTGATGCTTGCCGGAAAAGTGGCTGTAGTAGCTGGTTACGGTGATGTTGGAAAAGGGTCAGCAGAGTCTTTGAGCTCACAAGGTGTGCGTGTGATTGTTACGGAAATCGATCCTATCTGTGCTTTGCAAGCCGCAATGGATGGCTACCAGGTTCAGAAAATGGATACCGCTGTTAAGGAAGCAGACATCGTAGTGACGGCAACCGGAAACAAGAACATCATTTCTGAGCGTCACTTCCGTGCAATGAAGAACAATGCAATCGTTTGTAACATCGGTCACTTTGATAACGAGATCGATATGGCTTGGTTGAACAAAACTTATGGATCTACCAAAGATGAGATCAAACCACAAGTAGATAAATATACCATCGATAAAAAAGACATCATCGTTCTTGCAGAGGGCCGTTTGGTGAATTTGGGCTGTGCAACAGGACATCCTTCTTTTGTAATGAGTAACTCCTTTACAAATCAAACATTGGCTCAGCTGGAATTGTGGCTGCATACAGAAAAGTATGAAAACAAAGTTTACACTTTGCCTAAACACTTGGATGAGAAAGTAGCTCGCCTGCACTTAGGCAAGATCAATTGCGAACTGGATGTGTTGACTGCTGAACAAGCTGCTTACATCGGAGTGACAGTTGAAGGTCCTTTCAAATCTGACGCTTATAGATACTAATCTGATTCATCAAAATTCAAAAGCCTCGGATGTTTATCCGGGGCTTTTTGTTTGCCAGTACTCGTTTGTTTTTTTTAAGAAAGAGTGTTAATTGTAAATGTGAAGAGTGGTCCCATCATAGCTGGTATTATAAGCCTTGAGAGGCACACCTGCAGGAGCCTGAAGGACGGTTCCGTCATAAATGGAGAACTGAGAATGACAACAAGTGTCGGTGGCAATAATGTTGGAAGAATCCACATAAACGATGGCACAAGGATCATTCGAATTATAAGTGCAATTGCGGTCGTAAGCAACGTATTCCGAAGCGGATTTATGGTAAACGATGATCCCTCTCACACCTCCGGTAATGTATACCCAGCCTCCCACAGCATTCAGGTTAATGAAACTGGGATTGGCTGTATAAATGTAAATGTCGACCGCTACGATCGGAACTCCGGTGTTGTCTCCTTTCCGGCATCCGTAAAAGAGCATGGTAGTCAAAGCTGCAACCAGAAAGCAGACAGTATAGATCCTTGTTCTTTTCATACATACAAATTTAATGTTTTTAATTCAAACGGAGGCTTCATTGGATTATTCCTTAACTTTGCAAAAGAATTGCAAGCATGAGGTTATTTTATAGAATATTAGCATTCACTTTCATCTTTTTCTTGCCCTTGGTGGTTTCCGCTCAGGAGCAGACCAAGGATAAAGCTCCGGCAACAAGCCGTGTGCAGAAGAAGGCCGCCAAGAAAAAATGGAAAGAGCGGCGGAAAATGGAGAAGGAGCATGCCAAATCCGTAAAAAAGCACCACAAGCGCTTACAAACGAAGCAAACCCGCAAGACCATGCGCAAGGAAAAGAAAAAAGGCGACAAGATGCGGGCCAATAAAAGGGAGTTCTTCCTGGTAAGATGGTTCAAAAACAGGCACCATTAACCGTTTAAATCCAAAGGGCAACCGTTTAATAAAAATAGCCCCCTTTTTTTTATGAAAATGCAACTTATTCCCAATTAATTTGTATTATTGCATATAATAAGTTCTTAGAACAACATCCCACCGTTTTATTTACAAGTAGTATTTGTAGATTTGCCAATATCAAATTTTGTTTTTATTTAATTTTTACTGTTCCGCTGAATAGTCCGTTTTTATTGCCTTTTGGCTCTTAAAACCTCGGATTCCGGAAATGTAAAAATTTGTTAAAAAAAATTTGTTTATGAATTTTTATTATTCATATATTTACGCACTTCATTTTGCACGAAAATTATTTTAAATAAATATTAAGAATATGCTAAGAAAATTACTTTCCACCTTATCCGTTGTTGTAGTGTCAGTTGGACTGACCGTTGCACAGAACGAGTCTTCGATCAAAGTAACTCTGACCGATAAAGCAACCAAAGAGACGATTCCTTTCGCGAACGTTGTAGTTGACATGGGCGGTATTCAGGCCGGTGTCGGAACGACCAACATAGATGGAGAGGTTACGATCAAGCCTTTGAACCCCGGTAAGTATACTGTGAAATCTACCTACGTAGGTTACCAAGCCGTTGAGTTGAAAGATGTGAACGTGTCGATCGGTAAAACGGTTTATCTGAAAGTGGAAATGTCTGCAGGTCAGCAACTGGACGTCGTAGAAGTTATTGAATACACAGAGCCATTGATCGATCCGGATACAAAATCAGGTGGAACAGTTACCCGTGAGGAGTATCAGAACATGGCTTCCAAAGACATTAAATCGGTAGCTGCAACAACAGCAGGTATCTATCAGAAAGATCAGGGTGAGGATCTGAACGTAAGAGGTTCCCGTTCCAACGCTACAGCTTATTATGTGGATGGTCAAAAAGTGATCGGAACTGCCGGCATTCCTCAGAGTGGTGTGGAGCAGATCACAGCCATCACGGGAGGTACTCCTGCTGAATACGGAGATGCTACCGGTGGTATCATCGCCATCACTACCAGAGGTCCGGCTAGTAAATATACTGGAGGTCTTGAGGTGGTGTCTTCAGGTCCGGGAGAAAAGGACGGAAGAACAAGAGGACTCGATGCTTATGGATATACCTTGGTAGGCTTCTCTTTGAACGGTCCTTTATTAATGAAAACGGATTCTGTTAACAAAGTGAACAAATCACTTCTTGGTTTCAGTCTTTCAGGACAAGTAGTTCGTGAACAAGATCCTGATCCATCTGCAAATGGATTCTACCGTGTGAATCCGGATAAGCTGGCAGAACTGGAACAAGCACCGCTTCGTCCTTCTCCGCAAGGAACCGGTATCGTATTGAATTCAGAATACATTACTGCTGCTGATATCGAAAAAACAAAAACCCGTCCGAACGTAGGCAAAAATGCAATGTCTCTGGCCGGAAAACTTCAATACCAGCCTACCGCCAACATGGGCATCACCGTTGGTGGATCTGTTGATTATAGCAAACGTCACAATTTTACATTGGAATACGGTTTGTTCAACGCGGCTAACAACCCTGAGATTACTGAAAATACCTGGAGGGTATTTGCAAAGCTGACTCAGAAATTCAATAACCAAACAGCTGAAGAAGAAGAAAAAGGTTCATCCATCATCAAGAATGCCTATTTCACTTTGAATGCAGGGTTTGAAAAACAATTCAAAAGAACTCAGGATGATACCCACAAAGACAAATTCTTTGACTACGGGTACATTGGTAAATTCAACCAGACTTTAGAAAAAAATTATGAGCTTGACGTTCGTGATACTTATGACGTTGACGGTGACGGTGTTCGTGATACTGTTGTTGCCTACTTCATGCAAGGTTTTGAGAACACACACCTGACTTTCAGTCCCGGAGATGTGAATCCTCTTGCTACTGTTTATACCAGTCAGTTCTTTGAATTTACAGGAGCCGACAACGTAACCAATCTTTCTGAAGTTCAGTCCGGTTTAGGATTGAGAAACGGTGACCGTCCAAGAGACGCATATTCCATGTGGTACAATACTGGCCGTCAGTCGCCTACCTACCGTTTGGAAGATCAAACACAGTTCCGTGTATTTGCTAACTTTTCAGCAGATATCAAAAGACATGCTTTTCAGGTTGGATTTGAATACGAACAGCGTGTGAAACGCTATTACTCTTTGCTTCCTGCCGGACTTTGGACAAGAATGCGTGAGTTAGCGAATTCGCATATTCTGCAGCTTGCCAATACAGAATTGAATGATGCCATGCTGAACAGCGATCCGCATTATTTGGCAGACGGGACTATCAGTCCTTATACATATTATGATTTCGAGCGTTTCAACGATGCTAACGCTCAGCCTCAAATCGACAAGAGCATTAGAGAGGCTTTGGGTTACAACGTAGGCGGAACAGACTTCTTGGATGTTGACTCTTATGATAAAGACATGTTTAGCCTGGACATGTTCAGTGCAGATGACCTTTTGGGCATCGGTGGTACACAGTATGTTTCTTATTACGGATACGACCATACCGGTAAAAAAACCAGCGGTAATCCTAGTCTGGATGATTTCTTCACTAAAAAAGATGACAAAGGAAATCTTTCCCGCGACATCGGAGCTTATCGTCCTATCTATGTGGCTGGATACATCCAGGATCGTTTCGATTTCAAAGACATTAAATTTAACGTAGGTGTTCGTATCGACCGTTTTGATGCCAACCAAAAAGTATTGAAAGATAAATACTTATTGTATGAAGCAAAAACAGCAGGCGAACTTAGCATTCCCGGTCGTCCTGATAACATCGGTGATGATTATGTAGTGTATGTGGAAGATGCTGCAAACCCAAGAGAAGATCAGGTAGTAGGTTACCGTGACGGAGATACTTGGTACAACGCTGAAGGTGTAGAGGTCTCAGATCCTAGTGCTGCATTAGGACAAGGTGGTGGAAAAGTTCAGCCTTATCTGGTTGATCCGAGCAACACAGAAGTGAATTCAAAAGTGTTCAAAGATTATGTGCCTCAGCTGAACATCATGCCACGTATCGCATTCTCTTTCCCTATTTCAGATGTTGCAAGTTTCTATGCTCACTACGATGTGTTGACACAACGCCCACCTGAGCGTAACAACTTGGATCCTTTGGCTTATTTAGGAGTTGTAAACAACGATAACACCGCTTATGTGAATAACCCTGATTTGAAACCTGAAAAATCAATCGATTACGAGATCGGTTACCAACAGGTATTGAACGAGAAGAAAAACTCTTCCATCAAATTGTCTTTATTCTATTTGGAAAAAAGAGACATGGTTCAAACAACAAAAGTTGTTCAGGCTTACCCGAATTCTTATAACTCTTTCTCGAATGTCGATTTTGGAACCGTTAAAGGTTTGACCATCGCTTATGACTTGAGAAGAACAGCAATGGGTGTTTCCATGTATGCAGGTTATACTTTACAGTTTGCTGATGGAACAGGATCAAGCACAACTGACGGACAGAACCTGGTTTCTTCCGGAGTTCCTAACTTAAGAACTACTCACCCTTTAGATTTTGACCAACGTCATACCATTACTTTGAACGTCGATTACCGTTTCGGTGCAAAAACCGATTACCGCGGTCCGCGTTTGAAAATGAACAAAGGAAAAGACAATGAAAAAACAGTGAATGTCTTGGAAAATGTTGGAGCGAATTTGGTTTTCAACGCCGGTTCCGGAACGCCTTACAGCAAACAAGCTAACATCACTCACGAAGGTCAGTTTGGTATTGGAGGAACAAACACTGCTTTGGAAGGACAGATCAACGGATCTAACTTGCCTTGGACTTACAGAATGGATTTGCGTGTTGACAAGAATTTGGAGTTGACATTCGGTGGTAAAAAAGAAGGAGAAGAAAAAAGAACAGCAAACCTGACCATTTACTTACAGGTATTGAACTTGCTGAACACAAAAAATATCCTTGCTGTATATAAAGCTACCGGTAACCCGGATGACGATGGATATTTGACTTCAGCAGCCGCTCAGACAACCATTTCTAGTCAGAACAGCCCTACATCTTTCAGAGATCTTTATACCCTTAAAAACAATGACCCTGATAATTACAACCGTCCGCGTACTATCCGCATCGGTTTGTTGCTTGATTTTTAATCTTATAGAAACAATAAAAGAACAAAGAGTTTTAAATGCTACTTAACAACAACAATATGATGAATCGTTTCAAATTAATCGTCACTGTAGGAGCCTTCGCTTTTTCTTACTCTGCGCAAGCTAGAGAGAACATCGGAAGCCCTGCAACATCCCACAACGGCACGTTCAAATCTGTAATGGCACTTTGTGCTCCTGCAGCCGATAAAAAAGATTTGGACATTAACAACGTCAGAGCTACCATACTTACCGGTGGTGACATGTGGTGGGATCTTTCCGATGGAAAGTATTTGGTTCCTAAGCCGGCTGCCGGATTGAACGGACCAACTGCTTTGTTCGCAGGTTCCCTTTGGATAGGCGGTTACGATGCCAGCAACACTTTGAAGGTAGCAGCTATGACTTACCGTCAAACCGGTAACGATTTCTGGCCAGGTCCTTTGACCACAACGGCTACTACAGATGCAACCATCTGTCTGGCTTGGGATAAGTTCTTCAAGCTTGATAAATCAGAGGTGAAATTGTACATCGACTGGATCAGAGGTGGAAGTGTCGGAGAAAACCCTGCTTCACCGGAAGCGATGAATGTGATTTTAACGTGGCCGTATCAGAATCCGGAAGGTTTTGCTTTGGCTCCTTATTATGATGCAAACTCCAATGGAAATTACGATCCGTATTCTGGTGATTATCCTGATTTCTGGTTGGGTGACAAAGATCCTTATGGTGTAGACTACCGTCCGGCTACTGCTACTGCTTGTGACGCTGAGTTGTTTGGTGACCAGGTATTGTTCTGGGTTTTCAACGATAAAGGAAACGTTCACACTGAAACAGGTGGTGCTGCTATCGGTTTAGAGATCCAGGCTCAGGCTTTCGCTTTCTTGACAAACGATGAGATCAATAACATGACTTTCTACAACTATAAAGTAACAAACAAATCTTCATTCCGTCTGGATAGTACATTCTTCGGAGTTTGGGTGGATCCGGATCTTGGATCAGCATCAGATGACTATGTTGGTTGTGATGTTGGATTGGGTTTAGGATATTGCTACAACGGAGATTTGGTAGATGATAACCCTCCTGCAGGTCAGATTCCTTATGGTGCGAATCCACCGGCTATCGGTTGCGATTTCTTCGAAGGTCCTTTTGCTGATGATAACGGCATAGACGATGCTGCTGCTTCCGTGCCTTCCAGTTATGTGGGTTATGGTGACGACAGTGTTGACAACGAACGTATCGGGATGTCAAAATTCGTTTATTACAACAACGACTTCTCACTTACAGGAAATCCGGAAGGCGCTACTGATTATTACCAATACCTTGCAGGTTACTGGAAAGACGCAACGCCTATCACTTACGGCGGAACAGGTCACTTAACAGGTGTACAGTGTAACTATATGTTTCCCGGTGCATCCGATCCAACCGGATTCGGAACCGGCGGAAGTCCTCAGGCTCCTTGGGATGAAGCATCAGTAGGTAACGTTCCCGACGACAGACGTTTCTTGCAAAGTGCCGGCCCGTTTACTTTAGATCCGGGTGCAGTGAATACCATCACTATTGGTTTGGTTTGGGCAAGAGCTACGCAAGGTGGTAACTTAGCATCAGTAACTTTGATGAAAGGTGCTGATGCAAAGGCACAAGAGCTTTTTAACAACTGTTTCGTGACTTTACGTGGTCCTGATGCTCCTAATCTGGTGATCCAGGAATTACAGAATGAATTGGTTTTGACTTGGACAAATCCTTCTTCTTCTAACAATTACAATGAATTGTACAGCGAAGATTATGATAAATCCACAGGAAGCGACTCACTTTACCGTTTTCAGGGTTATATTATATACCAATTGAAAGATGAGACCGTAACCAACGCTGACTTGTACAACGTTGACAAAGCACGGATCATCCTTCAGTGCGACATTACAGATAACGTAAAACAGATCGTGAATTTTGAGAACGATGTGGCTTTACAAGCATTGGTTCCACAGGAAATGGTGGCAGGTAGCGATTTGGGTATCGTTCACTCAATGAATGTGACCGAAGATAAATTCGCTGTCGGGAACCCTAAATTGGTGAATCACAAAACCTATTACTTTGCCGTGATCGCTTACGGATATTCTCCTACTTTGGTAACGCCTAACTTTTCCATACCTAAAGATTACAAGCCGTTTATTTCCGGTAACTTCTCTGCAGACGGTAAGAACGGTTTCAACCACTCTGCCATTCCACACATTCCATCTCCTGAACAAGGCGGAACAGAGCAGCACTCTACCTACGGCACTGGTCCTTCGATCACCCGCATCGAGGGTCATGGAAATGGCGGAAATGTTCTTGATCTTACCAGCGGAACTATTAACGCAATCTTGAGTTCAACTTCCGCTCGCGTTGTGAACCCTACTTATGAGCAAAGCCATGGACCTATCTCTGTGAAAGTGGTGGATCCTTTAAGTGTTCCTGAACAGAACAGTTTCGAGTTCAAATTAATGGATACTGCCGGTACCTTGGCTATTACCAATAAAGCTATCTGGCAACTGAAAAATTTGACCACAGGGGTAACGGTGACTTCCGATAAAACGATCGCGTTGCCTAATGAACAGATCATGAATGGTCAGCCATCAGGAACTAATAATTACCAGATTCCGACCTGGGGTATCTCAGTGAACGTGGCTTATACGGTTGAACCTTTGACCACAGGCGCTGTTAAAGGTGGTTTCCTTGAAGGGACTACGAGTTTCGGTGACAATACAAAACAATGGTTGTCAGGCTTGGCAGATGAAGAAAATGATACCTATGCAAACTGGATTCGCTCCGGAACTTATGCATCAACTGCTTTCCCAAATTTTAATGATGCTACCGGACCTGGAACAGATGCTAATCAGGACTATGAGAACATCATTGGTAAAACCTGGGCTCCTTATCGTGTATGTGCTACCGGACTTGCAACAGAGCCTGTCGCAACATCCGTTTATACTAAAGGTGCGCCGGCTTGGCCTACTAACATCAACTTGAATAAAACTTCATTCCTTGCTTCCGTGGATGTAGTCATCACTTCCGACAAGTCATTGTGGACACGCTGTCCCGTTCTTGAAGAAAGTGACGACAATGCATTGTCCGTTGGAAACGCAAGAAAATTAATGATGCGTGATCAAGCTTCTGTGGACAAGAACGGAGTTGCAAACTTCGGGACTACTGCAGAAAACAATGACTTCAGTACAGGAATGGGCTGGTTCCCCGGTTATGCTATTAATGTTGAGACCGGTGAGCGCTTGAACATGGCTTTCGGAGAAGATTCTTGGCTGGTCAGTGAGAATGGCGCCGACATGAAATGGAATCCTACCTCAAAAAGATTTTCTGGAACAGGAGATCCGGTATTCGGAGGAAAACATTACATCTACATCTTCGGACACAATGGTGATCAGGCTTATGCTTCCAGTGATCCTACATTGCCTGGAGGGTTGAAAGACATTCCTCGTTACGATGCAGGAAAAGCATTGCATGATTTATTGTTCGCCGCAAATTCATTGGCAGGTACTGCCGGTGATCCATACAAGCGTGAGGCTTTTGCTGATGCGATGTGGGTGAACATTCCTTTGTCTGTTTCGGGACATGCTTTGTTTGAAACTACTGTTAAGTACAGGCTGCGTGTTGCTAAAGCTTACGCTACAGGTTATACCAACGTGTATGCAAATCCGCCTTCCAACAGTGCACTTTCTGCGGATAGCAATTTGGCTTCCCTGAACAAAAATTGGCCGATGTACACTTTCAACACATCTGACATAGAAACACATATCAATAACAGTGAGATTGCTGCAGACGCGTTGAGCATCATCAATGTTGTTCCTAATCCTTACTATGCTTATTCAGCATACGAGAAAAAAGCTTTGGAGAACATTGTTAAGATCACCAACCTTCCTGAAAAATGCGACATCTCCATTTATTCATTGAATGGAACATTGATCAGAAAATTCAGCAAGGATGATCCTAAAACCTCTCTGGACTGGGATCTTAAGAATCAGGCAAGAATTCCTATCGCCAGCGGTATGTACATCATCTATATCAAAGTACCGGATGTCGGAGAAAAAACTTTGAAATGGTTTGGTGTATTGCGTCCAACGGATTTGGATTCCTACTAGTCTGAAAATAAAAATTGTTTAGAATAAAGATTCATAAATATTGAGATATGAAAAAATACAGTAAAATAGCACCACTTGTCCTTGCAGGATTATTCTTCGCTCCGGCAACCCAACTATTAGCAGGTAACCCTGACCGTGCCGGTCAGGCGGGTGCAACCGAATTGTTGATCAACCCTTGGGCAAGAAGTTCAGGATGGGCTGGTTCAAACGTATCCTCCGCAAAAGGTCTGGAAGCATCTTTCATGAACATTGCAGGAACAGCGTTCACTAAGAAAACGGAATTGATGTTTGCCCGTACCAACTGGTTGAAAGGAACAGACATCAACATCAATGCTTTCGGCTTGACACAACGTGTGGGTGAAACTGGAGCTATTGGTCTTTCCATTATGTCAATGGATTTCGGGGACATCGAGATCACTACGGTTGAAAATCCGGAAGGTGGTTTGGGTACATTCTCTCCTCAATTCGTAAATGTGGGTTTGTCTTATGCAAAAGGATTCTCTGATAACATCTTTGGAGGTGTTGCTTTGAAAGTGATCTCTGAAAAAACAGCGAACGTTGCTGCAAGAGGAATTGCTTTTGATGCAGGTATCCAGTATGTTGCCGGAAAATACAACCACATCCATTTCGGGATCGCCTTGAAGAACGTAGGGCCCCGTATGAAATTTAGTGGTGATGGTTTATCCATGAAAGCTGAAATCCCTGGAAGTACAACAGGAACAACTTATACCGTAGAGAACAGATCAGCTCAGTTCGAGTTGCCTTCTTTGTTGAACATCGGTGTGGGTTATGACTACTACATCAAGAAGGACAGCGCTACCATGAAAACACACAGAGTAACAGCAATGGGTGCTTTTACATCTAACTCTTTCGAAAAAAACCACATCAAGATCGGTTTGGAATATGCTTGGAAGAACATGTTGATGGTACGCGTAGGTTATTGCCATGAGAAAGACATCCGTAACAAGGACAAGAGAACAACTGTTTTCACCGGCCCTAGTGCAGGTTTCACAGTTGAGATCCCTTTCGGTAAAAACAAATCCACTTTCGCTTTGGATTATTCATACAGAGCAACCGATCCATTCCAAGGGACTCATTCACTTGGAGCAAGGATCAACTTGTAAAGCATCCGCAGGATAAACGCCTGCAAGAAATTTATTGTTTTTAATACATGAGAGAATCCCCATCTGTTGGGGATTCTTTTTTTTTTGCTAAAACCGACAACATGAAAAACCAATTAAAGGTAGTTGTTGCTGTGGGCTGGTTTGTGATCAGCACAGCAACTTCTCAAGGTCAATCCTCTGTGATGAGCTTTTGCGCTGAGGCTACTGCACAAGCAGACCTGGACATAAATAACGTGAGGGCAACGATCCTGAACGGAGGCGATATGTGGTGGAACCTGACGGACGGAGGCTATCATGTACCCCAAGGCGCGCCGGGAACAAGCAGCCCTACTTCGATGTTTGCTGGGGGACTGTGGATCGGTGGAGTGGATGCCGGGGGAATGATAAAGATGGCTGCAATGACCTATCGTCAAACCGGAAATGATTACTGGCCCGGCCCGCTGAACGCATCCGGCACAACCGATGCCATGACTTGTCTGGCTTGGGACAAGATCTTTAAAATTAATAAACAAGACGTAAAAACATACATCGACTGGTACAAAGCAGGAGCAGTGGGCGTGAATCCTACCGATCCGCTGGCTATGGACGTAATCATGAACTGGCCGGCTACCGGTCCTGCAGGACAATCCATTGCTCCTTATTACGATGCTAACTCCAATGGCATATACGATCCTGCAGGTGGCGATTATCCTGATTTTTGGCTGGGCAACGGAAGCCGTCCTGCTGGGCAAACCTCTTGTGATGCTAAACTTCGTGGTGATCAATGTTTGTTTTGGGTGATCAACGACAACGGAAATAGTCACTCCGAAACAGGTGGCCCTTCCATGGGTTTGGAAGTTCAGTGCCAGGCTTTTGCTTTTCAGACAAACGATCCGGTCAACGACATGACTTTTTACAATTATACCCTGATCAACAAATCTTCTTTCCGATTGGACAGCATGTATTTTGGTGTTTACGTAGATGCCGACTTGGGTTCTGCTTCCGACGATTATGTCGGCTGTGACGTTGGCTTGGGCTTGGGCTATTGCTACAACGGCGACATGGTGGATGATAATCCTCCGGCCGGACAAATTCCATACGGTGCCAATCCACCAGCGATAGGCCTCGATTTTTTTGAAGGGCCTTATGCTGATCCGAATGGTATTGATGATGCTTACAGCAGTAAACCTGCTAGCTACCAGCATTACGGTGATGGTGTTGTCGACAATGAAAGACTTGGGATGTCGAAATTCATATTCTGGGATGATGACGGCTCCGTGACTTCTAATCCGCAAACTGATCAGGATTTTTATTTTCGGGTGAAAGCCCGTTGGTTGGATAATACTTCGATGACTTATGGCGGGAACGGACATCTTACGGGAGTGGCTTGTGATTACCTATTTCCGGGCGAGTCCGATCCTTTGGGGTTTGGGACGAACATGGTTCCTCAGCTTCCATGGGACGAGGCCATCATCGGCAATGTTCCGGGCGACAGACGCTTCGTGCAAAGTGCCGGCCCTTTTACTTTACAGCCCGGAGGCATCAATGCCGTCACCACTGGCCTTGTCTGGGCTCGCGCACATTACGGCGGAAACCTTGCTTCCGTGACTTTGATGAAAGGCGCGGATTCTTATGCTCAGGATCTTTTCAATGATTGTTTCAACAACCTCTTATCGGGACCCGATGCTCCTGCTCTTTCCATTCAGGAATTGCAAAATGAATTGATTCTTTCCTGGACCAATCCTTCCAACTATAATAATTTCAACGAAAATTATTCCGAAGATTATGATCTGTCAACCGGTGCGGACGCTCTTTATAAGTTTCAAGGCTACGTTGTTTATCAATTGAAAGATGAGACTGTTTCTTCAGCCGACCTTTACAATGTCGACAAGGCCAGGATCGTTTTTCAGTGCGACATTGCGGATGGGACGAAGCAGATCGTGAACTATGAGAATGATCTTTTGCTGCAAGCCATGGTGCCGCAGGAAATGGTGAACGGTGCAGATCTTGGCATTTCACATTCTGTTTCTATCACCGAAGATAAATTCGCAGCAGGAAACCCTAAACTGGTGAATCATAAAACTTATTATTATGCAATAATCGCTTACGGTTATTCTCCCACCCTGGAGAACCCTGATTTTTCCATACCCAAAGACTATCTTCCTTTTATTTCGAGTACGAAATTCGCAGATGGTAAATTCAGTCACTCAGCGATTCCTCACATTCCTTCACCGGAATCAGGAGGAACCAATCATCAGTCGGGCTACGGAACGGGTGTGAAATTAAAACGCATCGAAGGACACGGGAACGGCGGTAACATTTTGGATCTGAGTTCTGAAAGTGTAGCGGAGATCTTAGGAACAAGTTCGCGTTCCTTGAATCCAGTTTATCAGCCCAATCGTGGGCCGGTGAACATCAAAGTGATCGATCCTTTACTGGTGCCAGCGGACAATGAGTTTGAATTTAAGTTGTATGGACTGACTTCTGCAGCAACGTGGAAATTAAAAAATCTGACAACGGGTGTAACGGTTATTTCAGATAAGACCATAGCACTTTCCAACGAACAGATCATCAACGGGCAGACTTCCGGTTCACTTTCTTATTCCATTCCAACCTGGGGAATCTCGGTGAACGTAGCTTATGCGTCAGATCCGCTTTTGGCCACTGCGGTGAATGGCGGCTTCCTTGAAGCAACGGTTTCATTTTCGGATGATACTAAACATTGGCTTACGGGACTGCCGGATGAAGAAGGTGAGACGTATGCCAACTGGATCCGCTCCGGTGTGAGCACAGGTGGCGATCCCGTATTCCACGATTATCTGGGTACGAATACAGATCCTTATCAATATTTTGAGAATATTTTGGGCAAGACCTGGGCACCTTACCGTGTTTGTGCAACCGGACTGAGCGGAAGCTTTACCGATCCGAGCGCCACAAGCATTTATGCAAAAGCGGCTCCCGCATTTCCGAATCAGATCTCACAAAACAAATTGAGCAATCTGGCTTCGGTGGACGTGGTCATCACGAACGATAAGTCGCTCTGGACCCGCTGTCCCGTGCTGGAAGAATGCGATGATCACAACTTATCCGTTGGCGGTGCCAGAAAGCTCATGATGCGGAATCAGGCATCGGTCGATAAACAAGGAAATGATGCGAGTGATGGCGGATACAATGCAACCGAAGGAAACCTCGTGGGAACAACGGGCATGGGCTGGTTTCCCGGCTATGCTATCAATATGGAAACAGGCGAACGTCTGAACATGGCGTTTGGCGAAGACTCCTGGCTGGAGTCCGAAAACGGAAAGGACATGAGATGGAACCCTACTTCCTTGAAATATACTTCTTCCGGTGAACCTGTATTCGGTGGAAAACATTACGTATACATTTTCGGTCACAACGGCGATGCCCTTTATTCGGCTACGGACACGTATTTGCCAAATGCACCCAAGGATGTTCCCCGGTATGATCAGGGCAAAGTTGTCCACGACATGCTTGAAGTAGCGAACACAACTTTTATCCTTTCTTCTACCGGAACAAGCGATTCATACAAACGTGAAGTGTTCTGGGATGCCATGTGGGTGAATATTCCGTTAGCGATTCCGGGCCATGCCTTGTTCGAATCGGATGTAAAAATTAGGTTGCGTGTGACGAAAGCTTATCAGCGCGGCTATACGACTAATGCTTTAACGACAGCAGATACGGCATTGAGTCCACAAAACGTGAACTGGCCGATGTATACTTTCAATACTTCCGACATTGAAACACACTTGAATGATGCGGTCACTGCTGAAAATGCGTTGGAGCTGATCAACATTGTTCCGAATCCATATTATGCATACTCCGCATACGAGAAAAGAGCTTTGGAGCACCTCGCCAAGATCACCAACCTTCCGGAGAAATGCGAGGTCTACATTTATTCATTGAACGGCACCTTGATCAGAAAATTCAACAAAGACGATCCCAAAACCTCCCTGGATTGGGATCTGAAAAATCAACATGAACGATCAGTCGCCAGCGGTATGTACATCATCCACATTAAGGTTCCGGGGGTCGGGGAGAAAACGCTCAAATGGTTCGGTGTATTGCGGGCTGGCGACCTTGATTCAGAGTAAGAAGTTGTAATTTTTTTGATTTAAATAAAATTTATTATATTTGTATTATTAGAAAATGAGTCCCGCCCCGAGTATTCGGGGCGGGATTCTTTTCTGTTTTAACCAACACATTGAACTATGTCAACACTTTCTTATTTTACAGAAGAAGGCTTAAAGAAATTAAAGGATGAATTGCATCAGTTAAAGGTGCACGACCGTTCCTATATTTCCAAGCAGATAGCAGAAGCAAGAGATAAAGGCGATTTATCCGAAAATGCCGAGTACGATGCTGCAAAAGAAGCACAAGGCCTTTTGGAGCTGAAGATCTCCAAGATGGAAGAAATATTGAGCAATGCCCGCCTAATCGACGAATCCACCCTGGACATGTCCAAGGTGCTCATTCTGTCGAAAGTGAAGATCAAGAATGTAGCCAACGGAGCTACGATGACCTATACCCTTGTGGCAGAGAACGAAGCCGACCTGAAAGCAGGAAAGATCTCGGTGGATTCTCCGATCGGAAAAGGCCTTCTGGGCAAAAAAGTAGGCGACTTCGCCGACATTACGGTTCCTTCAGGGGTCATAAAGTTCGAAATCGTAGACCTCTCCCGTTAGTCAATGGCAAGCCTTTTCACCAAGATCATTCAGGGAGAGATTCCCTGCCATAAAATTGCCGAAAATGACCGGTTTCTTGCATTTTTAGACGTTTTTCCATTGGTGCACGGCCATGTGTTGGTGGTGCCTAAAAAAGAGATTGATTACATCTTCGACATGGACGATTCGGAGTTGTCGGAAATGATGGTCTTTGCAAAAAAAGTAGCCAAAGCGCAGAAAGCGGCGGTTCCCTGCAAACGAATAGGGGTGACGGTAATCGGACTCGAGGTCCCTCATGCACACGTGCACTTGGTGCCCATGAATTCTGCTAATGACGTGAATTTTACCCAAGCTAAGATCAAACCCACCGCCGAAGAACTCAGTGCGATGGCGGAGCGGATCAAATCCAAATTGTAAATTCAGTATTTTCTTTATGTTTAGTGCAGGCGCGGATCAGCCGGGTCTTCGCGAATTTAAT
>JBKJQG010000129.1:0-5051 GCA_046594925.1 Bacteroidia bacterium
AACCCGTCTAATACTGGCAATTGAATGTCCATGATGATCACCTTGAATTTTTTTCCACTTCTGTAATAATCCACCGCTTCTTGTCCATTATTGGCTGTCAGCACTTCAAATCCTGCTTTTTCGAGAATAAGTTTTGTCAGCCTTTGGTTAATCAGATTGTCTTCTACGAGTAGCAATTTGTCCTTTACGATCTCCGGTGCCTTTTCAAATTTGACTGTCTTCGTTGTCGCTGCCTGAACAGGTTTATAGGGCAAAGTAAAAAAGAAGATAGATCCTTTTCCTTTCACAGATTCTACCCAGATCTTTCCTCCCATCAGCTCGATCAATTTCTTAGAAATCGTCAATCCGAGACCGCTGCCACCGTGTTCTCGCGTGCTGGATGCATCCGCTTGCCCGAACATCTCAAAAATTTTCTTGTGATCATTTTCATTTATTCCGATACCCGAATCTTTCACATAAAACTCCAACGTGTCTTTATCTTTCAAAACAACTCCGAATTCTATTGAGCCTTTGCTTGTAAATTTGATGGCATTGCTAAGCAAGTTATTCAATACCTGCTGCAGCCTCGAAGGATCAAGGTAGACTTCATCTGCAATAGAGTCAGAATAGCTTTTCAGGATGTAAACATCTTGTTCGGATTTCAAGGCCACACTTTTTATCCATGTTTCTTTCTCGTCGACCAGATCTTTCAGAGAAGTAGCTGCACTTTCTATCACCAACTCCCCTGCCTCTATTTTAGAAACATCCAGAATGTCGTTGATCAGATTCAGCAACAATTTACCGCTATTCTTCAAGGTCTCCAGGTATTCCCTGTGTTCCGGAGAGACCTTGTCTTGCAGGATCAGATCCACATAGCCAATGATCGCATTCATTGGAGTACGGATCTCGTGACTCATGTTTGCAAGGAATTCAGATTTAGCCTTGTCGGATTCTTCTGCCTTTTTCCGAGCATTCCGCATCTCCTCTTCTACTTTTTTCCTTTCGAAGAAAGTTGGAATGTCGTAGATAATCTTTTTATTCAGGGCCTGTTTTGATCCCGAAGCGAAGCGATCCAGATGCCCCTGTATCTTGTTGGGAGGCGACATGATAAAAGTGCAATGCTCATCGCCTTTTGCCTTGCAGGTGACTTCTACTGCAGTCAATTGAATGCCAAAACTCTCTTCACACCAACCGGAAGAATAGCCGGCGTTCATTACGCAGACCGGTGTCTCAGATTTTTTTCCCGAACGGATCCAGGAATCCGCTTCGAAAGAAAAGGGATGTTGGTAGATCAGATAACAATTCTCATCCGGTGAAGGCGTGCTTTCGGGTAGAATATCCACATAAGCCCAGCCGGAGTATGCAAAATGAACAGGCCCTGCTGATAATTTGGCGATCGGATCCTTCAGGTTCATTTTTTGATGAAAATTCTTTGCATCGTTCATCCCGATTACGTGGGCAATGTCAAACAGAAAATTCTTGCCGATGGAAACGGCTTCCTTCTCTCCCCTATCTGCATACAATTGCTGAATGGTATTTAAAAAATCGTTCGACAATGCAGAAGCCCTTACTAAGACATAACGCTGGTCGTTTATTTCGATAGTGCCCCGAGTAGGGTCCATTTTTAGATTCCTAAAATATTCACCAACAGTCTTCTGAGCTTCGTCGAACACTGGTTTTATGGCATCCGGGACACTGACTGTATTGCCTTTCTCCACGGAGGAAAAGTCTCTTCTCAGCATCGCATTTTCCTGCTCCAGCTGTTTGATTTTCTCTAAAAGTGCTTCTTTGCTTTTTGACTCGCTCATTAAAATCCTCCGTTTACACAACAAATGTAGAACAATTGACAATCAATTAAATCTTGATTTTAAACTTTTATTCGATTATATTTACCTTACTAAACAGTATCATATAAGTTCGCAGAAATAAAGATTCTAATCCTTTCTACTATCGGCGGCGGCGAGAATCCGGAGTTTTACATTTTTCAATACCCGGCAAACAGTCTGATTTATGTATGTTTGTAGAACATTAAAGAAAAAAAAGAATACGCTTATTCACTTAGTTCAAAAAAAGGATGCTGACTCCGACCGTTTCGAAAGCATCACAAATTGGTGTGAGCACTTTTCCAAAGGGAATAAATGCAATCAGCCGGAAACACAAACCAAAAGTTTCCATCAAATTAATAAAACAATAAATCATGGGCAAAAAGATCAACCTCCTCGTCCTTCTACTTTTTATCGCACACGCATGCCTTGGGCAGGTGAACACTTACTTTTTGAACAATCCCCAATGGAAAATCGATCTGCATGTTTATTCGGGCATGGATTGTTTCGGCTTTCACGACGTTTACAATTACAATGAAACAGGAGATACGGTCATAGGCTCTTTTACCTATAAAAAGATCCTTAAAAAAGGAATCCACGAAACGATAAATTCAATGTGTAACCCTACCAGCTCTACAAACTTCATCAACACTGGCCCTTCGTGTTGTTTAAGATCGGCCGGGAAGCAGATGTATATTGTTGAAGCAGGAAACACAACAGAAGAATTGTTGTATGATTTCAACCTGAATGTCGGTGACACCTTACCTCCTTCTTATTCACATCCTGCAGCTCAAATAATTACTGTGACCGCTATCGACAGTATTTTCACACCTTATGGATTCCGTAAAAAGTATTCTCTAAGTGGGACCAGCAGTCTCTTCCTATACGAAGGGATCGGAAGTTCTGCGGGGCTTATTGAAGGATTCGATGAAATTTTTTTATCAGGAACCTGTGATCTTATTTGTTTCAGCTTGAACGACGTCCGTTATGTTCCCACTGCGGGCGGTTCCTGTAACATCTTTTTAGGGTTAAATGACATCGAGCAACAGGGAAACAGTACTGCATTTCCAAATCCTTTTTCAAAGTCAACAAGCATACAATTAAATCACACACTAAAAAATGCTTCTTTGAATTTATTCAATTCAACTGGAAGGAAGGTGAGATGTCTTTCTTTTTCAGGAGACAAGGTAGCCATTGAAAGAGAAAACCTTAGCGAAGGAATGTATTATTATCAGGTTGTTCAGGAGGATGGAAAAATCGTCAATGGAAAATTATTAATTGTTGATTAAATGTTTGCAAGAAGTACAACTTTCCATCACCAAACATTCATGAGAATCTTTTTCGTTGTTGCCCTTTTCTTTTCGGCCGCCGAATATGCTTACGGACAACGTTCAAACCCCGACACCTTAAAAGGAAAGCGTGCATGGTCCTGCACGATGGGAAATACAGTAAAAGGGGGACTTGGAACAACTTTCATAGCAGTTGGCTATCATCCTAACAGGCACATTGATTTCTACATAGCTCCTTCCTATGGGATTTTTACAGGAGGTGTTGCCATTTTTTGCGGTAGCAAACTCAATTTCTTTTCTAAGCGCAGGTTATTCGTAAATACCGACCTGGCCTACAGACGATCCTCCCGCACAATAGTCAACTATGAAAATCACGATTCCGGCGGGCAAGAAAGTTATTACATACCTCCATCCGACTACTTATTGGCCGGCATTGGACTCAATTACAAGAGGCTCGATCCGCAAAATGAAAATGGAATAATGGTATTCAATACAACGGTAACGTATAATACAGTATTAGGGGACCATCACTTTTCTTACCGGAAGGGGCCGTTTTCCAAAGACGGTGAAGATGGAGCCGCTAGAAAACTAGCCGGTGGATGGGGATTCACACTATCCTTTTCTGTTCAGATCTGGCGTGACAAAAAAAAGAAAACAGGATAAACTACCCTTCCAACTCTTTCTTCAGCATGTTCAAGGCTACATTGGCCGTCTTCTGAATGTTCCTTTCGCGGTCAGCGCCAAACAAAAACTTTTCGGAGATCACTTTCGTCGGAGTCGCTATCGCGACCCAAACGGTACCAACTGGCTTTTCTTCGGTTCCTCCTCCGGGACCGGCAATGCCGGAAGCAGAGATGGAAAAGTCCGTCTTGTATTTTTCGCGAATGGCTTTAGCCATTTGTTCCACAACGGGTTGAGATACGGCTCCGTGTTTAATAATAATATCGTGAGGAACACCCAGTTCGGTTTCTTTTATTTCATAAGCATAAGAAATCACTGAACCAATGTAATATTCCGAGCTGCCTGGAACTTTGGTCAACAGATGAGAAATGTATCCTCCTGTGCAGCTTTCTGCTGTCGAGATGGTTTTCTTTTTCTCTTTTAGTATTTTTCCCACCATCATCTCCAGCGTCTCTTTTTCTTCTCCGTAGATTTCGTATCCGTATATGTAGTCTACTATTTGAGGTTTTACTTCTTCAATTTTCTGTTCTACATTTTTGATCAATGCTGCTTCGTCATTTCCTTTTGTACTCAAACGCAACCTCACCATTCCGGGAGATGGCAAATAAGCTAGTTTGATGCTCATCTTAGCCAGACTGTCTTCCCAATCAGAGATCAATTCCGACAAAGCCGACTCCCCTATTCCCTGCGTTAAAATGGTCTTGTGGTAAATAGAAGGGAATTCAAAACGCTCCTTTAATTTCGGAACAACCTGTTCTTTCATCAAAGCCTTCATTTCATAAGGAACACCAGGCATGGAAACGAAGATCTTTCCGTCGACATCGAACCACATACATGGAGCTGTCCCATTGTAATTATGAATGACTTCACAATTGGCGGGTACTTCTGCCTGCAATTTATTGATCGGTGTGACCTCCTTTCCGAAGGTAGCAAAGATGTTCACAACATCCTGATAAGCACCTTCATCAAAGCGCATGGTAGTTTTAAAATATTCGCAGAGTGTTTTTTTTGTGATGTCATCCTTTGTTGGCCCCAGTCCGCCCGTGATGAGAATAATGTCAGCTCTATTCTTAGCTTCCTCTAAAGCCTTCAGGATATGTTCGCGGTCATCGGAAACAGAAGAAATCTGCTTAACACTCATGCCGTTTAGATTTAACAACTGAGCAATGAACGCAGAGTTCGTGTCTACGATTTGTCCGATGAGTATTTCGTCTCCTATTGTAATTATTTCTACGTTCAAGGGGTAAATTGGGTTAATTGTGTAAAAGGAAAAAGGGGC
>JBKJQG010000382.1:0-7218 GCA_046594925.1 Bacteroidia bacterium
CATTTTTTGAAAACAGGGAAAGCATATGTAACATGATTTCAGTTTGAAAACTTGTTTCACCTTTTTCGTTGAGCGTTTCAGCGTTTAGGTCTTGCAAGTATATACTGATACCTAACGAGTGTAGTTCTTCCACAAGCTTCAATGTTTCAATGGTAGAGCGTCCAAGCCTTGAAACCTCTGTAACCATCACCTTTTTGAATTGCTTGTTCCTAGCACCCTGTAAAAGCTGTTGAATGCCTTTACGTTCTTCGTTGGTCTTCGCTCCACTTATTTTTTCGGTGATTATGGTTACAACTTCGTAGCTCATTTTGTCGGCTACTTTTTGTAAATCTGAAATTTGGCGTTGAAAATCCTGTTCTTCTGAACTTACTCTGCCGAAAATTGCTACTGGTATTTTCATGTTTTTGATTTTAGTGTTATAAAAAAAGGGTATCGGTATTTTTGATGCGTTTTGCTGGGTTTCAGCCTTGTTTTCATGCTTTTTCATGTTATGCGATAAGGTTTACCTTGTTCTATAACGGATTACTGTAATTTTTTACTAGCACTTTAGCAAGGAACTTGAAGTAATCCGTAACACTTGCATTGTAGTAGTCGATTTTTTTAAGTGTGTTGGCAATGGCAATTTTTTCTGAAAGACCTGTATTAAGAATATTCTCTTTTATAACTTCTGTATCAACAAAGTGGGTTGTTCCATCACCGCTCTGAATCTCAAAAATCTGAAATGGGATTTCTTTTTCCTGTAAGAAGGTTGTTAGATAGTTGTGGGTAGTCATGTTAAAATGAGATTGATTATTACGTTGTAAAAGTACCAGGCCAGGAATTAGAAAACAACAAAAAGCCCGTAAATCCTGGGATTCAGAGGTTTTTGATTTATTGGGATGGCGCTAACTCTTGGAGAGCTGAATTAATTTAATTTTTTTTTCCTTATACAATAGGTATTTCAGAGGCATTTGGTCAGAAATTGAGCTGACCTCTATTGACTTATTTTAAAAATTTCGTATTCATTATACAGAAAAAAGGGTGAGATAGTGTGAAGTTGGAATTAGGGTTGGCTTAAATGCCAAACCCTTTTTTTATTGCAATAAAGCGGGTTTCAGCCGATTCGTTATAAGTATCGGTGTGTCCTGTCAATAAAAAAGACTTAACAAATATTGAAGACTAATGAAGTAACACAATCACCACAGGAGTTCAGAGAGTATTTCACGGATATACTTAACTCTTATGTAAGAACAACATTTGATAAGGATGAGGTATTAATATTTGTTACTTACACACCGTATGAGCTTACCCTCAATCATAAGGAGGTTAGCGATAAGACCGCTGAATTATTTAAGGGATGTAAGTATGTTGAGGTGTTGGAGCAGAATTTTAAAACAAGCAAGCGATATAACTATTCTGAATACATTGACGGGTTCCATTCTCATCTCATTATGAGAGCTTCGGATTTCAAATTAGTACAATCCAAGCTAAAGAGCTACAATATCGTGGGAAAGGTCATATACGACTTTGATAACCTAATCAATGTTTATCTACGAAAACAAGCTGGTGCAACCAGAAATAGATTGTTCCCAATAAAGCACATACCACTAGATGAGGTTGAGCCTGTTTCATCCCTTCAGCACGAAATGCCAACAGAGGCGATTTCTGAGCGTTTTATTTCTACAATAGTCAATGTGATTAGGATAGTGAGTTCTGTTCTCAGAACCCACAAAAACAAGGATAGAATCAATAAGATAAGATGGAGTAATATGTTTGTGAATGATACCTAAGATGAACCAATCCCGTTACGTAAGCGGGGGACTCACTGCTATGGGAGGGGGACTCCCGTTAGATTGCCGAGTCAAGAACGGTTTTTCGTTTCCGCTCTTTCCATAACGGATTTCCGATGTTGATTTTACTGGGGTATGATGTGGCTTGAAAAATTTTTATGAATTTTTGAGCTAGAAATTGCACACGTTCCTACTGGGAAGGTATAGCCGTTTTATTGTTCCTAAACGTACTTCTATTGTTCCTTTTTGTTCCGTTTTTTTGATGGCAAAGCGACTATAAAAATGAAAAACGCTGTTTTTAATAGTGTTTTCGGGACTTCTGTATCATGAGCCGTTCAAACACTTGATTATTTTATGAAAATTATTTTTGAAAGCATCGCTTCAACCAGATATTTATTGAAAAAGAAGTACCATGAAAAAACTTACACTTGTTATCCGACCAGAAACAGCAAAAAAGATACTCTACTCGATTCAGCCCCATTGTTCCATCAAAATAAGCGTTGCTGATGCGAACAGGATACTTGATGCAAAGGCGATGAAGAAATAAAGTTCAGAACATTTGCTTTTAACATAAATAGTTTTAACTTGGCTATGTGAAAGAACTGTTACTCTCCTTTTGTGTTTTATTTTCTCTGATGGTGAAGGCTCAAAACTTAGTTGTAAATCCTTCGTTTGAAGCGTACACCGCTTGTCCAGATAACACAGGCGGTGATGTTTATAAAGCAACGGGTTGGGATACTTGCAAAGGCACTCCAGACTATTTTAATACATGTGCAACTTTTAACTATTTCCAAATTCCTACCAATACATTTGGTTATCAGAATGCTGCTCAAGGTAATGCTTACTGTGGATTTTATACTTACGATGCCAGCACTTTTTACAGAGAATGTATAATAGGTTCCTTAACTGCACCTTTAACGGCTTTTCAAAAATATTTTGTTTCCTTTAAAGTGAATTGTGCGGATAGCAATTTTTTCATCTCTTATGCAACAAATAAATTGGGGGTAAGAATGAGCACAATTCCTCAATCCAATGTTTCAATTAATAATACAGCTCATTTTTATTCAAATGCTATTATTTCCGACACTTCTGGCTGGACAAGACTTTCTGGTTCCTTTATAGCAGACTCAGCATATCAATACATTATGCTAGGTAATTTTTTTGATGATACGAATACAAGTACTTTAAATTTCCAAAGTGGAAATATTGGTTATTATTATATTGATGAGGTTTGTTTAAGCACTGATTCACTTTATTCTTTAAATTATGTAACTGAAATAAGCGAAATTAACCCTTTGAATGAGGTTAACATTTATCCAAATCCAGCAATAAATACTTTTAATGTTAGTGGACTTGGGCAAAAGCCATCAGTAATAAAGATATTTGACTCGCTAGGTAGAGAAATAATCAATGAAGAGACCAATCATAATGATACTTCGTTTAACTGTTCGGCTTGGCCTTCTGGGCTTTATATAATTCAAACAAAAAATATATTCCACAAAATCATAATTAATCATTAAAAACAAAATCATGAAAAAACACACCTACCTTATTATTATGCTGAGCATAATTTCAATTTCGGTCTTTGGACAGGGCGGAACGCCTACTAACATCCGAACTGGAATTAATTTTTTGGGTTTTAACGCTGGTGTCCCAGGCGACCTTCAGATTCGCAACAATCTAGTTAATCAATCTATAAACTTTTTTGCTGGTGGGACGGGGCCTTTATTTCAGAGAATGACCATTCAAGGCACTACTGGTTTTGTAGGAATCAATACTGCTGGACCAAGTCAGCTATTAACTGTTCAAAGCGGAAATATTAATGTCACTAACGGACCTCAGAATAATGGTTATATGATAGGCGATGTAATGACTATGTGGCGAGGGCAAAATGGACTTGTTACAAATATTTTTGTGGGATCAAATGCTGGAGCTGCAAATACAACTGGTGCTAATAATACTTTTGTAGGAAACAATGCCGGAATAAATAATACTGTAGCTGTGAGAAATACATTTGTCGGAAATAATTCAGGTTCTGGTTTTTGACTGTTCTTGCATTCGACAACACATTTGTGGGGTCCAATAGTGGATTAAATAACATTTCTGGTAATCGGAATGTCTTTGTCGGAAGCAAGGCCGGTGAATCCAACACGACTGCCAGACAAAATACATTTGTTGGTTTTGCTTGCGGTACTTCAACAACAACAGGTGAGATGAATACATTTATTGGAAATACCAGCGGGTTTTCCAATATTAGCGGAAATTTTAACGTATTTATTGGTGATCAGTCTGGTCGTAATAGTCTGACAGGGGCAAACAATGTCTTTGTTGGTCGATCGGCTGGGAATAACAATAATTCTGGCGGTGGGAATGTGCTGGTTGGCAACGCAGCAGGATTCAGTAATGTCGCTGGAAACAACAATACGACTGTTGGTGATGCTGCAGGTTTCAACAATACGGGAAGTAATAATACACTTATCGGAAATTCAGCTGATGTTAGTGGCGGAGGACCTTTTATCAATGCTGCTGCAATTGGTTCGTTTGCAATTGTTACCGCGAGCAATAAAATGATCCTTGGAAATAATAACATAAATGTTGGTATTGGACTTTCAAGCGCCGCCGCTGCTCCGGCAAATAAATTGGAAATTGACGCAGGAGTGAATGGATTCAATCCAACACCAGCAGGGTCTGTTGGATCAAGTGGATTGCGTTTAAGAGATTTACATTCTACTACACTGCCAATAGCGAATCCCGGAACGGGTTTTCTGTCTGTTGATCTGAATGGTGATGTGATCTATGTCCCAGGAAATAATGCAACAACATTGGGAAATGCCTGTCCATTAACGCCAAATCCTCTCTCAGCAAGTTGGGAAATACCTTTAAATAATTTTAATTTTGTTTTTTCCGGACAAGGAGTGACGAATAACAATGTTGGTATAGGAACGACATGTTCTCCTGCCGCGAAGCTGCATGTGATTCAATCGTCAACAACCACCGGCAGCACTGCGGTTCTGGTTAACAATACCGACCCCGTTTCTATCGGAGGCGACTTCACTGCAAACGGTCCTTATGCCATAAAGGGACTTGCATTGCAGCAATCTCCTACCACGTTAACAACAACGGGCGTGTATGGCGAAGCGAGGTATATTTCAACAAGGGCCAATTACGGGGTGGAAGGACATGCAAGTGAAAGTAATTCCTCAAATTACGGCGGGTTATTTCAGGCAACTTCAAGCATAAATAATCCATTGATCAATTATGGAGCTAGAGGCGATGCAGCAGGCGCACAAAACCAGAATATAGGAGTTAACGGTGTTGCCACGGGTGGAGATATTGCGGTCGGTGTATTTGGTCAGGCATTTTCAGGTACAACAAATTATGGAATCTATGGGGAAGCGGTTCAAACGGGCGGCGGAACGGTGAGCGACAGTTATGCAGGGTTTTTTAACGGAGATGTATACATAAACGGCCTAACTTATCCTTCTGACATCACAATCAAACAAAATGTCGATTCGCTTTCAAATGCCATCGCAGTTTTGAAACAATTAAAGCCAAAAACCTTTGAATACAATCATGCTGTTCATCCTCAAATGAATTTGCGCAATGGCGTTCAATATGGTTTAATTGCTCAGGAGCTCGAAATTATTTTACCAACTTTAGTAACCCAAAATACTTTCCCGGCCAGTTATGATAGCGCGGGAACTGTTATTAATCCTTCGTTCCTGATCAAAGGAATCGATTATCAACAATTAATTCCGTTTCTAATAAAAGGAATGCAAGAGCAACAATCCACCATTGACAGCTTGTCACAAGCCTTAGCTGAAGTGGTTACAACTGTTAATTCATGTTGTTCCAGCAGTTCCATGCAGCAGAACAACAATTCACAGCGCTCAACAGCATTTCAGGATGTTACACTGAAAGACGAGCAAAGTATTATCCTCGATCAAAATTCTCCGAATCCGTTTGCCGAACAATCTACAATTAATTACTTTCTTCCTGATAATGTTGTGAAAGCACAAATGTTGTTTTACAATGTCCAAGGGAAATTGATCCAATCTGTAGAGTTGACAGAAAAAGGAAAAGGAAGCTTGAATGTGTTTGCACAAGACCTGAGCAATGGCATTTATACGTATACTTTGGTAGTTGACGGAAAAGTATTCGAAACCAAAAAGATGGTGAAACAGAAATAGCTTCTAAAGTGTCCATACAGAAGCCCTGTTCCGGTAAATGGAGCAGGGCTTTTTTGTGGTCTTCCTTAATTATTAACAAATTGATCGTTCCTTTATGTGAATAAACAATCCGCATCCCCGTATTCCGACGGGGGATATTCGATAATTTTGTGTATAATCCAAATCACCAGAAAAATGAACTACCAAGTATTCACAAATGCCTTAAACTACAAAAGCAACATGCGTAAAAGCACCTTAAAATATTCCCTGATCCTCGCCTTTACCTGCGGCCTGTTCTCCTGCGTTCCACAACGGAAACTCGAAGAAGAACAAGCAAAAAGAGAAAGCACCGAAAAAGAACTGGCAGCGCTGAAAACATCTTGCATGGACTGTGATACCAGGCTGAAGGAAGCGACCAAACAAATGGCAGACGATACCAAAGCCATTGCCGGATTAATGAAAGATACTTCCATCGTAGGAACCAGCTATAGAAGTTTGACTTCGAAATACGACAAGCTGAATCAGATCAACGAACAATTGCTGGACAAATACAACCGTTTGCTGGAAGGCAATTTAGCAGATACGAGAAAACTTTCCGGCGAGCTGCAAATGACCCAGGAACAGCTCCTGAAAAAACAGGACGAGCTGAAACTGCTGGAAGCACAGCTGAATGCACAGAAGAAAAGTCTGGATGAATTGAACGCTGAATTGAAAAAACGCGAAGCACGCGTTGCGGAGCTGGAAGACATCCTGAAAAAGAAAGACGAAGCAGCCAACGAGTTGAGAAAAAAATTATCCGATGCACTCTTGGGCTTCGAAGGAAAAGGGTTGACGATCACCCAGAAGAATGGAAAAGTTTATGTGTCCATGGACGAGAGCTTGTTATTCGCTTCTGGAAGCACCACGGTAGAAGCAAAAGGAGTTGATGCTTTAAAAAAAGTAGCAAAAGTCCTGGAACAAAATATCGACATCAACGTGATGATCGAAGGACATACGGATGATGTGCCGATGGTGGGCAAAGGTGAGATCAAAGACAATTGGGACCTGAGTGTAATCCGCGCGACTTCCATCGTGAAGATCATCACTAAGAACAGCACCGTTGATCCAAAGCGACTGACCGCATCCGGCAGAGGAGAATATTTTCCTATTGACCCTGCAAAAACAAGCGATGCACGCAAAAAAAACCGCAGAACAGAGATTATTCTCACACCAAAATTGGATGAGCTGTTGAAAGTATTAGAGACCAATTAAAAATCGGGAGTCGGGAGTCGGGAGTTGGG
>JBKJQG010000017.1:0-8427 GCA_046594925.1 Bacteroidia bacterium
GCTTACAGATACGGCAGAATGGATGCTTTTGGAATGGGTTTATATTGCTTCGGGGGGAGAAAGATATATTACTATTGGAGATTTTAACAATACATCTACTTTTGACACCATTGCAACCGGGGGTGCGATTCAGGGAGCTTATTTTCTAATTGATGAGGTCAGTGTAAAAAAATGCGATACAGCCGTAAATACTGTGTTTTCAATCCCAAACGTATTTACGCCTAATAATGACGGCATAAATGACCAATTCAAAGTCAATTCAGCAAATTTAAAGGAACTTAACTGCAAAATATACGATCGTTGGGGGCTGAAAATTGCTGAATTAACCAATCTAAATGATTTTTGGGACGGAAGGACTACGGGAGGGTTAGAATGCACTAACGGTGTGTATTTTTACCTCTTTAACGGAACGGGAATAGACAATACAGAATACAGCAAAAAAGGCTTTATACATTTGATTCGCTGAGGAATATATTATTTACAATGTGGTTCTTTAAAGATAAATCAAACAATAATCTCAGTATTTGTAGTTGCAACCACTTTTTTCCTGTAGTGGTTTGTACTACAAGAAGTACTTAAGCTAAGTGTGAAATCAGTGGCAACGAGAGAAGACTATTGATTGGACTCTGGAATTAATACATCGTATTAAAACGTTAGTGGTGTCAGATATTGGTGTCCCATTTTGCTTAAAGAAGATCAAAATGCGAACTTTTGTCTCCACAAACTTGCTTGTCAGGCATTGAAGACAAAGTCTGGAGCATAAAAGTCACAATCGCGATTTATCAACATTTCATTAATAAAATGCGAAAATTATTATCTTTATTGGGTGAAGGAATAATGACAGGATATGACAAAAAGTGAGGTAATATACTTAGATAATAATGCGACTACCAAAATCGATCCCAAGGTTTTAGAAGGGATGATGCCCTTTTTAACGAATAATTTTGCCAACGCCAACAGTACGCATCAGTTTGGAATGAGCGCTAATGACGCAATTAAAACAGCGAGGCAGCAAATTGCGAGTCTAATCGGTTGTGAGACCAACGAGGTGGTATTCACCTCTGGGGCCACCGAAGCTATCAATTTAGCAATAAAGGGTGTTGCGGAGAGCTTTCAGTCGAAAGGGAAACACATTATTACTGTAAAAACTGAGCATAGTGCAGTAATTGATACGTGCAAATACCTTGAAACAAAGGGGTACGAAGTCAGCTATCTCGATGTTAAGCCGGATGGGCTTTTGGATCTTTCCCTGTTAAATCAAACGATAAGACCCGATACAATTTTGGTCTGTGTCATGCTTGTGAATAACGAAACTGGGGTTATTCAAGACATTAAGTCGATTTCAGAAATAGTACAAGCAAATGGGTCGCTTTTCTTGTCTGATGGTACGCAGGCTGTGGGCAAAATGCCCGTTGACGTTGACGCATTACAAATCGATTTAATGCCTTTTAGCGGCCATAAAATCTATGGACCTAAGGGAGTTGGCTGCCTATATATTCGTCAAAAAAGGCCAAGGAAATTAAAAATTGAAGCTTTACTCCATGGAGGGGGCCATGAAAAAGGTTTAAGAAGTGGCACTTTAAATGTGCCAGGAATTGTTGGCTTAGGCTTAGCTTGTGAAATTGCTCATACAGAAATGCGAATTGACTCTAAACGTCTGCAAATATTGCGGGACGAAATAGAAGCTGAACTTTTACAAATCGAAGGTTCATTTATTAATGGCAAACTGGATCGAAGATTATACAACACTTTGAATATTTGTTTACCTGGCATTGACAGCGATGCATTGATAATGGGATTATCAAACCCTCTAAATGTTAAGTCTCCAATAATAGCATTAAGTAACGGAAGTGCGTGCACGGCCTCATCAATTGATCCCTCGCACGTATTAACTGCCATGGGGCTATCGGAAGGATTAGCCTTTAACTCAATCAGAATCAGTTTAGGGCGATTTACAACCAAAGAAGAGATTTCTGTATTTATCAACTCCTTAACTTGGATAGTGAAAGAATTGAGAGCTATGATAAGTAAATAGCTATGAGGACAACTGTTCAGAAGGATCTCCAGTGGCTCAAAAGTAAGGATGCAATAAAAGCATTAAAGGTAACCTCCTGCGATCTTATGCATTTAAGAATTGCTGGGAAAATTGAATATAAAAAAAGCGGAAACTCGTTTTTGTATTCTTTGAAGGACATCACCAAATTAACACGCTAACTAACCTTTGATGGCAAAACCGCCTTATCGTTTTTGATTATCTCACGATATTTTGTTTCTAATTCTGCCTGATCTATTTCTTGCTTTAACATATAAAGAGCTAAATTGTATGCGAAAGTCTGGTTTACACTTTTCGCCTCCATCTTACCGTTATTCCACAATACCTTATTGAAGGGACTTTCAGGAAAGACAAAACTAATTTTATTAATATTCGCCTTTAAGTATTCTAATCCACCCTTTGTCTGATAAAAGTGCACATACAATTTGGCAATCAACTTTAGTCCTATCGGTCTAAAGAGTAGATAATTGTTATCAACTCTTGCCTTTTCAATTGTTAGTGATCCTTTGCAGAAGTAATCACTATAGTCTTTAACTGAAGTAGATAATAGTTTACCGGGAAATGCATCAGAATTGAATTTACCGGATGATGGGGCGCAGGAAGATGAGGAATAATCCCAAAAACCTTACTCTGTAACCTTACTCCAGCAAAAATCAGGAAGTAGTCGAGTAACGAAAAACCCCTGTAATGAAAGACGTTACAGGGGTTTTCTATTAATGTGCGGATGAAGGGACTCGAACCCCCACGCCGTGAGGCACCAGATCCTAAGTCTGGCGCGGCTGCCAATTACGCCACATCCGCAGCTAAAATGCAAAAAGCGCATTTTCTTAATTTAGGACTGCAAAGATATGAGTTTTTTAATGAAAACAGAGCTTCCGGCCAAAATAATCCTTGGAATGAAGTTCGATTTGATATATCAACACCCGTTGATAACATAATTAGCAGAGGGCTGAATAAAGCTTTATTTTTGCAAAAGAATTAAGAATTATGTTGACGATCGACCCAAAAGAAGTGAGTACGGCTGTATTACACAGCTATTTGCTGGGAGCAGTTGCTCCCCGTCCGATTGCGTTTGCGAGTACGATCGACAAAGACGGGAACCCCAACCTGGCACCCTTCAGTTTTTTCAATGTATTCAGTGCCAACCCTCCAATAGCGGTGTTTTCTCCAGCAAGGAGCGGAAGGACAGGAAGCACGAAACACACTTACGACAACATCAAGGAAGTGCCGGAAGTGGTCATTAATGTAGTGAACTACGACATGGTGCAGCAAGTGAGCCTGGCCAGCACGGAATATCCGAAAGGAACGAATGAATTCGAAAAAGCCGGATTTACACAAGTAGCCTCGCATAAAGTAAAACCTTTCCGTGTGAAAGAATCGCCGGCACAGTTAGAATGTGTGGTGAAACAGGTGATAGAACTGGGCGACAAAGGAGGAGCAGGAAACCTAATCATCTGCGAAGTGGTGATGATGCACGTGAATGAAGCGGTGCTGGACGCGAACAAGAACATAGATCCGCATAAAATCGACTTAGTAGCAAGAATGGGCGGCAATTGGTACAGCCGCAGCAACGGCGATGCGCTTTTTGAAGTCGCAAAACCTCTCCTGAATTTAGGATTAGGCGTGGACCAGATTCCGGCAGCGATCCGAAATTCCAGCGTTCTGACCGGTAACAACCTCGGACAATTGGGCAATACCGAAAAGCTTCCCGGAGCGGATGAGATAAAGGAGTTTATGGGCGCCCATCCGGAGATAACTAAGGAAAATGCTCATTCAGTCGCAAAGAAATTACTAGATACTAACAATGTAGAAAACGCATGGAAAGTATTATTATCTTTCCAGTCGTAAAGTAGAAACAACACAATTAACAAAATAAAAACAAAGCAAAATGGACATCACCGGAATTTTAAAAGTTAAAAGCGAAGCGCAACAAATTTCTGATAAATTCAGAAAAAGAGAATTTGTTCTGACAGACAATTCATCTCAGTATCCTCAGCACATCTCCTTTCAATTGACACAGGACAAATGTGGCCTGATCGACAGTTACGCAGTAGGGTCTGAAATAAAAGTACATTTCAATTTACGCGGACGTGAGTGGACGAGCCCGAAAAATGAAATAAAATATTTCAACACATTGGAAGCATGGAGAATCGAAGGAAGCACAGCAGGTGCAGGTAATTCTTCTGCTAACGACATGAGCGGAGTAGCTGAAACATTCACTGCTACTACTCAAGAAGACGATCTTCCTTTCTAAGATCAATTCATAAAAATAAAAATCCCTGTACAAGATGTACAGGGATTTTTTATACCCAGATTCGTAGATTCGTTTTTATTCGGTATCCGCACCTAATACATAATCTGATCGTCGTCCATAGATTTTGTATCCAATGAATCGCGTAAGCCATTGCCAAGAAGTACAAAAGCCAAAACCATGAACATGATGGCCAATCCGGGAAGGAAAGCCAAATAAGGAGCGTCACCAATGATATAACCACGGTGCGCATTAATCATTGCGCCCCAGGAGGCTGTCGGAGGCTGTGCCCCTATTCCTAAGAAACTCAAACCGGCTTCGATAAGAATGGCAGACGCGAAATTCGCTGCAGAGATAACGATCACCGGACCCATTACGTTGGGCAATACGTGACGCCAAATAATTCTCAGATTAGTAAAACCCAATGCACGTCCGGCTTCAATGAATTCTTTTTCACGAAGGCTCATGACTTGTCCGCGTATCACACGTGCTACTTCCACCCACATCGTCAAACCCACCGCTACAAACACTTGCCAGAAGCCTTTTCCCAAAGCCAAGGTGATCGCGATCACTAAAAGTAAAGTTGGAATGGACCAAACAACATTGATGATCCAAATAATCACATCATCTGTCCTTCCTCTGTAAAAACCTGCCAACGCACCCATCAGGATCCCAATGAAAACGGAAATAAAAACCGAGACGAAACCGACAGAAAAAGAAACACGTGTTCCTATGATCAACCGGCTCAAAAGATCCCGTCCGGCAGGGTCGGTTCCCAAAATGTATTTTCTGGTGATGATGTTGTTCTTTTCAATTTCAACAACCAGTTCCTTAACCGTTTTGCGGATCTTGGTGTTGCTGCCGAACTCATAGAATTCAGTATAGCCTTCTTCTACATTGTTAACGATGGGTGTGTTGTAGTCGATGGCATAAACGGCATCAGCAAGATTGTAGCGAATGTCGGTTCCCTGGCGCTTTTCATCCCCGGTATATTCACGGATGATAATGTCGTTGCCTTCGTAATGATAATCGGAAAAAGGAATGGAGCGAAAGTTACTGATCTCTCCATAAATCATTTTAGAGAAAAAATTCACATCGTGTGCCGGCTCATTCTTACGAGTCTGAAGCATTTTCACTTCGAAGCCCGGAGGCTTCTTGGAAAGTTCCAACAGCTGGTCATTAGCATCAGGAGTAGAATCAGGGGTAATTGAAAAACCGAGAACGGCAAGGAGCATGCACAACCCGATCACAATCAGACCAAACATAGCCAGCTTGTTCTTTTTCAAGCGCTGCCAGGCATAGTAGGAAAGTGAATGTGAATATTTGTCGTCTTTTCTAGCCATTCATTAATTTGTTTTGCGCCCTTTCCATTCGTACTTGCCAATCGGACCTATCAGTCCGAATACCACCACATAAACCATGTAAATGACCCATTCGGGAATGAAAAAAAGTAGCAGCCCTTTCTTCTTAAAGAAAGATGCGGATAAAAATAATAACAAAAAGTCAATAAAGCATTTAATTCCGATAAGAATAAGACAAATTACCATAAAAATCGGATGGAAAGGGCTATTTGAGAAACAAAGCAAGCCGCTGAGCGGAACAACGACCAGCCAGGCATTGAAGAGATAAACCAAGAGGGAAACTCGCTTGGTGTCGGCATTCAAAGCAAAAAAGCCTTTAGAAGCCCATCTTTTCCGCTGTCGGACAAATTCCCCTACCGTTTCCTTTGCTTCGGTATAGATGATGGCCGCTTCATTTTTCAGAAACCTGACTTTACCCGGATAAAGTTCCTGGATCTTGTACATCAGAAGTACATCATCACCAGATGCCTTTCCATCGATTCCCTCGTATCCTTTCACTGCATCAAATGCTTTTTTCGTAAACGCCAAATTAGCGCCATTGCACAGGATGGCTTTTTTGAAGAAAAGAGAAGCACCTCCGCAAGCAATGAGCGCCATAAATTCCAGACTCTGCATTTTCTGAAAAATGGATCTCTCCTTATGAAAAGCAACCGGCCCCACTATCATCTCGGATTTGTTTTCTCTGTAAAAAGACACGATTGAACTCAACCAGTCGGTTCCCATTTCACAATCGGCATCTGTAGTGATGATCAACTCGCCTTTTGCTTGAGTCATCGCATAAGCCATTGCCTCTTTCTTTCCGGCGCTGCCTTCAGGCAATTTCAAGAATTTCAAACGGGGATGAGTGATGCAAAAAGAAGCCAAAAGATTTGCTGTGGAGTCCGTTGAGTGATCATCGACCACAATTATCTGAGTGCTTGCATGCGGATAATTCTGCGCCATTAAAGCTTCCAGACAACACACGATTCCCCTTTCTTCGTTCCTCGCGGCGATGATAATAGTGACATCTACCAGTACTCCCTCTGCGGACAGGGCTGTTTCCGTTCTGCTCCAGCCATAGCAATACGAAGCGATCATCAGCACATAGCTGATGCCCAGTACAAGACCCGTAGCAAGAAAAACCCAAAACAACAGTTCCATATTTACACTTTAAAAAAATTCAGTTTACGCACAAATACAGCTCCTACAAGCGCAGGCAAAGCCAGATTGATGATCCATAAAAATAATGATGCAGCCAGTATAGGTGCGTGCGCATCGGAGATCATCCCGAAAAAATAAATGGCGACACCCGATCTTGTTGCAATTTCTGTCATGGCAAACGTTGGAATGACGGAAGTCACAAAAAAGGTAAGCGCAATGAGAGCAAACACAATCACCTCTCCCCCATTTATCCCGAATACTTTCAGGGCAAGGTAATATTGCAGAGAGAAAACAGAATAGCGGAGCAGCGACAAATTGATCACAGCATTTATGCTTTTGGAAGAATGAATTTTAAAAATGTCAGTATACTTCTTGAATTTTTCAGAGCGCCTTTTTAAAACAAAAACAAGAGCTGCAGCAATGAGGACGATCAAGATCAAGAAGAGCAGCAAGGCATTGGTAGAAATGAATTGTTCGGTCTGAAAAAAATCATAATATTTTTTTTCGAGAAAAAAGAAAGCAAAGATCCCGGCTATAACAGTTACTGCTAATTGAATAAAACTGCCAATCAGGCTCATCATCGTAGCCTGGAGCTTATCTGCTTTTTCCAAAAAGAAAACCCTGCCGGCAAATTCACCGATGCGGTTCGGAGTGAAGATGCTGATAGTGATACCAGACAAAACACCTTTGAGTGAATTCCCGAAACTTATTTTTTCGAGAGGAGAAACGAGCAATTTCCACTTCCAGGTTTCAATGCCCCAATTCAGGAACATAAGTAAGAGAATACTAATCGTGAGCAGCCAATTGTCAGTGGAGAATAAACCCGACAGGCTCAAGATCAGAGGAGCCTGATTCAGCTTGTCGTAGATATAATAAAATGAAAAGAATAAAATGGCCGACTTAATAAAAAGACTTATAACTTTGTAGTAAGGCTTATTTTGGGATGGGATCATTCTTCACAATATTAGCAAAAAGAGCGCCTACTTCCACACGATTTAGCAATCTTAACAAACAAGCAGAACCTGATTTTGAAAAGCACCGATAAAATAATTTTAGGGATTGACCCCGGAACCAATATTATGGGTTATGGTCTGGTGCACATCAAAGGAACAAAACCGGAACTGATAGTGATGGGAGTGCTACGTTTGGAAAAAGTGGAAGATCCGGCATTGAAGCTGAAAAAAATCTTTGAAAAAGTCATTGCACTCATTGATGAATATAAACCTGATGAGCTGGCTATTGAGGCACCATTTTTCGGAAAGAATGTGCAGTCGATGCTGAAATTGGGTAGAGCACAAGGAGTAGCCATTGCAGGAGCTCTTTCCCGCGATCTTACTGTGAATGAATATTCCCCAAAAAAAATAAAACAATCCATCACCGGTAATGGAAATGCGTCGAAAGAGCAAGTGGCTGCGATGCTGAAGTCCTTGTTGAATTTCAAGGAAACACCTGAATTCCTAGATGCCACCGATGGCCTGGCAGCAGCGATGTGTCACCATTTCCAACGCAGGCCGGGAACAACAAAAAAAACATATACAGGCTGGAAAGCCTTCTTGGCTGAGAATCCCGAAAAGAAGGGGTGAAAGGTGACTAGGTAACTAGGTGAATTAAATTCGCGAAGA
>JBKJQG010000038.1:0-17693 GCA_046594925.1 Bacteroidia bacterium
TTTCACGTAAGCTACGTCATCCGTTACAAAGACCAGATTGTAATTTTCAATGTTTTCGACCTGAGCCAGACAAGATTCATAATAATTCAAAGGAAGCGACAAGTCCTTTCCTCCCATGCTGTCGTCACCACAATACAAATAATCTGACCTTCTAATGTGAAGCGCCAAAACAGGTTTATCGTTCTCGATCTTCAAAAACTTCCGCGCATTTATCCTGAACTCTTTTTTAATGCAGAATTCTTTGCTGATCCTTTCAGGAAATTCCGGAAAATAGAGTTCAGACTGAAAGTATCCGTTATAGATGACGTTATCTGAGTTTAATTGCGGTTGGTTTGAGCGGAATGAATTGGCATTTGGAATTTCCACGATCTTTTTAGGACCAAGATACTTGCTGAGCCTTTTCCTGAATTTTGAGTAGAAAGGACTAAAGCTTTTTACTTCAAAAAATTCACTCAATGCATACGGGGCATACGTTTCATCCAGATAAAATGAAGTGTTCAGCTTTTTTGCGGTGTTGAAAGCAAAGGCATACTGAAACATTTGATTTCCCATGCGTCCATGCAAATACACTCCGATCATCTTTTAAGGATACTAAATTATTTATTTAATTGAACTGGTTTTGCGGATACAATTCTGCTGTCTTCCCCATAAGTCCCCGAAGGAACCGTCGTCCTTATCCCTACTATGGATCGAGAGCCCAACGTAACGCCTTTAATTATGGTAGCTCCTTTACCGATCCAGACATCGTCGCCGATAGAAATGGGTTTGGTTACAGGCTTGATCAATTCAACGGCATCCCGCAAAATCGCTTCTCTGCGTTCCTGAGCATCGGTAGAATGCGCATTGGTATCGTAAATGCAAACATCATAAGAGATGAGGCAAAATGCACCGATGGCCAATTTTTCTTCACAACGGAGCTCAGAACCTCCATTAATGGATGTTCTTGCACCTATTTCACATTCTCCTCCGAACCGGACTAGGATCTCTGCTTGTATGTGCGCATGCTCCTGCAATTTCAATTTTCCATTTTCCAGAATTACGGAACAAGTACTGAAGCCAGCGGAAGTGAAAACACAATGATCAGCAATGATCAGGGAGGAACCCGCAGAAACATTAAAAAACACGTTTGTGAATGAACAATTCTTACCGATGGATACTTTGCAATTTTCTCCGATCGTCAGCTGCCCTGAAAAAACAACACCATCGGCTATTTCTAAACTGGAATTTTTTCCAACGCTGATCTTTCCGGATATCAAAGTCCCGCTTTTTGAAATATCAACCTTAGCATCTGCATGCTTAGAGAATACTAAAGCTGACCTGAGCCAAGCTTCATACTTTTTCCTGATGCTATTTAAAGTTTGTCGGATCAAATTAACTGGAAAGTTTGAAACTATAATTAAACAAAAATTGTCCTTGCCCCTCCGGCAATTGTTTTCCGGTAGCGTAAAAATCACCGGACTCCACTTCTATCCTTCCCGCTTCCTGCACCCAATCAGCGACTTCGCCATTCACCGAAGCGAACAATGCAAATGTATAGCCGCCATGTTTGAAAGGAAAATGCGGGATCAGAATGTCCACCGTGTCACAGCTAGTTTCTACAACGCTGAAAAGCTCATTTGTAATTTCGTTGTTCATGTACGCAACACGCTGACCGAAATCATCGTCTATCCCAATCGCTATGTGTAAATTTCTGACAGGAGCATTCTCCAGTCTTCTGAATCGAATGCTCAACACAACATCCTTTCCGCATTGCAAAGCAGCGAGACTGTTTCCTGATGTATCTTTTAATGCAACAGAAGTAAATTGGATGGCTTTGTTCCCCGACCTGTCAGTTCTGTCGACCAGATCAATAGAAAAGGAACCAGCTGCACCGCGAAGATATGTGCTGATCACTTTATCGCTTTCCCCGATCATTTGCACTTCGCCTTTATTCAAATAAAGAACTTTGTCGCATAGGTTCTGAATGGCTGCCATGTTATGACTCACAAATATCACCGTGCGACCTTCGCCGGCCACGTCCTTCATTTTCCCAAGACATTTTTTTTGAAATTCAGCATCTCCAACGGCAAGCACTTCATCCACAATCAAGATCTCAGGCTCCAGGTGTGCAGCGACGGCAAATGCAAGACGCACATACATTCCAGATGAATAACGTTTTACAGGCGTGTCGAGAAAACGTTCCACTTCCGAGAAGGCTACGATCTCATCAAACTTCCGTTGGATCTCCGATTTACTCATTCCGAGAATAGAACCATTTAAGAATATGTTCTCCCTACCGCTAAGTTCGGGATGGAAGCCGGTTCCCACTTCCAACAAACTGGCTACACGTCCGTCGATTGTGATCCTTCCTTTTGCCGGAGTGATGATCCTGCTTAATACCTTCAGCAAAGTCGACTTGCCAGCTCCGTTTCTTCCTATGATCCCTAGGCGCTCACCTTGCTTTACTTCAAAAGAGACATTGTTCAGAGCCCAGAATATCTCCTGCTCGGCGAATGTTTTTTCCGATTTATTAAATACTGATTTGGCTTTGTTGGTAATGACATCACGCAATGCAGTATAGCGCTCTGTATTCTGATGTTTCAGAATATAGCTCTTGCTAACATTTTCGACGACAACTACAGCGTTACTCATTGCAAAAACCTGATTAGAAAATTAAATAATATCTGCAAACGATTTTTCCATCCGGCGGAAATACCTTACACCAATAACTAAAAACAACAAACTGATCACGATGGAAGCAAGAAATTCAGGAACATGCAAAGGAGTGTTACCGCCCATGATGCACCACCTGAATCCATCAATGACTCCGACCATTGGATTGAGCGCATATAAATATTTGAATACCTGCGGAATGTCGCGGCTGTAGATCTCATTGCTACTGTATCCAACGGGTGAAACGTACATGCCTATCTGGATGATGAATGGAATAATGATCCTGAAATCGCGGTATTTTACATTCAGTGCTGCGATAAAGAGTCCGGTACCAAGTGCGGTGACCATGGCAAGTATCAGGAACAGCGGCAGCATAAGGATCCTGATGTCGGGAACAAACTTATACCAGACAAACATTCCGATCAAGATCAGGAAGGAAATGAAAAAATCGATCAGGCAAACAATAACAGTACTTGCCGGAACGATTAATCGCGGAAAATATACTTTGGTGAGCAAATTTGAATTGGAGATAAGGGAATTTGCCGATTCACTGAAAGCATTTGAAAAAAACTGCCAGGGAAGCATTGCTGCACAAACCATGATGGCATAAGGAACATCGCCGGATTTAAAATCTCCGAGTTTATTGAAGATAACAGTAAACACGACAATTGTAATCAATGGCCTTATCAAACTCCAAAGGATGCCGATCGCCGTTTGTTTATATCTCACAAGAATATCTCGCCAAGCCAAAAAGTAGAAAAGCCCCCGGTAATTCCAGAGGTCTTTCCAATAGTTACTGTTTTCAGTACCTGGTTCGATTATGATTCGGTGTTTACTCAAGTCAAAAGTTATAAAGTCAAAAATTGATCGCGTTAATTTCAAATGTCGAAAAAACAATCTGACTACTTAGCGTAATTCACGGCTCTCGTTTCGCGGATCACTGTTACTTTCACCTGACCAGGATAAGTCATCTCCGTCTGGATCCGCTGTGAAATATCAAACGACAGTGTTTCCGCATCTTTATCAGTCACCTTATCACTGGAAACCAATACACGCAATTCTCGTCCCGCCTGGATAGCATATGTTTTATCAACGCCCGGGTAGGACATTGCAAGCGCCTCAAGATCTTTCAGACGTTTGATGTATTGTTCCACCACCTCGCGTCTTGCACCCGGACGGGCACCGCTGATAGCATCACAAACTTGAACGATCGGAGAAAGCAAAGTGGTCATTTCGATTTCATCGTGGTGAGCACCGATCGCATTGCAGACTTCCGGTTTCTCTTTATATTTTTCTGCCAACTGCATTCCGAGGATAGCGTGAGGAACTTCCGGTGAATCATCCGGCACTTTACCGATGTCGTGTAACAATCCGGCACGTTTTGCCATCTTCACATTTAACCCTAACTCTGCCGCCATTGTAGCGCAAAGGTTAGCCACCTCTCTCGAGTGCTGCAATAAATTTTGTCCGTAAGAAGAACGGTATTTCATCCTTCCCACCATGCGGATCAACTCAGGGTGCAATCCATGAATGCCCAAGTCGATGGTGGTACGTTTTCCGATCTCTATGATCTCTTCTTCAATTTGTTTTTTCACTTTCTCCACAACCTCTTCGATACGGGCCGGGTGAATACGTCCGTCTGTTACCAATTGGTGTAACGACAAACGTGCAATCTCTCTTCTCACCGGATCGAATCCTGATAAGATGATGGCTTCCGGGGTGTCGTCGACGATGATCTCGATTCCGGTTGCTGCTTCCAATGCACGGATGTTACGTCCTTCTCTACCGATAATGCGTCCTTTAATCTCATCGTTCTCGATGTTGAAAATGGAAACGGAATTCTCGATGGCGTGCTCTGTTGCCACTCTCTGAATGGTCTGGATTACAACTTTTTTTGCTTCCATGTTGGCAGAGATCTTTGACTCTTCCACTATGTCCTTGATGTGAGACATAGCCTGCGTTCTTGCTTCTGCTTTCAGGGATTCAACCAATTGTGCTTTTGCATCTTCGGCTTTCATACCGCTGAGTGTTTCCAATTGCTCTACTTGTCGGCGGTGGAATTTCTCCACATCCTGCTGTTTTGCATTCAAAAGATCCAATTGATGAGCCAGGTTCTCGCGAATTTTGTCCATTTCAGCATCTTTGCGCTGCACCTGCTCGGTTTTTTGGGACAGGGTCAGTTCTTTTTGCTTGATCTTGTTCTCCGCCTGCAGCAAGGCTCCGTTCTTTTCGTTGATCGATTTCTCGTGCTCTGCTTTCAATTGAAGAAATTTCTCCTTGGCCTGAAGGATCTTGTCCTTCTTGATCACTTCTGCTTCAGCTTCTGCCTCCTTGATGATGGATTGGGCTTTGCCTTTGTTCGCCATTTTTGTAATCAGAAATGTAATTAAAGCCCCTAAAATTAATCCTCCGGCGGCTATTACTGAAATTATGATAATGTCCATAAATTAATTAAATATTTAAATTGTTCATACTAAACTCCCACACGTTTCTTCCGAAAGCCAAAGTAGACTTTTGCGGTGGGCAATCAGAACCAATGAAGGATAATTTTGTCTACATTTTGATGTTAACAAATGTAAACGGACTAAGGATTGGACTCCTTTTGAAGATAATCGGAAACAAATAGGTCAAGCTGGTTGATCTCCGTCTCTAATTCGGGAGATTTTTTAGGTGAATTTTGTTGAGTGGCAACCAGGTTCAGCGCACTCATAGCCAGGAGATCCTGCTTGTCGCGTACCGAATAGTTCTGCTCAAATTCCTTCACTTTATCATTAATTAGTTTCGCCGCCATTTGAACAGACGCTTCCTCTTCCTGCTTCACAGTTAGTGGATAGGTTCTTCCGGCAATTACGACTTTTAATGAAATTTCAGCCATTTCTATAGTTTCGAGTCTGTCGCCCGGCTGTAAAAAACCGGATCTCAAACTGTTCGTTTACTTCAAAAGAGCAATACAGTCGTCAATTTCCTGCACTAACTCATTAATTTTAACTTTTGTGTCTGTTACTATTTTGGTTTGTTCTTCAGTTTTGGAAGCCTCAATTTCTTTATTGTTTTTTTCCAAGGCCTCGATGAGAGTTTTTTGTTCGTTGATCGTTTTTTGCAAATTTTCCTTATCGGCAACCAGTTGCTCATTGTCTTTTTTAAGCTCCTGGTGTAATTTTACTAGTTTTTCAATTTTAGCCTTAAGATCGGTTATGTTTAAAGTTAAGTCGTTCATAATCAAGTATTAAATCTGTTCATTTCAAGTTTTTACAAATATACCAACGAATATCTGAACTACAAAATATTTCTTAACATCCGTTTTTATACTTTTGTGCATGCAAAAACTCCGCTTTCTGATCTTTGGTCTGATCCTCTTGCCTTTCGCGGTTTTTGCCCAGATCCAATACCCCCAGAACGACTTCCGATGCCCTGTTGACACGACTTTGACGCTTGCCGGCAACTTCGGCGAGATCCGGCCAAATCACTTTCATGCGGGATTCGACATCCGGACCAATAACCGGGAAGGAATGCCGATTTATGCGATCGCCGACGGCTACATTTCAAGGATCAAGATCAGCGCCTACGGATACGGGAAGGCGCTATACATAACCCATTCCAACGGATACACTAGTGTTTACGGACACTTGAAAAGCCTGAATGGAGCTATCGGAAGCTTTACCAAAAAAATCCAGACCCTGAAAGAATCCTACGAAATTGATACTTTGCTCACAGAAACACTTCTACCGGTCAAAAAAGGCGATTTGATAGGACTGTCGGGCAATACAGGCGGTTCACAGGGGCCGCACCTGCATTTTGAGATCCGGGACAGCAAGACCGAAATGCCCATCAATCCTTACTTTTTCGGTTATAAGATCGCTGACACAGTCAAACCCCGGATCGTTCAGCTGGCTGTTTATCCTTTGAGTGGACAAGCTTCCGTGAACGGAAAGCACATTTCAAAAAAGATCGCTCCGGTCTACAAAAAAGGAAAATACACTTATCTGAAACAAGATACACTGTTGCTGAACGGTCCGATCGGATTCGGGATAGAATGTTACGATACAGAAACCAGATCGTCCAATAAGAACGGAGTGTTTTCCATTGAATTGCAGTGCGGCGGAAAACGCATCTATTACCATGAATTAGAAACATTCACTTTTGAGAATGCACGTTATGTGAATGCCCACATTGATTATGAATCCAAACAGAAACACGGCAACAACATCCAAAAGTGTTTTGTTTCTAAAAACAATAAACTAAACATATACAAAGATTTAGTCAATAGCGGAATTATTGATTTTGCCGACGACTCCGTGCACTGGATGCGTTTCATCGTCAAAGATTTTGTCGGAAATACGACGGAAATAATGCTAAAAGTAAAAAGCACATCCTTGCTTCCACCGGCAAAGATAAGGAAATTGGGCCCCGATGTATTCGACTGCATGATCCCGAATCAATTCAACAGCGAAGAATTCAAGGTCTCGATTCCAGCAGAAGCCATGTATGACGATGAACTTTTCACCTATACAAAACCCGGTTCCTTAGCCGGAACATTTTCGCCCATGCACAAGATCATGAACGAAGGGATCGCCTTGCAGAAAAGTATTTCTATCAGCATCAAACCCGTAAAACTACCAGATTCACTGCAAAACAAAGCTTGTATAATTTCCATCAACAAAAAAGGTGGAAAAACATACGAAGGTGGAAGTTATGCCGATGGCTGGGTAAATACTCAGACAAAGGAGTTCGGAATATACGCTGTGGGGATCGACACCATTGCTCCTAAATTGAAACCCACTTTTAAAATGATCCAGAACCAACCGGCAGACCTCAGCAAAGCAAAAACTATTGGTATCCTTGCCAGTGATAATTTTTCGGGGCTGAGAAAATACCGTGCTAACATTGACGGAGCTTGGGTACTGATGGAATATGAATTCAAGCAAAATCTGCTTTTTTACACATTCGATGCCTCTGTCATGAAAGGCGAGCACGTTTTCATTCTCGAAGCATGGGATGCCAAGGACAACAAAAGTGAAATCAGTTTTACATTCAAACGATAAGAATTACTATATGAGTAAAAAATTATTATTGCTGCACGGAGCCCTTGGCGCAAAAGAGCAACTGGAACCATTAGCAGAACAATTGAAGTACGATTTTGAGATCCACATGTTAAACTTCAGCGGTCACGGAGGAGTGGAAATGCCCGATGCTTTCAGCATAGAATTATTCGCAGAAGACGTACTGGTATATTTAGAAAAGAACAAGATCACAAGCATCAACATTTTCGGTTACAGCATGGGCGGATATGTGGCGCTTTATTTAGCAAAACACCATGCAGCGAAAATTGAAAAAGTTTTTACGATGGCAACAAAATTTGCCTGGACACCAGAGATCTCGCAAAAGGAAATAAAAATGCTTGATGCAACAAAAATAGAAGAAAAGATTCCAGCCTTTGCTGCTGTCCTGGCCAAGCGTCACGCACCGAACGAATGGAGAACCTTGCTGCAAAAGACTTCCGACATGATGGTTGCTTTGGGAAACAAAAGCGCCTTAACTTTAAATGACCTTAGGGACATAAAACAATCTGCCAAGATCAGTGTGGGAGATAACGATAATATGGTAACTTTGGATGAGACTAAAGAAGTTGCCCAAAATTTGCAAAACAGCGAATTATTAATTTTGCAAGACACCTTACATCCCATTGAAAAAGTGAATGTCATTAATTTAAGTGAAGAAATAAAACTATTTTTAAGATGAAACAACTACTCTTTTTCAGCTTGATCTTCCTCTTTGCATTCCAGGATCATCCCAACGTAAACAAAGCAAACAAAACCATCAAAGATTCCGTGTTCGTTGTAGGAGATGTCATAAAACTCCCCTCAATTAACTGGTATGCGCCATCCTCCTACGGAGAAATGAATCCAGTCACCAAAGACTCCCTGAATGTAATCGGAGATTTTTTGTTGAAGAACCCGGGGCTTACGGTGGAACTAACCAACCATACTGGCTTCAAAGGTTCTGAAGACTATAACAACCGGTTGTCACAAGAAAGAGCAAGGGCTTGCGTAAATTATTTGGTGACCGAAAAAAAGATCGATCAAACCAGGGTCACGCCTAAAGGATTGGGCGAAAGTTCTTTGATCGTAACTGAAGACGAAGCAAAAAAAGCTCCTACCAAAGGCGAGAAGCTAGCCCTAGAGTCTCAGAACATCCGAACCGAATTGTTGGTGACGCAGGTGAATTAATTCTTCACTTTGTGTTGCAATGATTCTTCGGCAGTGTGCTTGATCAATTCATCTGAAACTTCATCGCCCAAATATTTTTCAATGGCTTTATGCCCTCCATAAATGGCGGGAGTCAGCGCAACTGCAATTATTAATTTTGCGGTATATCCTGTCAATGCCATGTTGAGATAGGTCGCGGTATCTACTTTCCCCGGCAACCAGAATCCTATTCCTGCAACTATGAAAGTATCTATCAACTGCGAAACAATGGTGGACCCGGTACTTCTCAGCCAAATCATTTTTCCACCGGTCTTATCCCGCAACAACCAGAAAATACTCACATCAATGAACTGGGAAACCAAAAAGGCAATCACACTCCCCACAATGATCCACATACTTTGTCCGAACACCGCGATGAACTGATCATCCGTCACAACGGAAATGCCCTTTGCTGCCGGCACACTCATTGCGAAAAATAAAATCATGAACGCATAAACTATAAGAGAAGCCGTGATGATGGATAATTTTTTCACTCCGGATCTTCCGTAATATTCGTTGATAAGGTCGGTCGCTAAGAATACAACCGGCCAAGGCAGTATGCCTACGCTCATTATGAAGGGACCTATAAAAATGAGCTTACCTCCTATCAGCTCGGCTACTACAGCATTGGTAATAAAAAGCCCGGAGAGGATGATGAATACAAGTTCTTTTTTTGTTTTAAACATTACGAATTAAAATTTGTGAGTCGTCATCCCGCCAGGATCCCCCGGAGCAGGATGACTTTACTTACTGTTTGTCTAAAAACTCTTCGATGCTGCTGTAAATATAATTCAGGTCTTCGTTTTTTATGCAATAGGGTGGAAGAATGTAAAAAATGTTTCCAAGCGGACGAAGGATGATTCCTTTTGCTATAAAAAAATTAGAGATATCCTCTGCCAATGAATTCAAGTAATTGGTGTTCTCTGCTGTTTTTATTTCGAAGGCTATGATGGTGCCCAGTTGTCTGGTATCTGTCAGTGCTTTGTGGGATCTTATTTTTTGTAAGAACAAGCTGTGTTTCTCTTCGATCCGTGAAATATTTTCAAAAGCTTCCGGCTGATCGAACAGGTCCAAACTTGCCAAAGCCGCTGCACAGGCGGTCGGGTTCGCCGTATAGGAGTGTCCGTGAAAAAAGGTTTTCATTTTATCGTCACTCAAAAAAGCATCGTAAATGAATTGTGCGCAACTGGTCACACCCAGAGCCATTACTCCTCCTGTCAGGCCTTTACTCAAACAAAGGATATCCGCTTTGTTTTTCAGGTGATCATTGGCAAAGAACCTTCCTGTGCGCCCAAAACCTGTCATCACCTCATCAGCAATGGTTATCACTTTTTGCTCGCGGCAGGCATTTATAAGTTCGTCAAGAATTTCCGCTGAATACATTACCATTCCACCGGCACCCTGGATCAGAGGTTCGAAAATGAATGCCGCGACATCGTCTTGCTTTAGAGCTGTATTCAAAGCATCCAGACATTCAGTCTCTTTTCCTTTCAGCGGAACCGGGATGTGAATCACATCGAATAATAATTTCAAAAACGGAAGATTGAAAGCATTTCTCGCTCCCACACTCATTCCTCCGAAGGTATCGCCGTGGTATCCATTTTCGAAAGCGATGATCTTTGTTCTCTTAATTCCTTTGTTGCTCCAGTATTGGAAAGCCATTTTCAAGGCAACTTCCACAGCAGTGGAGCCGTTGTCGGAATAGAAAATTTTAGATTGATTCTCCGGGAGGCGTTTCAGTAATCGCTCAGCAAGAAGGACAGCCGGTTCGTGTGTAAAACCAGAAAAGATGGCGTGTTCCAGGGTTTGCAACTGCTCCGAAACTTTTTTGGCTAAGTACGGATGCGAGTGTCCGTGTATGTTTACCCACCAGGATGCGATGCCGTCGATGTAACGCTTTCCTTGTTCATCATAAAAATATGCGCCTTCCCCTTTTACTATTGCAATTGGCAAAGGAGCGGTCTTTAATTGTGTGAATGGATGCCACACCACATCTTTATCTCTTTCTTGTAAGCTCATAAATGAAAAATCCCATCAAATATCGGAAAATACTTGATGGGAATCTTTTTTTCCTTCTCCTTTCAAAGGAGAAGCTATACGAAGTACGAATGAGGCTATTTCAGGTATTCAAACTCTTTAGCGTATCTTGAAATCACTTCAGAGTTCAGGTCTTTTTCTTTGTTGATGCGACCCAAGACTTTCAGTCCGCTGTAATCCACAATGATCTCTTCAGATAATTGATGCGGAGCTCCGTTGAATACGATGCCCAATATGTTTAAACCTCTGCCTTTCAGCACGTCTATGGATAATAACGAGTGGTTAATGCTTCCCAAATAATTCTGAATCACTAAGATCACCTCAGCATCAAATTTCTTGATCAGGTCGACCATGAATTCTTTACGATTCAACGGAACCATTAATCCTCCAGCTCCTTCCATGATCAACGTTCCGTTTTCGGATGCTGGCATGTTGAGATGGTTCAGGTCAATGTCTATTCCTTCCAGCTCTGCAGCTGCGTGGGGCGACATGTATTGTTTTAATAAATAGCCTTCGGGATGACACTTGCTGGAAGTGTTGGTGATCCATTTCTGAACTTTCGCAGTGTCGGTAGAAAAGAAACTTCCTGTTTGAACAGGTTTCCAATAATCAGCTTTTAAGGCTTCGGCAAGCACGGATGAAACAACTGTCTTACCAACGTCAGTTCCAATCCCAGTAACAAATATCTTTCGCATAAATGGTCTTTATGATACTTTTGAACGAAAATATAACATTTTGGTTACTTAGCAATCATTTTCTTTTCAAGGTATTGACCGCAGAACATAATGCTTTCACCTCTTTCTCGGTATTAAAGGCATGAAGACAGATTCGGAGCCGCTCTTTTCCTTTAGGAACGGTCGGATTGAGAATTGGGCGGACATCAAAACCCTTTCCCTGCAGACTCTTAGCGATTTTTTTTACCTCCGTATTTCCGTTCACGACAATGCATTGAATAGGGCTGTTGCTTTCAATCAGTGAGCCTTTCAGCTCCTTTGAAATTCCTTTTTTGAAAGTACTGATGAGGCTTTGAAGTTTTTTAATCCCACTGCTACTTTTCCCAAGCATTAAGTACGCTTCCTTAATAGCGACAAGGCTCCTCAAGGGCAAAGCGGTGCTGTAAATGAAGGAACGGGAAAAATTTATGAGATAGTCGCGGAGGAGCGGACTGCCCATAACAATGGCTCCATGGCAACCCATGCCTTTTCCGAAAGTATGAACGCGGGCAAAGACTTCCCTTTCTAACTTCAGTTCCCCGACACGCCCCATTCCATTGTTTGCTGTGATGCCCGTTGCATGAGCTTCATCCACTATCAGATTCGCTTTGTATTTTTTGCACAATAGAGCTATCTCTTTCAAAGGCGCATAGTCTCCATCCATAGAGTAAATGCTTTCCACTGCAACGTAGATAATCCCTGCAGCTATCTTCAATCTTTCTTCCAAGTGCTTGGTATCGCTGTGGCGGAAGGCATAGGTAGTTGCAGAGGACATTCGCATTCCATCGTGCACCGAAGCGTGGATCAGTTCATCGTAAATGATTGTATTTCCTTTTTGTCCTATCGCTGAGAACAAGCCTACATTGGCATCATAACCGGAGTTGTAGATCAATCCGGCTCCCGAATTATGAATTTTTGCAAGAAATTTCTCTAATTCTTCGGCATATGCCGTGTTGCCGGCAAGCAAACGTGAACCGCCTGAACCGTTGGTTTCATTCAACTTTTTGCAGGCTTTGGAAATGTTATCGGATAATTTTTTTGAACGGGCAAAGCCCAGATAATCGTTACTGCAGAAATCAGTGAGCCGATCGTTCACCAACAATTTACGCAAGGCGTTCTGCTCCTGCCGTTTTTGTAGAGATTTATTTAAAAAAGAATCTGCGGGGAATTCAGACCTGCTCAAATTCGCTCGATTTTATTTTCGATTCAGGCTGAGTTGTTCCTTTGAAGGCTTTGCGCGGCGTCAAACCAAACAACTTGAACATCTCCATATCGGTATTGAAATCCGGATTAGGAGTGGTCAGCAATTTATCCCCTGCAAATATGGAATTCGCTCCGGCCATGAAACAGAGTGCTTGTCCTTCCAGACTCATCTGCGTTCTTCCTGCTGATAAACGCACAACAGTTTTAGGAATAACGATTCTTGTAGTAGCAATCATTCTCACCATGTCCCAGATCGGAACCAAGGGTTGACCTTCCAGAGGTGTTCCGGCAACAGGTACCAATGCATTGATAGGCACCGACTCTGGATGCACTTCCATCGAAGACAAAGTTTGCAACATCTTCACACGGTCTTCCGTAGTTTCACCTAAGCCAATAATTCCGCCTGAACAAACAGATACTTTTGCCTTACGTACATTCTTAATGGTATCCAAACGATCGTCATAGGTGCGGGTAGTGATGATCTTTTTATAGCTTTCTTCGGATGTATCTAAATTGTGATTGTATGCATACAAACCAGCATCTGCAAGCTTCTGAGCTTGTAATTCCGTTAGCATTCCCAAAGTGCAGCAAACTTCCAATCCTTTTTCGTTCACGGTCTTCACCATTTCCAAAACGCGGTCGAAATCACGATTATCCCTTACTTCTCTCCAGGCTGCTCCCATACACAAACGGGATGCTCCGCCTTCTTTTGCTTTGTCGGCTGCTTCGCTCACTTCATTCACCGTCATCAATTTGTGAACTTCGATGCCTGTATTGTAGCGGGCTGCTTGCGGACAGTAACTACAATCCTCGGCACAACCTCCGGTCTTGATCGACAGCAAAGAGCTCACCTGCACTTCACTTGCATCGTTGAACTCACGGTGAATGCTTTGCGCTTTGTACACAAGATCCAGTAAAGGCATGTTGTAAATGGATGAGATCTCCTCAACGGTCCAGTTATGTCGTATTGCTGTCATAGGGTTGTTCTTTGTCACAAACTTACGGAATAAATTCAAAAGGAAAAAAGGAAAAAATCTCTCTATCTTTGAGTTCCGTTACTTACTTCACATGGTTAGGACTTTCATTTCCAAAAACAAACTCATTCTCCTTTACGGGCTATGCCTCGCAGTGCTGATGGCTCTCTTAAAATGGCTGGAATTGCGCTTTGTGATCATGGAGAATGCTTTTGAGATTTATGCCGGCTGCATTGCACTGCTCTTCATGGGAGTCGGGATCTGGCTGGCCTTGAAACTTAGCAAGCCTAAAAAAGAAACCATCATCGTTGAGAAGGAAATATATATTAAGGAAACCGCTGATTTTGTCTTGAACGAAAAAGAGATTGAAAAGCTGAGCATCAGCAAACGTGAACTCGAAGTTTTACAATTGATGGCAGAAGGATTGAGCAACCAGGAAATTGCGGAGCGTTTATTTGTCTCCCTTAACACCATCAAAACGCATTCATCAAAAGTTCTTGAAAAAATGGATGTAAAAAGTAGGATGAAAGCGGTGGAAAAAGCTAAACGACTGGCTATCATACAGTAACCTTTATCACCCGAAAGGATGAATCGCTTATCAAAAGCCGAAATCATTCTAAAGTATGATTGAAAAACGGTTTTGCTACCACACATTTGCAGCATAATCTAAAACCAAAATATTATGAAAAAAAATATACTTGTCTTCGGACTAATTTCAGGATTGACCCTCTCCATTTTGATGGTCGTATTTATGGCCATCACCCAACATGAGAATTACGAACTTGGGATGATCCTGGGTTATACTTCCATGTTGCTTGCCTTCTCTTTTGTGTTTGTCGGAGTAAAAAACTACAGAGATAAGTACAACGATGGGGTCATCAACTTCGGAAAGGCATTTAAGATCGGAATCTTGATCGCTCTAATTTCATCCACGTTTTATGTCTTGACCTGGCTGGTGGAATACTATTGTTTTATGCCTGATTTCATGGACACTTTTGCGAAACATACCATTGAGACGATGCAGGCATCCGGAGCACCACAGGCAGAGATCGATGCAACTATGGCTGAGATGGCTGGTTATAAGGAAATGTATAAAAATCCGATCTTCGTGATCCTTCTTACATACATGGAAGTACTTCCTGTCGCTTTGATTGCAACACTCTTAACCGCTCTGATTCTAAAGAAAAAACCAACATTGTCAACCCTCTAAAAAGTATAAACATGAAAAAAGTAACAGGAATAGGAGGCGTCTTCTTTAAAAGCAAAGACCCGAAAGCGCTGAATGAATGGTATAAAAAACACCTCGGCTTCGACACCACCGAATGGGGAACCGTGTTTGAATTCAAGAACGAAGACGGAACTCCGAAAAAAGGGCTGACCAATTGGAATGCCTTTAAAGCAGACACCACCTATTTTGCGCCTTCCACCAAAGAGTTCATGATCAACTACACAGTCGATAACCTCGAAGCATTGGTGGAAGAACTCAGAAAAGAGAATGTAACGATCGTAGACAAAATGGAAACTTATGATTACGGTAAATTCATCCACATTTTAGATCTGGAAGGAAATAAAATTGAATTGTGGGAGCCTGTTGAGTAAAGTCAAAAGTTAAAAGTTGGAAAGTCAAAAGAAAGAAAAGCACGAGAAAAAAATTGAGATTTCAGATTCAAAAAATCTGTAGATCCGCATACTTGCCTATCTTTACCCCATGCGCATCGACATCATCACCGTTTTACCTGAATTATTGAGAAGCCCTTTTGACCACAGCATCTTGAAACGTGCTATTGATAAAGGATTGGTCGAAGTGAATCTGATCAACCTTCGCGACTACTCCACTCAGAAACAAAAGAGTGTGGACGATTACGCATTCGGCGGAGGCGCGGGAATGGTCATGAGCATTGAGCCGATCGCGAATTGCATCAATGCCTTGAAGGCAGAAAGAACTTACGACGAAGTGATCTATACTTCTCCCGATGGAGAATTGCTGGATCAAAAAATGTCGAACCGCATGTCCTCATTAAAAAATATCATCATCCTCTGCGGACATTACAAAGGCGTGGATCAAAGAGTGCGGGATCATTTTATTACAAAAGAAATTTCAATCGGAGATTATGTTTTGTCGGGCGGAGAATTGGCTGCTGCTGTGATCAGCGACAGCATCATTCGTTTAATTCCCGGTGCCATTTCGGATGAGACTTCGGCTTTAACGGATTCTTTTCAGGACAATTTATTAGCTCCTCCGGTTTACACAAGACCGGCAGAATACATGGGCATGAAAGTGCCGGATGTTCTGTTATCGGGACATGCGGCTAACATTGAGAACTGGAGATATGAGGAAAGTCTGAAACGGACTAAGGAGAGACGGCCTGATTTGCTTAAGTAATTTGCTGATGTGCTGAATTCCCGATGAAGAAATCATCGACTCCGGAGGAGTCGCATCTTTGTAGAAACAAACCCACCCCAAACAAAAACGACCCCAGCGGGGTCGCATAATTGTTAAACTTCTTCGGATCTCATTTTCAATCCTTCAGGTAAAACTGCAACAATGGGTTCTTCATCTTTTACTGGAGGTAATGGCGTTTTCTTTTTAGGAAGTGGATCTTCTTTTAATGTCACCACCTTTTCTTCAGGTGCTTTTGTTTTTATTCCGACTACTCGTTTAATCGAATCAAATGCAGCTGGCAACAATGGGAATATATTATTTCCGAGAAGCCAGTCGTATGAAGTCTCTACTGAGGGCATTGTGCAAAAGCCTGAAGTTGTTAGCATTTCGAAATGCATTGTATCCGTAAAAATAATTTCCGGCCATTCATAATTCACCCATAAACTATCGAGATTTATTTTATTAGTATCTGCTATTGCCAAGGCAACAGTGTCCGCTAGCGTAGAATCAGGATGAACAGCCAATTTCAAAGAATCTGTTTGTTCGATTTTGAGCGTGTCAGTTTGGGCGGCAACTTTACTAGAAAAGGCTTTCGAACCCAATAAAAAAGTAAGCAGGTATTGAAAGAAACGCCTTTGCGCCGACAATTGAATCTTGGGCTGTAATGTATAAACCCTATCCAACTGATCATTCCTGAACCTTCCGCACATATGAGCCCCGGAATTCCGCATCCGTTCGTTGATCTCCCGTTCAGACATGTTCGTAAAGTCCACCACGCTTTTGGAACAGGAATCGCAAAAGCGGCCGTTGGGGGCAGCATGCATTTTGCCCCAACTCTCCTGACAGGGCTTGTCAATCACGATCTTGTACTTTTTTGAAAAAAACAGGCTTTTCATACCCTTTAAAGTCTCCAAAACCCCTATTTTAGTTGCACGGAGCCGAAAAACACAAATATTTTTCCAGATTTGTTTTCCGATAATAAAAAATTCTTATATTTGCAGTCCTTTTTAGAGGAAGAACTGTATTAACAGATTATAAAACAAAGAGTTATGAGCACATTATTAAAATTCGTAGAGGACACATTAGGAATAAAGTCAAGCCACCCGAAATTCAAGGCTGGTGATACTGTTACCGTGAATTATAAGATCAAAGAAGGCGAGAAAGAACGCGTTCAGCAATACCAAGGTGTTGTAATCCAACGCAAAGGTGCTGGTTCAACAGAGTCTTTTACTGTTCGTAAGATCAGCAACAGTGTTGGTGTTGAGCGTGTGTTCCCAGTGAACTCTCCTTACATCGACAGCATCGAAGTGAACAAAGTAGGTGTTGTGCGTAGAGCACGTTTATTCTACTTACGCGAATTGACTGGTAAAGCAGCTCGTATCGCTGAGAAAAAACAATAATTTAAAAACATATACAATTGAACCCAGAGTGTAAACCTCTGGGTTTTTTTATTTGGGTGAATTCATATGACAATCAAAGAAGAAAT
>JBKJQG010000285.1:0-5223 GCA_046594925.1 Bacteroidia bacterium
TGGGAGGAACAGTAGCTGATCCTGTAAATGCAGCACCGGTGGTGAACGACCAAACTGTTGGACATACTGCTGGCCCAGCAGTATTTCTTGGGACGATTCTCCAATAATAAGTGGTGCTTGATAATAATGTTCCAGGATTATACGAAATAGCTGTTTGATTAACTACGAAAGGAGGAGAAGGAGCAGTACCAAAATAAACGTCATAATTTGCTGCAGGATTACAAGCTGTTACAGCAGGGGCCGTCCAATTCAAAATGGCATTTACACCACAAACAATGCCGGTAGCCCCATTAGCAGGTGAAGTATACGTTGCGCAACCGGGAACAGAAGGCAAGGAAATGCTCATGTTGTCCAAACCAATGTCGGTCCCTCCAAAATCACCGGTAGCACTGAAACGGATTACGCTGGTTGCTGAAGTGGAAGCCACACTTACACTTTGCGAAGTCCATGCTGCTGCCGACGACAATGACAATAAAGTTGTTGGGAAAGTAGCCCCGCCATCAGTAGAAAGTAAAACGGTTAATACATCAGAACCACTGGTATTAATAAAATCAAAACAAAGTGACTTAGTACCGGCAGGACTTAAATTTATGTATAAATCTATATTCCCCGTCGAACTTGTATTGTATGAGTGAAATCTAGCTGAATGTGCGCCAGCAGTAAAAACAGGAGTATAGCCTCCAAAATTAGAACCCCAAACTGCGCCGGCAACCCCATCATCATCTCTGCGCCAGGATGGATTTCCCGTTTTTGGTGTGTTGGTCCAGGATGCATCAGGGCTTTCTCTTGTGTCACAGACGCTAAGCCAAGGCCCTTCAAAACTTTGAGCGTAAGGAATGGTTGCATAAGTTGGCAAATTAACAGTCACCAAAACACCAACAGTAGGGGTAGACGACCCACTAAAAGTACAGGCGATTACACATCTGTAATAAGTGTTTGTAGTGGGAGATGCAACATAAGATGTTGAGGTTGCGCCTGCGATACTTGAATAAGGTCCCGCTAAAGCAGGGGCAGACTGCCATTGAAAAGTAATACCTGATGCAATAGGATAGCCAGCCACCGTCAAGGTAGATGTATAAGGCACACAGATCGAATTTGGAGTGGCAGTGGCAGTGGCTACTGGCGGTACCCCGGAACAAGCTGGGGCTGGAGTAATATTAATTCGATAGTCCTCTGTTTCGCCCCATGTATAAGATGCGCAAGGGTTTGATGGAACAACAGATTCTTGAGAAATGACTCTCATTGCTGTTGTACCTACGCTAGCCGTAAGCGGAATTACTATGCTGCCGGATTCGGTGTGCGCCCCGGTAGTAGTAGTGGCCGAAGAATAAACCAGTTCTCCTGCATCTGCAAAGTCGCCATCTTGGTTATAGTCTATCCATATTCCCACACCATTTCCAAAATTGCCCCCGCAAGTTCCGATTTGTACAGAATAAGCTACGGTCGCCCCTTGCTGAACATTTGGCGCTGCAACAGCATTGTAATTGGAATACATGTTTAACACTGAACCAGCACCTCCTGTAGTTGTACATGTAGAGGAATTATTCAATGTTCCAAAAGTTACGTTAAAAATTTCTTCATCCGCCACGCTTGTAGCACTGGATGCACAATAGGTTGGTGGGGCTACTACAGTGATGACGGAAGTGTTGCCAGAGCCAATTGCGCTGCTACAAGCAGTTGGAGAGCCGGAAGACAAATTCGTAATTGTAACGGTAGTTGCTCCTGTGTTTGCTAAAGTAGTAGTTGAAAATGTGCCTGTCCCTGCTGTGCTAACAATCATAGTTGCCGTTAAGCCTGTTGCAGCGTTTGGAGCACTTAGGTTGTATGTAACAGTATATGTTCCGACTGGTAATCCTGCCGCGGAAGAGGTTAGTGTTACCGTGGAAGCATTTCCCTGAGAAACAGGGCTTGATCCTGAAGTGGAAGTAAGTGAATAGGCTGGACAAGTGAAAGTCACAGTTAGATAGCCCGCTGCTCCAGAGCCACCGGAGTGGTCTGTTCCATCAGAAACCATAGCTCCACTTCCTCCGCCTCCATAGGTATTTCCGGGTAGCCCATTCGATTCGCTTGCTGCAGTATTATCACCCAGGCCTCCAGTCCCTCCATTTAATGCAGTTCCAGTCCCTGCGGTCGCTCCTGCAGCATTACCTCCAGCACCTGTAGTGCCGGCACCGCCACCACCACCGCCACTTAGGGCCGTTGTTCCATTTGCTCCATTTCCTCCTGCATAAAGAGTAGTTCCAATGCTCGAAGCAGAAGAGCCTGCCCCACCTGTTGAAGTACCACCATTCGGTGCAGCGCCACCTGCGCCACCTTGAGCATAAACGGTCCCTGTTGTATTAAACCATGAAGGAGCACCTGCAGCACCTGCGGTGGTGGCTCCAGTTGCCCCTGCGCCAACGGTCACTGTATAGGCTGTTCCCGGAACCACTGCTGTAATCGAGCGGGCGTATGAACCACCGGCCCCTCCGCCACCTCCGTAAAGAGTGGTTACTGTTGTACCCCCTCCAGCGCCTCCGCCTCCCCAACAATCAACGGTTGCAGAAGTCACCCCGGCAGGAGCGGTCCAAGTGCCTGAACTTGTATAAGTCGATGTTTGAGCAAATATTAATGAGCTACCGATAATTGCTAAAAAAGAGAGGAGTAGTTTTTTCATTCAAATAAATTTAAACAATTAAAATAAATTATTTTGCTGCGTCTATTGGAGTCGCCGGAAATTGCACACAACTGGCCATTATCTCAGCAAATGTAATGTTCGTTTTTACTTTCGTTTTATAACTGGGATTTAACTGTTCTACTGTTTTTCCAATTTGTTCAGGAGCGGAGATCTTATCTATATCATAATTCATAAGAAAGATTCTACTGTCTTCGCAATAGGCAACTAAAACCACTCCGTCGATGCCGGCCAGGGCACTTTTAACTTCCGTGTAATTTTTTGTTGTAACGGTAGAAACTTCGAGAACAAGATTTGTCATGGCCGGATTATGTTGTCCAAACAAACTAATACTCTTCATCGAAATGAAGATGATGAATGCCGTTTTGAAAATTTTCTTTTGCATGATTATGATTTTACTTCGTTTTTGGCAATAAAGATTTTGTGTATTCAATAAATAAAACGATGCAGAAACAAAATTTTGCTACACTGTTTTCATTTGCCAAGATATGGAAAAAGAGTATAAAAAGCAAATTTTTGGCTTTTTTGGAAATTTAGGGCAAATAGCCCCCGCTTCGCGCATGAAATGGTCTCCACCATTTTGAGTTAAATCATACTGGTTTAACAGAGTAATTTATATGTTTGTGATTCGTAAGTTATATGCTGCTGCGTGCTTAACAATTTTTGGGAGAGAACGCCAAAAAGCTCTGACGAAGTATTTTCATCAGAGCTTTTTGTATTATTAAACAACGTTTATAGTGCGTGAATTTTTTTTGTTACTAGCTCTTTCCTGTTAGCTAGTGAAAGAAAATAAATACCGGAGCTAAGTTTGGAAATATCCAGCTGAAAATTATTTACTCCTTCAAAAGTATTTAAATTCCCTTCGCTGATTTTCTTTCCTAAAGCATCATACAATATTGCAGTATAAGTGTCTGGAGAATCTGAATCTATAACGATTTCAATATTTCCTGCCTGATTGTTGAATGCATTTACAGAAGTGCTGGTTGCATTGCAGTTCTCGGCAGTAATGATGCTAAATGTTTGAGTTGCCCCGTTATAATCGGTTTGCATCAAACGGTAATAGCTAATGCCGTTATAAGAATTGTAATCAGTAAATGAGTAGTTGGTCGTGCTTGAAGTAGTTCCTGAGCCGGCAACAATTCCAGCATCGACAAAATTTATTCCATCAATACTTTTTTGAATAGTGAAATAATCATTATTCGTTTCTGATGCAGTTGTCCAATTAATAACAACATTGTTTTCGGAACAAACAGCTTTGTTTGAGAGAAGTTCAATTGGCAAAGGAGTTGTAAAATCAACCAATGTCCAGGCCCGGAAAAAGTCGGCGGCAGGGGCGGCGGCTCCCGAAACACTATTAGTAGCAGTATTGGCGGTCCCAATAGGCGGATAAAGAAATCCATCCCAATCGCCAGCGGTTGAGTTCCATCGTTGAGCTTTTAAGTTTGCTTCTGCTAAAGTGTTGGGAGCAACATTTTCATTGTCTACGTATGTGAAACTGATAGTGACAGCAGGTTTTGTCGCATGATTGGCATCGAGTATCCAAAAACGATCGGTTACTTGTGCTGAGTTGTTGGCTGCAGGAACAGTAACGTTTCCCATATTAGTCACACCGGTGGGCATGTACGTTGCATTGTCAAAAGTGCTTCCATCAAAAGTGGAAAAATCTATTCTGTTGGTGGAGCCTGCGGTTCCACCAGTCGTGATTGTCAAGGTAAGTGGAATTTCAACTGCTTCACCGTCTTCATAAAAGGGAATAACATAAGTTCCTGTTGCGTTACTTACATTCCAACGAACAATATTTGTTTCTCCTTCAGAAATAATTCTGCCCCCGGTTCCGGTTTGCAAAAGCGCATTTGTATTGCTGTTGTCAAGCACAACAAAAGCACTGTTTGTAATAACAACATAAGAGTCGTTGTTCATCACCAATTGTCCTTGAGAAAAAGAATGCTGCGAAATGGCCATAAACAGGACTGTCCCGATGGAACGTGTCAATGAATAAACCATTGATTCTGTTTTTATTTTAGACCAGAGTGCTGAAATCATTTTGGCTGAACCGGGTTTGTTTCTTCAAAAGGACTTACTATTTGAGGCTTGGTTTCTGTTGGTTTGCTAATGAGAACAGGTTCTTCCGGTCTTGGAGTTTTTTCATCAAGTCTATTCTCCCCAGCTCCATCAGAATTTGTAGTTTGTTTCTGTAGTTCTGCCTTCATCTTTTTGGATTCTGCTTCTTTTTGGGCGGTTGCACGAGCAACCAAGTCCTTCATTTTTGCCGGGTCTGTTGTAGTTGGTTCTACGTATTTAGCTTTTGATAAATTATCGCCAAAATCCTGCATGGCATCAACACCGAATCTGTGATCTTGGTAAAATCTTCTTTTTGCAAGCACACGATATGAAAATTCAATATTAGAATTTCCTCCTTTTTTTTCTTTAACAATAAAACTGCCATTTTCCTTGATAACATAAACACCGTTGCAGTCTCCGTTCTCCTGAATAAAAACTTCCATTGGATGAGTTTCGTCAATAAAAACTGTTTCCATAAACAGCGGGTC
>JBKJQG010000378.1:0-8107 GCA_046594925.1 Bacteroidia bacterium
GCTCAACGTTTGCGACCTAAGATAATGACTGTATGTGTGGCATTGTTTGGTTTGGTTCCAGTTTTATGGTCTAACGGAGTTGGTAGTGATGTAATGATTCCCATTGTCCTCCCGATGATCGGAGGCGTATTTACTTCATCCATTCACGTATTGCTTACAACTCCTGTCGTATTTGAAATGACGAAGCAATATGAATTAAATAAGTTCGGCAAAATGGATATGGTGGAATCTTCAATAAAGCATTAAAATGAAAAAAGCATTTTTAGTTGCCTGTTATCTGTTATTCGCTTGCCTGATCAATGCTCAGCAGACAATAACTCTTAATGGAGTTTTTGAAAATATTGAAAAGAATAATCCATTACTACAGTCTTATATAAACAGGATTGAGGCAGACAAGGCAATGGTAGGTTCTGCAAATACTTGGAACGCTCCCAGAGCAGGCATTGAGTTCGATGCCAATCCTTATTCATTTGATAATTTCTACAGCGGCGTTGTCAGAACTTCTATTGCACAGGAATTTCCTAACAGGAGCGCAATTACCGCTAAAAAGGAATATCTGGAATCCCTCTCTCAAACTGATATGCATGAATCAATGTTTATCAGAAATAAACTATTCACTCAGGCTAAAGAAGCGTATTACGAAATTTTTATTTCACAAAAAAAGATCAAAGTAACAAAAGCGAATATTGATCTTTTACAATCGATGATCGATCTTGCCGAAAAGCAAATGGCAACGGGCAAGGAAGAGCTTGCAACTATTTTTAAGTTAAAGGCAAAGCTTGCGGAGAAGCAAGCAATGCTTATTCACGACGAAAATATGATAAAGGCAAATGTGGCAACCTTAAATTATTTAATGAATGCTGACGTGAATCAAACTTTTGAAATCGATACTGCCGGAATTACAAAAGATTATCGGAATCTATTGTATGTTTTTACAAAGGACTCTATTGAGAGTAAACGAAGCGATATCATGCAGATGAGCAACATGATCAATTCCATGAAACTGAATCAGAATGTGATTGCAAGTCGTTCCAAACCAGTGTTTGGAATGAAGGTCGAACACTTCGGAATACCTAATAAGCCTGATAAGTTTTCGGTGATGGGTACTGTTACTCTTCCTTTTGCTCCATGGTCGGCCAGGGGTTATAAAAGTGAGGGTAAAGCGCTAAACTTCAAAATTGCAGCAGTTGAGCAAGAAAAGCAGAACATGGTTAATATGACCTCCCAGATGATCAAGATGCTGGTCATTGAAATGAATTCGGAATATCAGGAAATTGATAATTATTCACTGAAAGTAATACCCGCATATAAGAAGAGCCTTGATGCATATATGCTTTCATATGGACAAAACACCTCAAATTTAGTTATGGTGCTAATGGCATATGATGACATGCAGATGGCTCAAATGGAATATATAAAACATTTTGAAACTTTATTGAAGGTACAAATTGACTATGAAAAGGAATTGCAGATACGGTAAGTTATTGTTTGTGGTTTGCTGCTTGTTGTTAGCAGGATGCAATGATCCTGCTAAACAGCAAATAACTCCTGGCGGTCAAAAGTCCGAAATATATTATTGCCCGATGCATCCTGAAGTACAGCAGGATCATCCGGGTGAATGTCCTAAATGTGGAGGAATGAAACTTGTTTCAAAGGACCCCGCTAATTTTCTCGATGTTGCTTTAAAACCCACATCATCAAACATTATTTCTAAAATCCATATCATCAAACCTGAATACAAAAAACTTCCTGTAGTGGTTTCAGCATTAGGATACATCGACTATGACATCAATAATAAAACAGATATATCATCACGGTATACAGGTCGGATAGAAAAACTTTACGTTAAGTATAACTATCAACCGATAAAAAAGGGTGATCCTATTTTTGATATCTACAGTCCTGATCTTGTAACAGCGCAGGAAAATCTGATCTATCTATTAAAAACCTCCCCTGAGGAGAACAATTTAATAGATGCGGCTCGTCAGAAATTAAAATTGCTGCAGCTAACCGATGATCAGATTAAAGGAATTGAGAGTTCACAAAAAGTCAAAAATTCAATGACTGTTTTCAGCAAGTATGATGGCCACGTTCATGAAATGCTGGGGAAAGAAATGGAAGGCCAAAAAATGAGTGATTATGCACAAACACCTCTTATCTCGGTCAGGGAAGGAATGTACGTTGAACGTGGAATGGTTTTATTTAACGTAGTAAACCCGCGCCAGATTGTCGCCATGTTAAAAATTAAAACAGCTGATATCGGCAAGGTTCATAAATCCCAAGTCGTTACTTTTTATTTGAACAACGATTCCACTGCTGCAATGTCCGGAACGATAGATTTTATCGAACCGGTTTTTAATAACAAGTCCAAAAGTATGATGGTAAGAGTTAACATTAACAATGGGGGTCATAAGCATAAAGTTGGAAGTCTTGTGAATGCGAAAATAATGTCGGATAGTCTTGAAACATTATGGGTGCCTTCTTCGGCAATCGTAGATTTAGGAATGAATAATATTGTTTGGAAATGGCGGGATGGCCATTTTAAAGCATCAAAAGTGGAAACAGGTATTAAAGTAAATAGTTGGGTTGAAATCGCCGATGGTTTAACAGAATCAGATGAGATCGCATCTGAGGCACATTATCTTTCAGACAGCGAAGGGTTCATTAAAATAAATGAAGATGATGAATAAGTTTTTAAAAATAATAGTCTTAGTTGTATTAAGTTTTCTTAGTATAAGCCAGCAATCATGTAAAAACAAACATGCTGAAGTTATCGGGGAGGATGAGTTTTATACTTGCTCAATGGATCCACAAGTAATGGAGAAACAAATGGGCATGTGCCCGATCTGTAAAATGCCGCTTACAAAAGTCGTGATCAATAAATCACAATTACATTTACTTAAGCTTAGCGATGAGCAAATACGATTAGGAAACATTAAAACGGATACAATTAAAACCGATAGTATTTGGGATGAGAAAACATTAACGGGAGTATTTGCTATAAACCAAAGTATTCAGGAACAAATATCTTCCCGTTTTAATGGAAGAATTGAAAAGCTGCATTTTAAGATACCGGGACAAGAAATAAAAGAGGGCGATCTGATCTACGATATTTATAGCAGGGAATTAATGCAGGCGGAAGAAGAGTATTTATTTGCGCTCGATAAATCAAAAGCCTTTTCTGTCAATTCTTCTTCTTTGATCGAATCAGCAAGGAATAAGCTTCTATTATGGGGTTTAACAGAAAATCAGATAGGAGAATTGGAAGAAAACAAACAGGCAAAGATTATCAATCCGATATATAGCAAGGCATCCGGAACGGCTATAGAAATTCTATTTAAAGAGGGAGATTATATTAATGAAGGAAGTACAATTTTTAAACTGGCAGACCTGTCATCGCTTTGGGTTGAATCACAGGTTTATGCCAGTGAGCTTGATATGATTGCAGAAGGCACGAAATTAGAAGTGATCCCGGAAGCATTCCCTGAAGAAGCAATGACCGGAGAAGTTGATTTTGCAAATCCTGAATTTCAGCCGGAATCAAAAATCAATCTTGTAAGAGTGAAGGTATCAAACCACCGTAAAAAATTCATCCCCGGAATGATGGCATTTGTAATTATTAAATCAAAACCAAAACCAGGTATCGTGCTTCCCATAGATGCTGTGATTCAAAACGGAAAAAAATCTCATGTGTGGATTCGAAATGCAGAGGGTTCTTTTGAGGCAAAAGAGGTTCATACAGGAATACAAACAAAAACAAAAATTCAAATAATTGACGGAGTAAATCTTGGTGATGCGGTGGTTGTATCAGGGGCTTATCTGATTTACAGTGATTATGTTTTCAAGCGTGGAAAATACCCTTAAACTGGAAATTTCACCAAAACAGGCCCATTTGAACGAATCAAACAAACCCCTCATTTTTCAGTTTTCTCCTGATGTTTTATCCCCCTTACAGTAAAGTTGGGTCGTGCTTTGGGTTTTATAAACTGAGTTTCCCGCAAGCGTTTCATGCCCTCCTGAAAAGAGAAATTTGTCATGCAGAAGGCATTAAATTTCGTCATCAATACTGTAAACCCTAATTTTTGTTAATTCATTGATGTTTGCCTCTAATTCCTTAACTTTAGGTTCTGTAACCGAAGAATAAAATGCCATGAAACGAATCAGTGTCTTCCTATTCTTTCTTTCTTTAAGCCTAGTGTCGAAAGCGTCTTTCATCCTCATCCCTATGGATCTGGAACAGAAAGATCACTTGAAAGCCTACGGTGTAGCTTACTGGGTGCTGAAACAAGATGTAGAAGTACATTGGCTGCTGAATTACCGTGGCGGAAGTTTCATGATCAAAGATGCCAAAGAGATCGAGAATGAATGTACGATTCGCGGCGTTACTTTTGAAGTGATTGCAGATTCAAAGTCAACCGCCATCCTTACAGAGATCTCCAACCCGGAGGTGAACATGGAAGATGTGAAACTGGAAAAAGCTCCGAAAGTAGCCGTATACTCACCAAAAATGAAACAACCTTGGGATGATGCGGTAACATTGGTTCTTACCTATGCAGAAATACCATACGACATCATTTACGATGAAGAGATCCTGAAAGAAAAACTGGTTCTATACGATTGGCTTCACCTCCATCATGAAGATTTTACGGGGCAATACGGACGATTTTGGTTCGGATATCGGAACGCACCCTGGTACCAGGAACAAGTGAGAACTTTGGAAGCGAGCGCAAAGAGTTTAGGCTTTGCAAAAGTGTCGGAAATGAAATTGGCCGTTGCCAAAAAGATCCGGGATTTTACATCGGGCGGAGGATTTTTGTTTTCGATGTGTTCCGCCCCCGACAGTTACGATATAGCTTTAGCAGCGGACGGATTGGACATCTGCGAAAGCATGTTCGACGGCGATGGCACAACCCCAAACTACAATCAAAAATTAGATTTCTCGAAAACATTTGCTTTCAAGGACTTTACACTCAGCACCAATCCGAGTGAATATGCAAAGTCCAACATCGATACATACAACACCCGCAAACAGAAATACGGCATAAACAAAACAAATGACTTGTTCACTTTGTTCGAATATTCAGCAAAATGGGATGTTGTTCCAACAATGCTTTGTCAGAATCACGAGCAGATCATCAAAGGATTCTGGGGACAAACAGTAGGCTTCGACAAAACCTTTATAAAGTCAAACGTATTGATTTTAGGAGAAAACAAAGCCGCTAACGAAGCGCGCTACATTCACGGAACTTACGGAAAAGGAACATTTACTTTCTACAGCGGACACGATCCGGCAGATTACGAACACCGTGTCGAAGATCCTCCTACTGATTTGAGTTTACATCCGAATGACCCGGGCTACAGGTTGATTTTGAATAATATTCTTTTTCCAGCTGCGAAGAAGAAGAAACAAAAAACATAGTGACGTATAGATAACGAATCGTTACAGATATTACAGATTTAGCGCTGAAGTTCCAGATGAAACTATTTACGCACCGCATCTGTAATATCATTTTTATCTGTTATCCGTACTAATCGAAGAACCTCCAGGAAACACCCAACTTAAAAGTCCTGTCGTTCATAGGATAATGAGCGGTCAGCATGTATTTATTTGCTAACCAGCCACTGTTTAAGTGATCGATCTTAACGAATATTCTAACTGCTTTTACTTTTGCATTGATGAAGAAATCGACGAAGGGATAGCTTCCATATTTTTTATCATCCTGTAAATAAAACTGTCCGGTAGCCGGCATGTATCTATCAGCATAATAATTAGAAACGAGGAACAAAGAAGCCCCGATCTGGAAGCGCATTGCTTTTTTAAACAGATCATTTTCATAAAAAAGAGAATGTTCTAAGATGTACTCCGGAAGCCTTATCACCACTGAATCCGATACGTATTGGTAAAGTACAGTATTGTTCAGGTGCCAGTTGAAAAAAGTGAAATCCTTTTTCAAACTTGCGGAAGCAACAGGGATTGTTCCTGTGTATTGTCGCGCGATCGCATAGTTGTCGAAGTACACCGGGTTAGTGATCTCTTTGTAATTAAGATTCAGGGCCAGTCTGTATTTCGGCATGCTGAAATTCAGGTGAACAGTATTCTCCATGATCTTATCAAAATCATTTTCCCACTTGAAATTATTTGAAGAATAAAAATTATAAATATAATCCGGAGCATGTTGAATGGCCTCAGCGCTAAGGGAAACGGAGCTCAGGCTATCCAGGATTCCTTTTTTTATCGCGCCTTTAAAACGGTAATCGCCTTCGTTGTATCCGGAAAGACAATAGTCGGAAGAGATGTTAAACCAAAGTTTATGATCCGAATAAGTATTAAACATTTCTGCCCCGGCAATGATATTATTAAAGGTGGTATCCACTCCGTTTTGCCGCGTGAATACAAATTGATCTTTTGCTTTTACCCCTACTCCTATTTTATCAGCAAATCCCCTGTGTTTACCGTTATCAAGGCGCTTCCAGGATAGTTCATTTTCAAACTTTACATTATAGGTGGAGTCCAAGGTTCTGAGGGAATCTGAATATATGTTGGAATAAAATCCTTCTGTCGGGAAATCATCTATGTATCTGATCACGACATCATCAAAAGTTGTGGCGAGCATCAGCCTGCTGTTGGGAATGATCTGAGCATTACTTGCCGTATCGTTACCTTTTTTTCCAAAATTCAAATATTGATTTACAAAGATGCTTCTGTTGCGATAGGTTCCTTTGGCGGCAGACAGATTCACTTCCAAGAGCATGTTATCGAATGTGCCTCCATCCTCAAATACGGTATCGTTGGCAATGCCTCCATTTTCGAGGTTTTGCACATAGTTGAATAAAATTCCTGCGAGCAAATTATACTTATTGTTTTTTGATCTGTAAACGGTAGACAGTGAAAGGAAGTTATCGTTGGTATTTTGGCGCAGGTAAGATCCTTCGGAACGGATGCGAAAGAAGTGGGCGCTGAGGTTCCAATTCTTTTTAACGTTATAGGAAAAGGTAAGTTTGAAATCCTGTTCTTTTTTTGATCCCATGACGTAGAGTATGTCGGAGTATGGGACGTGGGTATCGTAGAAGAGAAGATTTTCTTTTGTATAAAAGTAATCACGGAAATTTACAGCGTTGTAGTGAAATCCTGTTTCTTTCGCGAGGAACTGTCGTCCGGGTATATTCACGGCCATTCCGGAGTTTCCGAGGTTGTGGCGGCTGATATAATTTTGAAAATCGGTAAGCGAATTATTTATGAAAGAGATGGAGTCGGTGTTGCCGAATTGGGAAGCGGTAAAAAAGAGAGTTGAAGGTTTTAGTGGAAACAACTTTGTTGTATCTCCGGAGAAGCCCAGCAGTGGGAGAAGCAGAAGAATGAAGATGATGTTCCGGATTTTTTTCATTGGCGACCTGAATGCAAAGATAACGATAATCTTTAGGACGGTGTTCATTTCTCTTACCCTTCGACTACGCTCAGGGTGACGGACGGTTAGACGTGCTGAATACTTCAACTACGATCAGCATGAACTCAAGTCGACACATAAGGACATAAAAAAACCCCAACCAATGAAGGAAGGGGTTTTTAAAAGTGGCAACGACATACTCTCCCACAATTTAATGTAGTACCATCTGCGCTGGTGGGCTTAACTTCTCTGTTCGGAATGGGAAGAGGTGGACCTCACCGCTATAGTCACCTAAAATCATAGTCCGTTTTGGCGGACACAATAAGACTGACATAATAAAGAAAGAAAATACAATGATAATAGAATTAATTATTTAGAAATACGAAGCTTATTAAGAAAGCTAACGGGTAATTAGTATTGCTCAGCTTTGACATTACTGCCTTTACACTTACAACCTATCAACGTAGTAATCTTCTACGACCCTTTAAAGAAATCTTATCTTGAGGCGAGTTTCGCACTTAGATGCTTTCAGCGCTTATCTCATCCGAACATAGCTACCCAGCGATGCAGCTGACGCCACAACTGGTACACTAGCGGTCCGTCCGACTCGGTCCTCTCGTACTAGAGTCAGGTCCTCTCAAATTTCTAACGCCCACAACAGATAGGGACCGAACTGTCTCACGACGTTCTGAACCCAGCTCGCGTGCCACTTTAATCGGCGA
>JBKJQG010000052.1:0-10957 GCA_046594925.1 Bacteroidia bacterium
TGTGGAGAACAGCTATAAAAATTCCAGCTTCATGGTCTCGGTCGGCGTTAGATTTTAATCAAATTTTAAACTGATAAAAAAGCCCTTTGTGAATCACAGAGGGCTTTTTTTGTTTTAAGAATATTTCAAACTATTCGAAAATGTTTCCTCGGTGCTGTGCATCACATCCAGCTCCCATCCGTTTGGAAATGGGGCTTCCAACAAAGAACCTTTTAATAGGTACGGATACATTTCTGCATACGTTTGAATCTGATTTGCACTTACCCGTCTGTAAATATGTGAACGGTGTAAATTGTCCGGATGCTCTATGCCTGCCGCCGACATCAATTCCACAGCCGCTTTTACCGTTTCATGATGATAATTTGCAACACGTACTTTTTTATGATCCACATTCAGTCCTTTGTATAGATTCGGATTTTGTGTCGCAACTCCGGTCGGACAAGTATTGGTATTGCACTCCAGCGCCTGAATGCAGCCCAATGCCAACATCATTGCCCGCGCTCCGTTGCACATATCTGCGCCAAGCGAGAAATTTTTCACTAGATCAAATCCAGTATGAACTTTTCCTGAAGCAATTATTTTAATGTGTTTCTTAATACCAAATCCATTCAAAGCATCATATACAAAAGCCAACCCTTCCCTCAGTGGCATGCCCACCGAATTGCTGAACTCCAAGGGGGCCGCCCCTGTTCCACCTTCTCCTCCATCAACAGTAATAAAGTCGGGCATGATGCCCGTCTTTACCATTCCTTTACAAATGGCAATGAATTGACTTTTTTGTCCTATACACAATTTAAATCCTATTGGTTTTCCTCCACTTAATTCACGCAACTGCTTAATGAATGAGAGCAATTCCAATGGAGTAGAAAACGCTTTATGATAAGATGGGGACAATACATCTTTTCCTTTTTCAACCAAACGGATCTTTGCAATTTCCTCCGCCACTTTCGCTGCCGGTAAAATCCCGCCATGACCAGGCTTTGCGCCCTGGGATAATTTTATCTCGATCATTTTTACATTCGGCAAAACAGAACGTTCTGCGAACGCGGCCGGGTTGAATGTTCCGTCAGCATTTCTGCAACCAAAATACCCCGTTCCGATTTGCCAGATCACATCTCCTCCTGGTGATAGGTGATAAGGACTCAAGCCCCCCTCTCCGGTATTGTGTGCAAATCCCCCAATTTTTGCTCCGCCATTCAAGGCCATGATCGCATTCTTACTCAAGGATCCAAAACTCATGGCAGATACATTGAAAACACTCGCTGAATAAGGCTGTCTGCAATCCGGACCGCCAACCACTACTCTGGGATCGTGAACCCCTTTTTCCAACGGAAAAGGAGAAATGGAATGATTGAGCCATTCGTATCCTGTTTCGTATACATTTAATTGCGTTCCGAAAGGCGTCGAATCATTTGCTTTTTTCGAGCGCTGATAGATCACGTTTCTGCTCAAACGATTGAACGGAGCTCCGTCGGTATCTGATTCTATAAAATACTGGTATACTTTCGGACGCATCCATTCGGCCCACCACCTCATCCGGCCAATGACCGGGAAATTATGGATCAGGCTGTGTTTGGTCTGGAAAACATCTTTTATCCCTAAAGCCAATATGGGTGCTACAGGAACAAAAGTCCACAGAACACTGTGATAGTAAAATCCGACAACCCCTATTCCTGCGCACAGGACAATGGAAAATAAAATGAATTTTGTTCTCATGAGAGTGTTTTTTAGAATTGCTATAAGTAAATATATGAAAATATTTCAGTTAAGGAAATCGTATCTTCGCCAGGCATGAATTCTATTTTAAACATTCTTTCCGGCACTTGGTTCATCATCAGCAGCAATTTCCCGATGTGGCTGGATGGCAGCAAAACCAATCCAACATTCACGTATACGATTTCCGAGAAGAAAGGGAAAACCGTTTTGATCGATGAAGTGAAGTATTTGAAAAAGGGAAAGATAAAAACGATCAAGGGTTATGATCATCAGCACAGGGACAACGACAAAGCATTTACCTGGCGCGGAAAAGGCTGGCTGGCGATCGCAAAAAGCAATTGGGAAATAAAACTCCTCGATGAAAAAAAGGAATGGGCCGTGATCTGGTTCTCAAAAACCGCATTCACTCCTGAGGGAGTCGACATCATCAGTAAAAAACCTCAGCTCGACAAAGCTACATTGCAAGATATCAAAACAAAAATGTTAAGCGACAGCCTTCTTAAAAAACATGTCACCACTTTGATCGACCTTCGGTAATATTTAATCCCTGCGGGATTATAATTGATTTTAAAAATCATATTTCAACCGATCTTTGATCCCTCCGGGACTGGTGTTACTGTAACACCGAGACAACATATCGGTACAAAAAAAGCCCTTCGTAAACGAAGGGCTTTCTATTCCAATTAATTAGATCTGTAATATTCGTAAAGGTCTGCCTGCTGTTAGGCAGGTTATCCGTATCTATGCTTTCACTGGTTTTCCTGTAAGGATGTCTGCATCCACAAGAATTCTTCCGCAATGTTCACACACAATTACTTTTTTATGTGTTTTGATGTCCAAATGACGTTGTGGCGGGATCTTATTGAAACATCCACCGCAAGCATCACGCTCAACAGTTACCACACCTAAGCCGTTCATTACGTTGGAACGCAAACGGTGATACGCATTCAGCAATCTTTCTTCAATGATGCTCTCAGATGCTTTTGATTTTTTCAACAATGCTGTTTCTTCTTTTTCAGTTTCTGCAACGATCTCATCCAATTCTTTCTTTTTGATCTTCAGATCTTTTTGTCTGTCTTTGAAATCCTCTTCAGAAGCGTCGATCACCTCTTTTTTGGAGATGATGTTCATTTTGTATTCTTTGATTCTTTTTTCCGCCAATTGGATCTCCAGGTTCTGGAACTCGATCTCTTTTGTGATGGCATCGTACTCACGGTTGTTACGTACTTTACCTTGCTGTGTCTCGTATTTTTTGATCAATGCCTGAGAATCCTTGATCACGTTCTTTTTCTCTGTGATAGACTCTTCCAATGATTTCAATTCTTCTGTCAAATTGGTGATACGGGTTTCTAAACCGGCAACCAGATCTTCCAGATCTCTTACTTCCAAAGGCAATTCACCTCTGATCGTTTTGATCTTGTCGATCTTTGAATCCACTTGTTGTAATTCAAACAAGGCTTTTAACTTTTCCTCTACAGAAATTTCGTCAGTCTTAGTTTTTGCCATTTTTATAAATAGTTTATCGGATTTGTATTGATTTTTGATAAATGGAGTGCAAATGTAGTAAATTTTCCGCTTAAAATCTCATAAAATAATTCCATTGTGTACTGCTCGCTCTCATAATGCCCGATATCAGCAATAATGATCTGATTGTCAGCATCAAAGAACTGATGGTACTTGAAATCAGCGGTAACGAACACATCGGCTCCGGAAAGAATAGCATTTTTTAGTAAAAAGCTACCAGAGCCTCCACAAACAGCTACTTTCTTCACTTTTTTGCCTTTCAAAGCGGTATACTTGATCCCTTCGGCTTTCATCACTTTTTTGAGATGATTCAAAAAAGCGGTCTCGTCCACTTCCTGCGGCAGCTCCCCGATCATTCCTGCGCCTACCTCTTGATTGGCATTGGTAATCGCGATCAGATCATAAGCTACTTCCTCATATGGATGAGTCAAGAACAGCGCTTTCAGCAGCTTTCCTTCCAGGTAAGCCGGGTACATCACTTCGATCTTGGTCTCTTTCTCCTGATTTTGTTTTCCAACCTCTCCAACATAAGGGTTTGCCCCTTCATTCGGCCGAAACGTGCCCATTCCATTGGTGTTGAAACTGCACTCATCGTAGTTCCCTATTTTTCCGGCACCTGCTTCGAACAAGGCTGCCCTCAAAAATTCGGCTTTGCTTTCGGGACAAAATGTAATCAATCGTTTTAAGGTATTGTTCTGAGGCGCGAGGATGGAACAGTTCAACAAGCCTATCTTATCTGCTATCTTCTTGTTCACACCATTGAACACATTATCGAGGTTGGTATGTGCCGCATAAATGGCGATGTCGTTCTTTATGGCTTTCATGATCACCCTTTCCACATAGTTCTTTCCGTTGAATTTTTTCAACCCCGAAAACACGATTGGATGATGCGCTATCACCAGATTGCATTTGTTCGCAATGGCTTCATCAATCACCGCTTCGGTGCTATCCAGGCAAATTATGGCTCCCGTCACTTCCATGCCGTCATTCCCACAGATCAAACCTGCATTGTCGTAACTTTCCTGATAGCTCAGTGGAGCAATGGATTCGAGGTGATCTGTAATGTCCTTTAATTTCATCTTGTGGAAATTTAATTGAGAAAGCGAATTTACGAAACTGTGCGACATACCTAATTTTTCTTTTTCATTTCCAATCCCGATAGCTATCGGGAGACAATTTTCAAATTGCCACATTCATTTGTCACATTCATTTTGTATTTTTAGCAGGTGAAGTTTATCCGCATCCTCTTATTACCCTTTTCCTTTTTATACGGCTGTATCGCTTTTGTGCGGAACAAGCTCTACGATTGGGGCATTTTCCCTTCCAAGGAATTTGAGATCCCGACCATTTCCGTGGGCAACCTCTCCGTAGGCGGAACAGGTAAAACCCCGCACATCGAATACCTCATCCGCTTGTTGAAACCTGAATTTTACATTGCTACTCTCAGCCGGGGCTATGGTAGGAAGACAAAAGGATTTGTATTGTCAGACACCCAAAGTTCTGCAACAGACATCGGTGATGAACCTTTGCAGTTCAAGAAAAAATTCAGTGGCTTGCGTGTCGCAGTCGACGGCAACAGAATACGAGGAATCAAAAATTTGCTGAAGGAATTCCCATCCCTACAAGCGATCCTGCTGGACGATGCTTTTCAGCACAGAGCCGTAAAACCAGGGCTGAACGTTGTACTGAGCGACTTCAGCAAATTATTTGTGCACGACAACATGCTTCCCAGCGGAAGCCTCCGTGAATTTCGCTCCGGCATTCAACGGGCGGACATCATCATCGTCACCAAATGCCCCGAGATCTTACTACCGATCGAACGCAAACGCTTGCTGAATGAAATCAATCCGCTTCCGCACCAGCGTGTCTATTTTTCTTACATCAAATACGGTGATTTCATTCCGGTGCTAGGCGATGGCACCAATCCGCTGGCCAAAGAGTATTATTTTGAGCGCAATTTCTCCATGGCGCTGCTCACAGGAATCGCCAATACCCAGCCTTTGGAGTATTACCTGAAGGACAAAGTAAAGAACATTGTACCCATAAAATACAACGACCATCATCATTTCTCAAAAGCGGATATTGGGAATATTCAGAAAATATTTAATAACATTGTAACCGCAAACAAGATCATATTAACGACTGAAAAAGATGCTATGCGGCTAAAAAGCGCAGAATATGCGGAAGCGATTAAAAACCTTCCTCTTTTTTATATCCCGATAGAAATTGAATTTCACAACAAAGACAAACAAGATTTCAACGAACAATTACTTCATTATGTCAGAGCAAATCAAAAATACGGCAGCGTACATTCAAAATAAAATTTCATTCGCCCCCGAGATCGGAATTATTCTAGGAACAGGTTTAGGCGGATTGGTGAAAGAGATCAACATCAAACACACCATTCCGTATGAAGAGATCCCGAACTTCCCTGTCTCAACAGTAGAAGGCCATTCAGGCAAACTGATTTTTGGGGAATTGGGCGGAAAAAATGTTGTGGCGATGCAGGGACGCTTTCATTATTATGAAGGATATACTATGGAACAAGTCACCTTTCCGGTTCGCGTGATGAAACTTATCGGGGTGCAAAAACTTTTTGTTTCCAACGCTTCGGGCGGGGTGAATCCCGATTTTGAGATCGGTGACCTGATGATCATCAACGACCACATTAATTTTTTTCCATCGAATCCGCTCATCGGAAAGAACCTGAAAGAAATGGGTCCCCGTTTTCCAGATATGAGTGAGGCATACAGCAAGAGCATCATCGAGAAAGCGAAAAAAGTGGCGGCAGCCAACAACATAAAAGTACAAGAAGGTGTTTATCTTGGATTATCCGGACCAACCTTTGAAACACCTGCAGAATATAAAATGGTGAGGATATTGGGAGCCGATGCAGTAGGAATGAGCACCGTTCCCGAAGTGATCGTTGCCCGCCACATGGACATGCCTTGTTTTGCGATGTCCATCATCACTGATCTGGGCGTACCCGGAAAGATTGTGGAAGTGACCCACGAAGAAGTGCAGGAAGTCGCTGCTCATGCGGAGAAGAAAATGACGCTTATCATGAAAGAATTGATGAAGGAATTATAATATTCCAAAACCCTTCCGTATTGCACGAAATCTCTCTTTCATACGAAATCCCGCAGTCTCTCTTAGTTTTGTCATTGTCTTCTGCTGCAGTGAAACGCAATCGCAGAATGAAACGCCAGCTAGCGGGCAATCGGACAGCTCTTCCCGTATGAAATGGCAAAATGTGGATCCTGCACGGGCGATACGAATAGTTTCGTATCTTTATTCTTCAAAGCCCTCATCATAAAATACGTAAGCATTTAGGAATTCCATTTAAAAAAATCAAAATGAATAAGAAAACTATTTTCCTTTTATTTTTAACACTACTGGCTGCTGGAAAGGGTTTTGCGCAATACAGCAATCAGAACATCAATTTTGTTGGCCATTGGTTCAATCCCGCTCAACCGGCGGAACCGAGCTATGGCATCAAATACAACAGTGTCTGGGGCTGGGTGGATACTTCCGATTCCTTCAGGGAATATGCCATTCTGGGTTCCGGATTGGGAACACATATTATTGATGTGTCCACTCCTACAAACCCTATTGAAGTTGACTTCGTGGCCGGAAGAAGAAACCAATGCATCTGGAGAGAATACAAAACATTCGGAAATTACTTGTATGCCATCAGCGATGACGGAGTGCCCAATAGTTTTCAGATCATTGACTTGAGTTACCTCCCAGATTCAGTGCATGTAGTGCACGATGACACAACCATCGTTGAACGTGCCCACACCCTATACGTTGACGGAAATAAATTATACATCGGCAGCCCGAAAGAACAATCTGCAGGCGGACAATCGTTCTCCATGGCAGTATACAGCTTGGCGAATCCCGAAGCACCGGCTTTCCTGAGAGCATTGAATTCAGACGACCCTTCCATTACCTGGGTGCACGACATGCTGGTAAGGAACGACACCGTCTACGCTTCGGCAGGCGGCCAGGGTTTATTCTTTTACAAATACAACACAGGAAGCAATACCTTCACAACACTCAATTCTCTTACGGCATACGTGGAACAGGGATACAACCATAGCAGCGCCTTGACACCGGACGGAAAAACATTGGTCTTCTGCGATGAAGTTCCGAACAACCTTGTAGTGAAAATTCTGGATGTGACAGACATCACCAACGTAGCGATCCTTGATACCATCAAATCCAATCAGGGTGCGACGGCCCACAATCCATACATCTGGGGAACTGACCGAGCCGTTATTGCCTATTACCAAGATGGCTTGCAGATTTTCGACATCAGCAATCCCGCCAACGTAGTAAAGACAGGCTTTTTCGACACGGACACGATTCACGGGCTGAACGACGGCTTTCCCGTTGGAAATACTTATCATGGTGCGTGGGGCGCCTATATTGATCTTCCGAGCGGTTTGTTTTTGGTCGGGGACATGCAGAACGGACTTTTTATATTAGATGCCAGTACCGCCCTTGGCGTTCACGAGAACACAATCACCGAAAACAACATCTCACTTTTCCCCAACCCGGCGGCTAATTATTTCTCCATCAGTCTAAACTTGAAGCAGTCTGAAGAGCTTTTGTTTGAGCTGTTTGATGCGTCCGGCAAAAGAATGTTCAGCCGCATCGAAATGGTGGGAGGCGGAAACAGTAACCGGACCGTTCATCTGGACCGCTATAGCAGTGGAATGTATCTTATGAAGGTCAGCGGAAAAGACATTCAATATTCTGAGAAGATCATTAAGAAATAAGGCTACCCGTAAAAAAAAGGCTTCTGAAATTATTCTTCCGAAGCCCTTTTTATTTTTTCCAATTCCGCCAGGTCGATTTTATCTTTCTCCCTAAACACCTGTTTTTTTGCGCGGATCAAATGGTCCAAACTTAAAAATTTTATCGGGATAGTGTTAATTGCTGCAATCGCGGCTAGTTCATAACAACTGTCAAATTCAGATTGTTCAAATCCCGCAAGCGACGTCATCAGGTCGAGTTCGATGCCGGAATTTAATACAACGCTCGACCAACCGGGAATCATTTGCATCGATTCAACTTCTTTCAAGTCTCCCAAACCAAGTTCACTCAGGGCCTTTCTTAACTTCTTTCTATTCTCTGGCGAATCCTTTAACCAAAGATCAATATCTGCTGTCAGCCGATTGTGTCCATGCAAATTGGTTGCAAACCCACCAACTAAAATGAATTTCACATCGTTTGAATGAAGCAATGACCAAAGCTTTTCTATTTCGTCGTCGAAAACGTCCATTATGGTTTTTCAGGATAACTGATCTTCGCAGTCCTTATCATCCTGCTCATCCGGATCAACTGCATCAATATTTTATACCGCTCTTCATAACTGCGATGAAGGCGAATCTGAAACAATTCTTCTTCAGAATATATCTTTTTTCCGGCGGCGCTCATTTTAAAATTATTACCCTCAAAATTACATAATATTGAGCATTCTGACCCCATTTTTACCCTTAATTCCATTCATTTTTTTCGTATCTTTCGCCCTTTAAAACACGACGCATACAAATGAGCATTTACGATAAATACGAAGCGGTCATAGGACTGGAAATTCACACGCAGTTGTCGACCAAAAGCAAAGCGTATTCCAGCGATTCCACCGAGTTCGGCGTATTACCCAACACCAATGTCAGCCCCATTACTTTAGGCCATCCCGGCACTTTGCCGAAATCCAATAAACGCGTCATCGAATATGCAGTCCGCCTCGGACTTGCCTGCAAAAGCAACATCCGCGAGCTGAACGAATACGCGCGCAAGAATTATTTCTATGCCGATCTTCCGAAAGGCTATCAGATCACACAAGACAAAACGCCCATCTGTACAGGAGGCTACATCACCTTGAAGACAGCCGACGGAAAAGAAAAGCAGGTCAACATCACCCGCATCCACATGGAAGAAGATGCCGGGAAAAGCATTCACGACATTGATCCTTTTGACACCCTCATCGATCTCAACCGTGCAGGAGTTGCATTGCTGGAGATCGTTAGTGAGCCGGACATCCGTTCCGGAGAAGAAGCCTACCAGTATGTGAGTGAAGTAAGAAAGCTGGTGCGTTACCTCGACATCTGTGACGGGAACATGGAAGAAGGAAGTATGCGATGCGATGCCAACGTCTCCGTACGATTGAAAGGCGCTAAAGAACTCGGCAAACGGACTGAAACCAAAAACATGAACTCCATGCGCAATGTGCAGCGCGCGATCGAGTATGAAATAACACGACAGATAGACGTGATCGAAGCAGGCGGTGAGATCTCCCAAGATACCATGGGATTTGATGCCGTTGCCGGAACAACTTATCTGATGCGGAGCAAAGAAATGGCAAACGACTACCGCTATTTCCCAGAGCCCGATCTGCAACCTGTAGTGGTGACCAACGAATACATTGCCAGCATAAAAGCGACACTTCCTCCTTTGCCAAATGAGTTGTTCAAGAAATATACATCTTTGGGACTGTCGGAATACGATGCAGGAGTGCTGACCGACTCCAAGGAGATCGCTTTGTACTTCGAACAGATCATTGCAAAAACAAAAAACACAAAAGCAGCATCCAATTGGCTCACCGTTCAGATTAAATCACATTTGAACGACAGCGCTTTGCACATTTCTGACTTCACGATCACACCCGAACGCATTGCCGAACTAGTGAACTTCATTGATACCGGAAAAGTAAGTCACACCATTGCAACACAAAAAATATTCCCTAAGATGCTGGAAGACGCTAGCAAGTCGCCGACAGAGATAGCAGCAGAAAATAACTGGATCCAGGAAAGCGACAGTGCTGCATTGAACGAATTCATCAAGGAAGCCATTGCCAAATATCCCGAGAAGGTGATCGAATACAAGAACGGAAAAACCAATTTGCTGGGATTGTTTATGGGCGAAGTGATGAAACTTTCGAAAGGAAAAGCGGACCCGAAAGTAGCCACGGAGCTGGTCAAGGAGATGCTGGAGAAATGAATTAAAACGGAAGATGTATGATGAGGAATGGAAAATGAAAAAAAAATTAAATAAAAAAATAGAATATGAAGTTTATAAATTTAACTATCGCGGTTGCAATTCTACTGATATCCGCTTGTTCGGATTCAGAGTCCGGTTCGGCGAACGGATTTGAATTGAAAGGAAAATTGGGCAACGGACACGGAGACACGTTGATCTTGGAACGGATGGCGACCGATGGATTAAAAGCCGTCGACACGGCCATTCTGGATGAGAACGGTGAATTCACAATGAACCCTGCCATTACAGAGATCGGATTTTACCGCCTGAAGACCAATGACCGAAACTTTGCTACTTTCATTTTTGATGTCGATCAGAAAGTGAACATTACTGGCGATGTGGCCGACCTTGGAAATACTTATACGGTGGAAGGATCCGAAGATTCCAAATTGTTCTGGGAAGTGAACCGCGCATCCGCCGAGAGCTACAAAAAACGTGATTCATTACAGAAGATCTTCCAGGCCTTCGTGAACCTCACGAAAATGGATTCACTGCGCATCGACTCCATGAGCAACGAGCTTGAAAAACCTTATACCGAATTATTGAACCAACACAATCAATACCTGAAAGACTTTATTGAAAAACATGCTTCTTCGTTTGCTGCATTGGCTGCCATTCAGCAACTACAGCCAGACGAATTCATGGACACCTATTTCAAACTGGATGACGG
>JBKJQG010000165.1:0-15001 GCA_046594925.1 Bacteroidia bacterium
CATTATTACATTCACAATTACGCTTATCAATAATGAGTTTATTGATAAGTGTGAAGGAAGCGGATTTTAGTTTCTTGAAAGAAAAAACGGGAGCTAGTGCAGGAAATTTAAGTGTGCAGATCACCAAGCTTGCAGAAGCCGATTACATCACTGTTAGAAAAACATTTAAGGAAAATTACCCACAAACCAGCTGCCTCATCACAAAGAAAGGCATCAAAGCATTTGAAGTTTACGTCGAAGCCATACAAGTGTACATTAAGAAAAATTAGCACAGCCAGTTAATCAACCCACAAGACCTACTAATAAACTACTGAACCAATAAACTAATAAAACATGGAAAACAGAGACGAACATTTATGGCGCATCGCAAAAAAGCGTGCAGGATTTAAAAAGCACTTGGCTTCTTACATCATCGTGAACGGATTTTTATGGCTGATGTGGTATTTTACACAAGGCAATGCAGAACTACTAGGCAACGACCCCGACTTGCAGGAACTGCGGGAAATGAACTTCCCATGGCCGATCTGGTCGACCTTAGGATGGGGAATCGGACTGGCATTTAATTTCTACGGCGCTTATCTGGGCGACAAGGAAACTGATGTAATGAAGGAATACCAGAAGCTGAAGGATAAGGAAGGTAGATGATCAGAAAGTCAGAACATACTGTAAGGCCGTAGTTCTCGGAGATTCAATTTTTAAAGGGCGAAGTGAATAGTCAACATTGAACACGTTATTACAAACCAGGGAAAGTCTCATTTTTTTATTGAAACAATAGGCGACTCTGGCGTCAAAAATGACAGAATAATAATGTGACTTCCAATAATGTACTCCTTTGATGTCATCCACAAAAGTAACTCCTGCGGTGAGGGTTTCTATATCTTCCAGCGCTTTGTCGATGTTCTGCATTTTGCTGTAGTAACGGTAGCTGAAACCAAGATTGAACTTTTTGATCTTGAATTCAAAGTCTGCTTTTAGCATGTGCTTGAATCGGTACTTCAATACATTATCGGTAGTGTCCATGCTGCTGTTCTTATAACTCAGTTCGCGGCCTACTCCGCCCAATGCGAAATCCCTGCCGTAAACACTGTCAGGCGTCAAACAAACCGGTTCAATGTAAGTATATCCCAGCAAGGCGGTCACCCCATATTTTTTATTCTCCTCATCCAAAGTACTTGCGACCAGAGACACATCTATTCCACGGATCCTCGAATCCCCGGTATTTAGAAATTTAAAGCCCGCGTCGAAACTGGAAGTGCTGTCCCATTGCCCGAAAAGAAACTCAATGGTGTTCCGGTATTTTTGATAAAAACCGGCGACATCTATGTAACCAGCAATTCCTCCGATCTTATACATTTGTTTCAAGCCCACTTCAAAATTGGTACTGAGCTCAGGCTTTAAATTCGGATTCGGATAAACTCCGAACATTCCCGCTTTGGTTTTAATGTATCGTTCGGTAATGGTCGGATAGCGGAACCCTTGTCCGTACGAAGTTCTGACATAAGTATATTTCAGCACCTGCAAACTTGCTCCTACACGGTAGATCGGAGCCACCACACTGTTTAGTTTATTCATCTTAAAATACTCGTAGCGAAATCCACCGGATAAGTTGAGGATGCTCCAGAATTTTTTATCGATCTGCACATAGCCCGATGCATTCACAATCTTATTCTCAGGTGATCCGGCAGAAGCATAAATAGCCGCCTTAGTCTGCGAGAGGTTCCCAACTACTCCGCCGGTGAAAGTAAAATCCAGGTCCTTGAAGATCCGTTGCAGCTGGTATTCGCCGTAACACATTGTTCCGCTATTCGATTGGTTTCCTGTGATCACATTGTTCGACCTAAAAATGCGCGTGACTAAACTGTGCGTTATTCCATTTGATTTTACCAGACGGATGAAAGGATCCACATTGTACAAAGTCTGTTTTTCCAAAAATACTGCACCCGGAAATCCTTTATACAATCCGGATGAATCATTGAACCAGGCGAACACCATGTTGGTCTTATTCAGCATTGCATTACTATTGATTCCAAAACTCAGCCCCGGAATTTTTTTAGAACGGTAGCGCAGATTTACATTCATCCTTCCTCTCACTTTCTGCATGTCCTTGTTCGAAAAAGTGTAGACGGTGTCGATCTCTGGTTTAGCGAAATCCGGAATCGGCGTTTGTGGCGGTGGCGGTCCGATATAGCCTTGATCCACGTTCAGGTTTCCACCTATAACAAAATCCAGATTCTTTTTTACAATTCGGGAATGCATAAAATTCAGATTTGTGAACCCCGGAATGGATTCATCGTACCAATTGTCGGCAGGCGCCCGGGGCAGGCTGTAATTTCCAACAGAATAATTAATCACCGTTTTAGGAACAGACCTTGGATAAGCGCTTCTCACGTTGATCACACCACTTAAGGCAGAAGACCCGTAAAGTACGGAAGAAGCACCTTTGATGATCTCCACTTGTTCTATGTTCTCAACCGGAATGTAGCTCCACTCCGGACGACCGGCATCACCACTCAGCAAAGGAATTCCATCCACCACCACAGCCACTCTGCTTCCCACTCCGAAAGTAAATCCACTTCCCCCACGGATCTGCGGGTCGTTATCAATGATGGTTAAACCCGGCACTTGTTCCAATGCTGTTTCAATGCTGGTAGTATTCTTATTATTGATAAGCGCTGGCTTGATCACCTCCATGGAAACGGTCATCTCTTCCAGCTTTTGATCGAATTTACCGGAAGACACCACAATCGTCTCTAGAAATTTAGAGGTCGATAGCAAGACAATGTTCCTTTCCGTTATGTTGTTTGACAGAATGTGAACGGTAAACGTATCGTTAACCGAACCGATGAATTGGCAGAAGACCTGATGATAACCAGTATCCAGCACCATAGAATAATTTCCGTCAATATCCGACACGGTTCCTTTGCCCAGATTATGCACCATGCGGATAGTCGCTCCGGGAACATCTTCCTTGGAAACGCCATCTTTTACTTTTCCCTTTAGGATCCCAGTCTGCTGTGCATAGACTGTTCTTCCGAAAAACAAAAGCAGCAGAACAAAAACAAATCTTTGTGAAAACATTCTTTTCAAAATAAAAAAACCCTGACAAAGGCTGTCAGGGTTTTAGGAGTTTAAGTGTCGCTTACTTAATAAATAACTTTCCTGATTTTTGTACTTCTGAGCCACTCAGGTGATAGAGGTACAAACCAGAATTCAATTCCGAAACATTCACCGTAGTTTCCTGTCCGCTAATCTCCTGTGAGATCAGCAATTTTCCGGTCAGGTCATATATAGAAAGTACAGTTGCTTTCACTGGCTTGATCAGACTAACAGTAATCGTTTTTCCATAAGCATATACATAAGCACAGTTCTCATTGAGCATATTTTCGCCTACCGAAGAAGAATTGTAAACCACCGAAAGGTCATCTAACCAAAATTTACTCCCGGCAGTGGACGTATTCTGATCATTGGAAGAAGTTGTATTGATCATGATGTAGGCAGGATTGCTCGCCGATACGTACGTGAAAGCAACCGCAAAACGGGTCCAAGTAGAAACGTTGGCTGCTGGTGTCAGGAACAAAGCATCCCCGATCTTGTTTGCGGAAGAATCCGGATGATAAGAAGACGCTGTTTCCGGATCGTAATAGTGACCTATATGAAGAATGGCTCTAACTTTTCCGATCTCTGCTCCACCTCCTTGTGTGTATTTGTACCAGCCTATTAAGCTATCTGGGCGGCCTACGAAAGCCATTCTTCTGATGTCAGCCAACGAAGTATTTTTTATGGTTCCTATGTACCCATCAGATTTGGTTGTTGTCGGAGCATTCACAATTCCAGTTACTACAGAACCATTCACTACGGCAAATCCAGCGAATGTTTTAGTCTCCATTCTTACTGAATAAGTACCCCCATGAGGAGTGGTGGCATCCCTATAGCATGTTTGCGGACCGCTGGTTGCCCAATCGGTTCCTGTTCTGTTAGAGTTGAAGAAGGTCGGCTCTTCAGTTGCGGCCCCTACATTTTCCCACAATTCGAAATCCCCATTCTGAATGGTAGTTTGTGCAAACGAAGCGGTAGCAAAAGCGATGGAGAATAAAGTAAAGATTTTTTTACGCAAGCTGGATTTTTTTTCTGCCGGATGCGTGAGTACCTTGTATTTCATGAGAGCTCTTTTAGTTTTTCAGAACAAATATAGGAATTTTTTTGAAATTCGCCCCTAAGGGCAGAAGCGGGAACATCAAGTGAAGCAAGGCAGCAACTGCCATTTATTCAAAGACTTATATCTTCACTCCCATGACGAGGATGTCATCAATTTGCTCGAAATTACCTTTCCATTCTTCAATGATTTTATCGAGCTCCTGCTGCTGTTTTTCCATCGGAAATTTATTAATGGAAAGAAGCAGTTTCTGAAAAGATTTATACTTGAATTTTTTGCCTTTTTCACCACCGAACTGATCGGCATATCCATCCGTGAATGTATATACCTGATCTCCTTTTTTTAATTGAACGGTCTGCAACGAAAAACCTTTATGTTCATCCGCATATTTACCAATAGGTATTTTATCAGGCGTAAATTTCAACAATTCATTTTCACGGATGATCCACAAAGGATTATTGGCGGCAGCAAATTGCAGGGTCAAATTATTAAAATCAAAACTGCAAAGAACGGCATCCATTCCATCCCGTGCGGCTGTTTCTGTTCCTTCAGGGTTCAAAGCATCGATGATATCGTTACGGAGCTGATCAAAGATCAAATGAGGTTGTATGATATTCTTAACGCTCACGATCTCATTTAGAAAGTTGACGCCCAAAAGACTCATAAAGGCTCCCGGCACTCCATGTCCTGTGCAATCCGCTGTTGCGATAAGAATCGTACCCTGCGGCGTCTTCGCAGCCCAATAGAAATCGCCGCTCACAATGTCTTTCGGTTTGTATAATACAAAATGATCCGGCAAGTTTTTTTTCAAAAAGCTGTCGGAAGCCAATAAAGCACCTTGTATGCGTTTTGCGTACAGAATGCTGGCGGTGATCTCCTTCTGTTTTACTTCAATGATCTCTTTTTGTTTTTCAACTTCCTGTTTTTGTTTTGTGATGATTTCATGAGCCTTTTGTTTGAGTCGATAACTTCTGTAAATAAAAAAAGCCAATACCAAAACCAACACCAGACCTACGAAGGCACCCCAGATGATAAAAGATTTTCTCTTCAGATCGGCGGTTTGTACTTCTTTATCCTTGTTCAGCAACTGGATTTCGGAATCTTTTTTTTCCGATTCATATTTCGCACCCACTTCAACCATGATCTCATTCTCCCGTTCATTGAAGAGCACATCTTTTACTGCCAAATGCTTTTTGTGAAAGGCAAGCGCCGATTTGTGGTCAGACACGAATTCATAATTCTGGGAAAGCGTTAAATAGATTTCACTCAACAAAGCTTTGAAGTCAATCTCCTCAGCAAATACTTTCGCGTTCTGAAGATAAACTATTGCGTCATGATATTTCTTTTGCTTCGTATATACACCCGCTATATTGGTCAGGTCAATTGCACGTCCACGCCGGTTGCCAAGATCTTCATTTATCTTTAAGGCCTTTTTATTGAAATCTAACGCTTTCTGCAAGTCGCCCAACTCCAGGTATTCGCAGGCAATAGCAGAATAGCTACTCGATATCTCCAGCTTTAATCCTAACTCCTCCCGGATCTTCAAAGCTTTGTGATACGATTCCAAAGCTTTCTCGGAGTTCTTCTGTTCCGAATAAACGATGCCATTGTTATTCAGCGCCAATGCTTGTCCCTGGAGATCTTTTACTTCTATGAAAATTTTGTAGGCGTCGTTAGTATATTTTAAAGCCAATGGGTAATTTCCTTTCTGACGATAAATATTTCCAATGGTGATCATGCAGGCTGCTGAACGGTCGCGACTACCCAACTTATCGGCAATCCGAATGGCTTCCATCAAGTATCGCAACGCCTCCGAAAATTTTCCCATCGAACGGTAGGTAGACGCCATATTGACAAACACCACGCACACTCCATCTTCATCTCCGATTTCTCTGTAAATTTTTGCAGCGCCATTATAGGCCAAAATTGCACTGTCGTTATTCCCAAAATAGTCGTGGATGATCCCGAAGTCGGTGAGACAACCGGCCTGCGCAGACAGGTTGTTTGTTTTGAGAGCCAAGGCATATGCTTTTTTTACATATCCCAAGCCTATGCTGTTATCACTGCTTTCGTACTCCCAGCTGATATCACGGTAGGCTTGTATCCTCACAGAATCGTAAGGGGTTGTTTTGACAACCATCAACAAGGAATCGATCACCTTTTGATTTTGAGAAAAAGCAAGATCAGGAAAGAAAAAAATAAGTGAAAGAAAAAGGATCAGTTTACGCATTGCAGAATCTATCATGTTATTCTTTCTCCACCCAATCGCCATGCTTCTTAATTAATTCTATTAATGCATCGACTGCTTTTTCTGATTTCACGTTGCGTTCCACCACTTCTCTTCCTTTATACAAAGTGATCTTATCAATACCTGTTCCTACATAACCATAGTCAGCATCCGCCATTTCTCCCGGGCCGTTTACAATGCATCCCATGATGCCGATCTTGACACCTTTTAGATGGTCGGTGCGGTTTCTTATCTTTGCTGTGGTTTCCTGAAGATCAAAAAGAGTTCTGCCGCAGGAGGGACAGGAAATATATTCTGTTTTTGAAATCCGCGTACGTGTAGCTTGCAAAATTCCAAATGCTGTAGCGTTCACATTTTTTGCGGATGCACAATTCTTCTGACTGATCCACACACCATCACCAAATCCATCTAAGAACAATGCACCAAAATCTGTTGATGCATGTAACTGAAACTCTTCCTCGGAGATGCCCGAATAATTTCTTCTGATGATGACAGGAACTCTATTACTTTTTTCTTGTAACGCGATGAACATTCGGCGCTGTTCCGCCATCCCGTGCATGTTGGATGTTTCAAATACCAGGACTGTCTGATCAGAAAATTGATGATCAGTCCCGTTCACAATGTCGTGGATGGTTACTGAAACAAAATTCAATTCGTCTGATTTGTCGGATGTCGTTTTAAATTCAGAAAAACTAAACAATGGATAAGATCTTGTTTTGTTTTTCAGGCCTTTCCATACCTCTGCATTGTAGATCAAACCCAAGGTTCCGGGAATCTGAAAATCAATGATGTTGTTTCCTGCAAAAATATAATCACAGGCCTGATCACTCAAGTTCCATTTATCAAGAGGAACCGAATAGTTATATCCTACTGCAAAAAACGAAGCTGCAGTGATGGTTTGCTTTTCGCTGAAGTCGGCAACAACGCGCGGCACGTTGTGTCCGCCTATGTTTGCAATCTCACTTGTAATTCTTTTTGAAAAATCGTAAGGCGAATAGGGCAAATCTAAAGCTCCGTCAGTTTGAAATTTGAGATCAGAAATTTTCTCATGCGAAGCTCTGTTATTATAACGATCAACTAAATTTTTTGCGACAGGTATTTCAAATTCTGGATCTTCTGTCAATGAAACGCGAACCGTATCTCCTATTCCGTCCTCCAGCAATGCCCCAATTCCAACCGCCGACTTGATTCTTCCATCTTCTCCTTCACCTGCTTCGGTTACGCCCAGATGCAAGGGATAATTCATGTTCAGCTCCTGCATCTTTTGGATGAGCAAACGGTAAGCCTGCACCATCACCTGCGGATTGCTGGCTTTCATGGAAAGTACTATGTTGTAATAGTTATGATCTTCACAGATGCGCAAAAACTCCAAAGCACTTTCCACCATTCCCAAAGGTGTATCGCCATACCTGCTCAGGATCCGGTCACTTAGGGATCCATGGTTCGTTCCGATGCGCATCGCTGTTCCATATTCCTTACAGATCTTTACTAAAGGAGTAAAGCGGTTGCGGATGCGGTCGAGCTCTTCAATATAAGTGGCATCGGTATATTCAATGTTTTCAAATTTCTTTTTGTCGGCATAATTCCCCGGATTCACTCTCACCTTTTCAACAATGCGCGCAGCTAATTCAGCTGCATTTGGTGTAAAATGAATATCGGCGATGAGAGGCGTTCTATATCCTCTGGCAAGCAATTCTTTTTTGATATTCTCTAAATTCTGGGCTTCTTTAAGGCTTGGTGCGGTAATCCGCACATATTCACATCCCGCGTCGATCATCCGGATGCTTTGTTCCACTGTAGCAATGGTATTCATAGTATCGGTGGTTGTCATCGATTGAATACGGATGGGATGATCGCCACCAAGAGGGACATCCCCAATATTCACCACACGGGTTTTATATCTGGAATATTGCGTGAGGCTGTTGCAATAAAGTTTAGTGTTCATAGGGTTTTGATTGCCCTACAAATTTAAGACAATTAAAGAGATTTATCGGGAAAATTTGTAAATTTGGCTTGGATAAAATCATTTGAAATCATGAAAAAGAACTACTTCCTTCTCGCATTTATTTTCTTTCTTGTGTCTTTTGCAAAACCTGCAAAAGCGCAATGTACAGCGGCATTTACGTATACCGTAACAGGCGACACCGCTTATTTTACGGACGCTTCGACCACTTCATTCGGAACAATTGTTAGCTGGACATGGAGTTTCGGTGACGGAAATTTCAGCAACATACAAAATCCGACGAATGAATACACTGCCTGCGGTATCTACAACGTTTCATTGACTATTTTCACCTCTACCTTTTGCAGCAATACCTTTAACACAACTGTGACTGTGAGCGGTGGCATTACACCATCTTTCACCTATAACGTCGACACTACATCCGGCAACGTTACGTTTCAGCCTCAGCCATTAGGTACGAACCTAAATTACATCTGGGACTATGGTGACGGAACATACGACAGCACGTTTGCTGGCAATCATACTTATCCCACGGGAACTTATTATGTCTGTTTAACGGTATACGATGACGATAGTTTATGTACCTCAACCATCTGCGACAGTGTTGTAGTGTACGTTTCACCATCAAGCTGTGCAACTACCTTTACGTTTAACGACAATGGAGGAGGGAATGTAACCTTTAACACTTCAACGTACGATCCTGGAAATACATATACCTGGGATTACGGTGAAACATCCGGAGGGTCGGGAGGTGCTTTCGGATTTTACTTCCATACGTATCCTGCCGCCGGGACTTATTATGTTTGTTTAACTACCGTAGATTCCGCTACCATGTGTACAAGTGTTTTTTGTGATTCGGTTGTACTGGTTGTTGATATTACCGCCTGCGATTTTACGTTCTCTTATTTTGATAACGATGGAACGGTTGGCTTTACTGCTAATCCGCTGACCTCAAGCAACTACAGTTGGGATTTTGGAGATGGAAATTCAGGGGCCGGAGCCGCTACCAGCCATACCTATGCAACAGGAGGCATGTATTTTGTTTGTGCTTCGATCACAGACGGATTTAACGGTTGTACAAATACTTATTGCGATTCAATTCTTGTAAGTATTACGGGTATCTCAGAACAAAATTCAGAAGACTTATTTTTATCCGTTTATCCGAACCCAACAACAGATCAGATGACGATCGCATATCAATTGACGCAATCAGGTTCGGTTGCAATAGAATTATATGACCTGGTTGGCAAGCGGATCTATTCAAGCAGTGCGATGGAAAATGCCGGAAAACATCAGGCTGTTATTTCCTTGGCACAGTTAAATCAGGGAGCTTACTTTATAAAAATAAACTCCGAAACCGGAAACTCAGGAAAATTGATCATTAAAAATTGAGTTGAATAGATTAGAAGCAAAACCTGTCCGGAATTTTGGGCAGGTTTTTTTTATTTCTTTTCTTTTTTCAGATACTGCTTCAGCAATCCATTTCCAAAAATCGTAGCCAGAATGATAAGTGTGCCGAGATAAAATCCCGGAGTCATCGCCTCGTCCTTCTTCCAAAGTATGTATGCGATGATGATTCCATAAACGGTTTCCAGATTTACAGTAAGTGTTACGGTATAAGGACTGATTTTTTTCATCAGGTTGACGCTGGCAATGAAAGGAAAGGCTGTTCCAAGAACTGATAAAATCCCCAGCCATCCCCAGGCACCAGGACTGATGCTAAAAAACTCCGGCGTGAATTCTCCGGTAAAAAAAAGATAAACCGTTAGCACCAAAAATCCCCCGGTGAGCTCATAAATGGCGATTACCGGCGAAGGAATTCTTCTCACTAGCAAACCATTGAATACCGTAAAGAAAGAAGAAGTCAGCGCCGCCAGCATCCCGAAAATGATCCCGAGCGTGTACTGCGTTTCCACATGAAAGATCATGGCGATCGCTCCGATGATGACTAAGCCGAATCCGATTTCGTAACGGATGATCTTGCGTTTATAAAAAATGGGTTCCACGATGGAAGTGAACAGAGTTCCCGTAGCAAAAGCAACCAGCGTCACCGAGACGTTGGAAACATTGATCGCATTGTAAAAGCAGAACCAGTGAAAAGCAATGATGGCACCAATACCAATCAGTTGAAAAATGTCCTTTTTAGGAAGGCGGATGTTGGTCCGTGAAAACATCAGATAAGAAGCAACTGTAAGAACTGTGATGCCCATGCGGAACCAAACCAGTTGATAGGCAACAACGCCTTCTATGTTGATGAGTTTCCCCAGGATCGGGGACCAGCCCCAGATGAGGACTATGAAATGCAATAAGAGGAGATGCTTATTTTTTAAAAGCACTTGAGGGTTATTCAAATCGTTTTGAAATTTTGGCTTCCACATATTCACGTAAAGCTTCGATCTTAATTGTATCAACCACTTCGGACGCAAAAGCATGCATGAGCAATTTCTTTGCACTTGCCTCACTCAATCCCCGTGCACGGAGATAGAAGATCTTGTCCTCATCCAATTTCCCCGTAGATGTACCATGCGAACATTTCACATCATCAGCATAAATCTCTAATTGTGGTTTGGTATTGATCGTTCCATCGTCACTCAGCAAAATGTTTTTGTTCGACTGAAAAGCATTTGTTTTCTGTGCGTCTTTTCTAACATATATCTTTCCGTTGAACGTAGCGGAAGATTTGTCTTCGATAATTCCTTTATAAAGCTCATTGCTGTTACAGTTCGGCTTCTGATGATCGACAAGCGTGTGATTGTCCACCACTTGATTCCCGGTCGTAAGGTACAATCCATTCAGATGTGATTCTATGTGTTCGCCATCCAGCACCATGGTCAAATTGTTTCTCACCAAGGATCCACTCAAAGTAAAAGTATGAGTGGTGAACACACTTTGTTTTTTCTGGATGACATTGGTCGTGCTCAACAAATAACCTTGTTCGTTCTCATCCTGTATTTTGTAATGGTCTGCTACCGCTTTTTCTTCAATCACTATTTCCGTAAGGGAATTGTTGAAAGTTTTTGCCAGGGAGTCAACCGTCTCATAAGACTCAATGATTGTTGCCTGAGCGCCTGCTTCGATCACTATGAGATTCCTTGAATTGATAATCGTATTGCTGGAGGAACTGCACAAGTGAATGACATGAATCGGCATTTCCAGCATTACCTCATTGGCAACGTGAATGAAAACACCATCCTTCGCCATGCCCGTATTCAAAGCGGCAAACGAGTCCGCATCCACATTGACGCTTGCAGAAAAGTAAGTGTTAAAAGCAGGAAGATTTTTCTTGGAAGCTTCTGCCATTCCCATACAACTCAGCCCTTTAGGAAGATCTCCAGATTTTGTTGCACCTGCAACAAACTTTCCGTTTTCTATCACAACGACGATTGCATTTTTCAGGAATTTACATTTTTCAACTTGTTCGGCGACAATGATCTTGTTGGCACTGAAAGCATAATCGCCTTTCAGCACTTGCTCCATGTTCATGTATTTGTACTCTTCGCTCTTGCGTCCCGGAATGCCTTGTCTGGAAAAGCTTTCCATCGCTCTTTCACGCAACTTCACATCACCGAACAATGAATTTTTTGACGATTCGAATTCAGCGATCAATTTCTCTTTTATGGTACTTACTTTTGTAATCGTTTCCATTATGCTCCGACTTCTTCTTTAATAAAATCGTATCCTTTTTCTTCCAACTCCAATGCTAATTCTTTCGGACCGGATTTTACGATCTTGCCTTTGTAAAGAATGTGAACTACGTCAGGAATTATGTAATCCAGCAAACGCTGATAGTGAGTGATCACGATCGTTGCATTCTCATTTGATTTCAATTTGTTCACTCCGCCTGCAACGATACGCAAAGCATCGATATCCAATCCGCTGTCCGTTTCATCTAGAATAGCCAGCTTCGGTTGCAGCATCGCCATTTGAAAGATCTCATTTCTCTTTTTTTCCCCGCCACTAAACCCTTCGTTCACCGAACGATTCGCCAATTTTCCATCCAGCTCTACCAATTTTTGCTTTTCTTTTACCAAGGCCAAAAAGTCTTTTGCTTCCATCGGACTTTCTCCTTTGTATGCACGAATTTCGTTGATGGCTGTTTTCAGGAAATTAATATTGCTCACTCCCGGAATTTCCACAGGATATTGAAACGCTAAAAACACGCCTTCTCTTGCTCTGTCTTCCGGAGACAATTCCAAAAGGTCTTTCCCATTGAAAGTTACGGAACCTTCCGTGATCTCGTAATCCTCCTTACCAGCGAGTACAGCCGACAATGTGCTTTTACCGGAACCATTAGGTCCCATGATCGCATGGATCTCTCCTGCTTTTACTTCTAAGTTGATTCCTCTTAGAATTTCTTTTCCGTCAATCGACGCGTGTAAATTTTTTATACTTAACATATTTTCTAAAAATAATTATCCTACTGATCCTTCTAAACTAACTGCCAAAAGCTTCTGAGCTTCCACGGCAAATTCCATTGGTAATTTATTCAATACTTCTTTGCAATATCCGTTCACGATCAGGCCAATCGCTTTCTCATTGTCTATTCCGCGTGACTTACAATAGAACAACTGATCTTCGCCAATTTTTGATGTGGTCGCTTCGTGTTCTACTATTGCGGTTTTATCTTTTATCTCGATGTAAGGAAATGTGTGGGCTCCGCATTTATCTCCCATGAGCAAACTATCGCACTGAGAAAAATTTCGGGCATTTGTAGCTCCTTTTGAAATCCTAACCAAGCCTCTGTAACTGTTGTTACTGAAGCCCGCTGAAATCCCTTTTGAAATAATCGTGCTTCTGGTATTTTTCCCCAGGTGCATCATCTTTGTCCCGGTATCGGCTTGCTGATAATTGTTCGTTACAGCCACTGAATAAAATTCTCCGACAGAATTATCTCCCTTCAAAATAACACTCGGATACTTCCAGGTCACTGCTGAACCGGTTTCTACTTGTGTCCAGGAAATTTTCGAATTGTCTTCCAAGCAAATTCCACGCTTTGTCACAAAATTGAAGATCCCCCCTTTGCCATTTTTATCTCCCGGATACCAGTTCTGAACGGTTGAATATTTCACCTCCGCATTTTTGTGAGTAACGATCTCCACGACTGCTGCATGCAATTGGTTTTCATCACGCATAGGAGCGGTACATCCTTCGAGGTAACTCACATAAGAATCTTCATCAGCAACGATCAATGTTCTTTCAAACTGACCAGTACCGGATGCGTTGATGCGAAAATAGGTGGAAAGCTCCATCGGACAGCGAACGCCTTTTGGAATGTAGCAGAATGAACCATCTGTAAAAACAGCTGAATTCAGAGCTGCATAAAAATTATCCGTGTATGGGACAACAGATCCCATGTATTTCTTTATTAGCTCCGGATGTTCCTGCACGGCTTCTCCGAAGGAGCAGAATATAATTCCTTTTTCGGAAAGTGTTTCTTTGAACGTGGTTTTCACGGAAACGCTGTCCATTACGATGTCGACAGCAATTCTGCTTTCCACTCCACTCAAACGTTTTTGTTCTTCGATGGAGATGCCCAGTTTCTCAAATGTCTTTAGTAATTCAGGATCTACTTCATCCAGACTGTTCAACTGAACTTTCGGTTTTGGAGCGGAATAATAAATGATGTCCTGAAAATTTGGTTTTTGATAAGAAACGTGCGCCCAATGAGGCTCTTCCAAAGTCAGCCAGTAGCGGAACGCTTTTAAACGGTATTCCAACATCCATTCAGGCTCGTTCTTTTTCTTTGAAATGAAACGGATGATGTCTTCGTTCAAACCTTTTGGCGCATTATCCGCCTCAATGTCCGTAACAAAGCCGTACTTATATTCCCCGCTAATCTGCTCTTCTAAAATCTCGTTTGCCATATTGTATAAGTCAAAAGTTTTTAAGTTAAAAGTCAAAAGGGTGAACTCTCAACTTACTACTTTATTTTCCCTTTTGAATTTCTTGGTTTAATTTGAATTTTAAATTCTTGCTTTAAAATTTTGACTTTTGACTTTATTCTCTTTTGACTTAAACAGAGAACGATTCGCCGCAGCCGCAAGTTCTGCTTGCGTTCGGATTGTTGAATACGAATCCTTTTCCGTTCAGTCCGCCACTGTAATCCAGCTCGGTACCAATCAGGTATAGGAAGCTTTTTTTGTCGACCGCGATCTTAATGCCTTTGTCCTCAAACACCTGATCCCCATCCTTTAATTGATTGTCGAATTCCAGTTTGTAGGAAAGCCCTGAACAGCCGCCTCCATCTACGCCGACACGGATGAAACTATCAACAGGGTGGTTTTCGTTCTTTATGAGTTCTAGCGCATGTTGTTTTGCGTTTTCTGAAACTGTTATCATTTTATATGTATTTGAAAATGAATGACTTATGTCTTATTCTTATTTAGATTGAATCTAATCAGAGTACAAAAATACCTAATTTTAGGTATGAAAACAAGTATTTACCTTTAAATAATTAGGGCCGAATAAAGGGGAATGTGCTGATTAGTTTTTCTATTTTTGGCAGATATTATCCAATCGACTTTACAATGTTCTATTATAAAAAATGGGCGATCGTCATCCCGATGGCAAATGAAGAGCAGGATTTCAAGCCTTTTATTGAACTGCTCAATTTTGTGATAGACGAACTCCAGCCCGG
>JBKJQG010000230.1:0-2709 GCA_046594925.1 Bacteroidia bacterium
AATTTAATATAATTTTATTGGTGTCGACATTCCGGATTCTACCTTAAAGCGTTTTTCTATGGTATAGATGGCTTCTTTTGCATTTTTAGGGCGGTATTCTATTCTATATTTTCCCGGTTGAAGGCTGATGCTTTCTTGAACAAGGGTGCTGTTGAGGTTGCAAACCCAAACCAATTTATTGTTCTCCTCCAGGAATAAGCTGCCCGGGCCTTCGCTGGGCTTTGAGATGGTAACAACTCCTGATTGCGGTATTTCGATGAAAGTCGTCTTGCTTTGAGCCACATCCACCTTATCCAATTTGATCCGCGGAAGAGTTAAAATCTCAAGATCGTATTTGCCGACGATGAATTTTTCTGTCGTGTTAAAATTCTGAATATGAAGTGTTTGCATCTCCCCATTTTTACGAATAATGCAACTGATTCCTTTTGCATTTTCGGCACCTCCCGCCATTTTTAAGTTGATGTACCCTTGAGGAGCATCTACACCGATCGTATTGTGTTTTCCAGGGATCAGTTCAATGCCTTTCTTTTCAACCGGTGGGATGGTATGAACCACCATTTTGTATGTCCCGATTGGGTCAATGACCAATGTATCCGGAACGCCTCTGGTATTCAACGTGTGCACATAATTGTAACGTATGATGCCGGTCTGTTCATCGTAGAAGGTCATGTTCGCATCTGTTTCAGTAGGTCTTCCTATCTGGTCATTCAAGTTCACTTGAACGGTGGTGCTGTTCAAGGCTTGTGAAATGACGATGTTTAAGATGTTCTTGAAGCTGGTTTCGCTGGAGGCATCGTAGAACTTCCCGATACATCCGAATGAGTTGATATAGCTCTGATCCAGGCCTATCCCAATCACGAAGGGTTTCAGTACAATTCCTTTTTTCTGAAGTGCCAGAGAAACCGCACAAGGGTCGCCATCACATTCTTCTATTCCATCGGTGATGAGGATGATGATGTTTCTGACATTAGGGGTTGAAGCTGTGGGGAAATCGCCTCCGCATTGTTCCAGCGTATAGGCTATGGGTGTGGTTCCTTTCGGGACCAGCATTTTTAGTTTGTTCTTGATCGCCTGGGCATTGTTTTTTGCAAAAGGAACTTCCAGTTTGGTATCGGTACAACTGCGTTCGGGACGGAGAGGAACCTGGTGCCCATAGCAACGGAACGCTAATTCCAGATTCGGGTTGTCGGTTTTCTGAATGCTGTCCAGGAATTCGGTCAGCATCTTTTTTGCCATGTCCATCTTCATCCCGTTTTGCCAATTGCCGAACATGCTGAAAGAAGCATCAAAAACGAACTCAATGCGGGTAAGTGCTTTGGCTGGCTGGGAGGATAAGTCAAAAGAACTTAAGTCAAAAGTTAAAAAAGAAATGACAAATACTAAATTAAATTTCACTTTTTGGAACACATGTTTCATATAAAACCTTTTGAATTTTGACTTAAGCTCTTTTGACTTAATAGTCCTTCTCGTCATCTAAGTGATTCTGTTTCAAAGCTTGTGCCAATTGTTCGTCGTTAGGCGCAACACCGTGCCATTTGTGGCTTCCCATCATGAAGTCAACTCCATTGCCCATTTCTGTTTTCATGAGGATCATCACCGGTTTTCCTTTGCCTGTATGCTCTTTGGCTTTTTTGAGTGCTGCCACTACCGAAGCGGTATCGTTTCCTTTCTCCAGATCCAATACATCCCAGCCGAAGGCTTCGAACTTTGCTCTGAGGCTTCCCATCGGTAATACTTGGTCCGTAGAGCCATCGATCTGTTGTCCGTTCATATCCACCGTAGAAATGATGTTGTCCACTTTTTTAGCAGAAGCATACATCGCCGCTTCCCAAATCTGTCCTTCCTGCAATTCGCCATCCCCGTGAAGGGTGTAAACGATGGAAGTGTCCTTGTTCAGTTTTTTCGCCAAAGCAGCGCCAATAGCGACCGACATGCCTTGTCCCAAAGATCCTGAAGCGATCCGCACACCCGGTAATCCTTCGTGGGTGGTCGGGTGACCTTGTAAGCGCGAATTCAATTTCCGAAAAGTGGCCAACTCCGCGACAGGAAAATAACCCGAACGCGCTAAAACACTGTAGAATACTGGCGAGATGTGACCGTTCGACAGAAAAAAAAGATTTTCATTCACCCCGTCCATGGAAAACTTGCTGGGATTGTGTTTCATGATCTCGAAATAGAGGGCCACAAAATATTCTGCACAGCCCAACGAACCACCAGGATGACCCGAATTGACTGCGTGGACTTGACGGACAATATCTCTCCGGACCTGGGAAACAATTCTTTCTAATTCTGCTGTAGAAGCCATAAAATATGTTGATTAAAATTGATTTTTTGCTTTGAGTTTTCAAAAGTATCAATTTTAATAAGGCTTTCGGGTATTGTTGAAAAATCGTATTATTGTTGAAAACTCAGATAAATAAAGCCAGATATGGGTTTTTATAATTTTTTGATATGGTTATCTTTGCCGGCTGAAATTGCAAACAATTTTAGAATTTCAGATTTTTAGAATTTCAGATTTTGAAAAGACTAAGTTTATCGTCGCATAGAAAATCAAGCAACTCTAAAAATCTAAAAATCTAAAAATCAATAACTCAAAAATTAAATTATGGCATTATTGAAACGAATTTTAGAATTTCAGATTTTTAGAATTTCAGATTTTGAAAAGACTAAGTTTATCGTCGCATAGAAAATCAAGCAACTCTAAAAATC
>JBKJQG010000015.1:0-7806 GCA_046594925.1 Bacteroidia bacterium
AATTCATCGGCACCCAGCAATACGTTTTGCATGACGGAAATCTCATACACTGCAATTTTGTTTGCCTGTGCGATCTCAATTATTTTTTTTCGCATTACTCCGTCCACACACCCGTCTCCAACCGGAGGCGTATACAATACTCCGTTCTTAACGGCAAAGATGTTGGAACTGATGGCTTCAATGATATGATGTTTGTCATTTAGCAGCAAACACTCATCCAAGTGATTGGTTGTCTTGTGGATTCCGGCCATCACATAAATAGCGCTGTTAGCAGATTTGATGGAAGAGAGTGCATTCTGTGCTTTTTTGAATTCGGTGAACAGATCTACCGTATAGCCTTTGGTATTCAAGATATAGCCCTTCTCTTCAATCGGATAAGCTTCCACCACAAAAGAAACCTTGTTATCGCTCGGGGCATACAAACCGCCTTCATTGCGGTAAACCGTGAGGCGTACGCGCGCATCGGAAGTAATGTTGTTCTTTTGGGCAAGTTCAAGAATCGCATGCTCTAAAAAAGTTGCATTGAGACTTAAATTTTTTTCCATCTTCATCACTTCCATTCCTGCCGACAAGCGCGAAAGGTGATCTTTTAAGAATTGAGGGTTGTAATTGGCGAGTCGAATGGTCTCAAACAAGGCATCACCATACCGAAATGAACGATTATTGGCGGTAACCATGGGGGCATCCGACAAAATAAAATCTCCGTTATGATTGATGTAATTCGACATTTGCTTAAGCTATCTGATCCAGTATTGTTTTCAACGAAATGTTCGATTCAATTAAAATTCCTTTTACTCCCGCTTTTTCAGCTGCTTCTGTATCTCTTTCCTTGTCGCCGATGAAATAACTCTGCTTGGAATCGACATTGAAACGCGCCAACCCTTTTTCAACAAACAAAGAATCGGGCTTGCGGCAGATGCATTTGCTTACATCGGGATGGTGAACGCAATAATATATTTCCGACAGCCTGATCCCACTTTTTGTCAGTTCATTCTGCATGAACTGATGAACTGTCTCCACATCTTGCTGTGTATACAAACCTTTCGCAATCCCACTCTGATTGGAAACTACGATGAGCAAGTATCCTTTTTTTTGCAATAGTTGAAGCACTTCTATCAGGTCCGGTAAAATTACAAAGTCTTCCAGGCGGTGGGTGTATCCACGTTCCACATTTATGACTCCATCTCTGTCTAAAAATACGGCTTTCGTCATCGTCCTGTAATTTCATTAATAAACTCAGAAATGATGCCCGGGCGTAAAACGATCGTCAGCACAATCCCGTAGATCGCTCCCCAGAAATGTGCGTCGTGCGCGATTCCTGTATTTCCCCTTCTGCTCAGATAATATTCTATTCCAAGATAAATGAATCCGAAAAGGTAAGCAGGAATAGGAACGGGTATGAACATGAAACCTAAACGTGCCGTTGGAGCCAGCATGATGAAAGCATAAATGACTGCGGAAACTGCACCCGAAGCTCCTAGCGCGTTGTAGTACATGTTTCCTTTGTTCTTTTCATAAGAATACAAAGATGACATCGCGAGTCCGCCGACATAAAGTAAAATGAAGAAGAAATATCCTTTTGCACCGAACATACTGCCATAAGCATCCTCCACGGCTTTTCCGAACATGTAGAGCGAAAGCATGTTGAACCCCAGGTGCATCCAATCGCCATGAATAAGTCCATGTGAAAAAAAACGATACCATTCTTTTCTTTCCTTGATCATGTAAGCATTGAACATCAGCTTATTTTTCATAGTATGATTTTCCATTGAGGTAATGGAAACAAAAATGGTAATTCCGAGAATGATGTATGTAATCATATACTCAAATATAAGAAAAAGTCGGGAGTCAAAAGTCGGGAGTTAAGAATATAGAGCAAAAAGAACTCGTCTCCCTACTCCCTGCTCCACTTACTTAATGTTGTCCAGATAACTTCCTTTCAAATGGTCAGCTGATTTGTTTTTGGGAATTGATAACGAATGCCAGTCCGTATTCTTAATGTGTTTTGCCAGAAAAACGATCTGCCCCACGTGATAAGCATAATGAGCGGTCTGGCGGTTCAGCGCTTGAGCAACAGTGAGTTCTTCGCCACGGATCGTGATGATTTTTATCAGATCTTCCTCTTTTAAGGAATGTAAAGTTTCCAGGAAGACTTTCCAGCCTTTGTTCCAGCATGCGATCAATTCTTCCTTGGTTTCTTTTTCTTCAATGAATTCTCCGTCCCTGTTTCTATTCGGTTTTTCTCCGTCTGTCGTCAGAAAATCGGTCCACCGGGAGATCATATTTCCTGCCATGTGCTTAATGAGAATGGCGAGGCTGTTGGATTCATTGTCGGGCGCGTAATGGTATTGCTCATCATTTTCCAGTTGAGCAAAGGATTTTTCGGCTAGGGCACGGTAATTATTGAAAACTCCGATGGTATTCTCCAGAACATGTTTTTCGAAATTCATTTTCTTCGGGATTTGGTTTTTATGATGAGCCTCAAAGATTGATCAAAGGTGAAATAACTCCAGGCCCAATTGATGAAGGCAAACAAACGGTTCTTTCCTCCTACTATCGACATTAAATGAATGAACATCCAGACCAGCCAGGCAAAGAATCCAGCAAATTTTATGTTGGGAAGATCCGCTACCGCTTTATTCCTTCCTACGGTCGCCATGGAACCGAGGTCTTTGTAGGAGAATTCTTTTGACGTTTTGTTTTCCGAGAGATCTTTGAAATGCTTCGACAACGCGACCGCCTGCTGAATGGCTACCTGCGCCACTTGTGGATGCCCTTTCGGATATTTTTCTTCCGTCATGAAAGCAATGTCACCGATCGCAAAAACAGCATCGCATCCTTCTACTTTGTTGTGACGATCTACTTTCAATCTGTTTGTTGGAGTAATGACTTCCGGTTTCAATCCTTCGATTTTATTTCCTGTCACACCGGCAGCCCAGACCAAAGTCTTAGTAGGGATGGTTTTTCCATTTTCCAGAAAAACATTCTCTCCGTCGTAATCCTTCACTCTTGTGTTCAGGAAGACATTTACACCCAATTCGTTCAGATACTCTTCGGCTTTTTTAGAAGCATTTTCCGACATCACACCCACTACTTTCGGAGAGCCTTCCAGCAGATAAACCTGCATCATTTTAAAATCCAATTCGGGATAATCTTTCGGAAGAATGCTTTTTCTCATCTCAGCAAGTGTACCGGCGACTTCCACTCCTGTTGCTCCTCCGCCAACCACCACCACGGTCATCAGTTGTTTCCTTTTGTCTTTATCTGTCTCCGACAAAGCATCTTCATAGTTCTGTAAGATGTTATTTCGCAAGTCCAAGGCTTCGGTCACCGATTTCATCGGATAGGCCAGCTCCATCATCTTTTTGTTGCCGAAGAAATTCGTATCAGCACCTATCGCAATCACCAGGTAGTGATAATCTACCACGCCGATGGAGGTATCAAGTTGATTCTGCTCAGTGCGCACTGCTTTTACCTCAGCCACCCGAATGTGGACGTTCTTACTTTTCTGAAAGATCTTCCTGAAAGGAAAAGAAATGGTGCTGGGTTCGAGGCCTGCTGTAGCAACCTGGTAAAACAACGGTTGAAACTGATGATAATTATTCTTATCTATCAAAACAACCTGATAATCCTGTTTTGCTAATTTGCGTGCTAACTGAAGTCCAGCAAAACCGCCACCTACGATGACAATTCGTTTTTGAGAAGTCTCTGCAATATTGGCTTTCATGATCTGGAAATTACAAAACAAAATTACCTAATAAATGGAGAACAATCATTCATTCCAACTGCTTATTTTCTTGAATCAACGTTCTTTCCGGTTAAATAAAAAAGCACCGCGTTGGCAGTGCTTTTTAAAAATTATTTTTTCTGATAACCTTCGGGTTTGAGCTCGATGTTCTTGGAGAGTTCAAATTTAAAGGAACTCTTGTCCAACACTGTAATCTTTTCAGCAATGGTTTGGAATCCGTTGGCTTCCACGCTCATTTCATAAGCTCCCGGAGCTAATACAATCACGTATCTTCCTGAGTTCGGGTTAGGAATGTAAGTCCCCACCACTTCCTGCGTTTTACTGTCGGTCACGGTAATGAAAGCGTCTGCAAAATTTAGTTTCTGTGTAGAATCCGCGGAGGTGATATCACCGTGGATGACGGAATACTGCTGTTCTACTTCGTTCAAAGTAACTCTGTAAATGTCCAGATCGCCCAACCCGCCTTCGCGCAAAGCGGAAATATAACCGAAACGGCCGTTGCTGGAAATACGGAAATTGTAGTTGTCTTCCGGAGTGTTGATAGGGAAGCCGACATTCTTGGGATTGGAGAACTGTTTTGTCTCGTTATTAAATTCTGCTTTGAAGATATCGTAGCCACCCATGGTCGTATGCCCGTTCGAACTGAAATAGATCACTTTCCCATCGGCAGAAACATTCGGAAAATCTTCATCAAAAGCAGTGTTGATCTCCGCACCCATGTTCTGTGCTGGAGCCCATTTGCCATCAGGAAGTTTGCGGCTCATGTAAAGATCGGTACCTCCTTTTCCGCCTTCGCGGTTGCTTGCAAAATAAAGAATGTTTCCATCGGTGCTGACACAAGCGGCAATCTCTTCGGCTTTTGAAGAATTGATATTATCATCCAACCTGTCGGCCGGCTTAAAGCTTTTGTTCTTATCCGCGCTGGTACTGTAAATGTCTCCCACACCTTTCAGGTTGGTATAATACAAAAGCATAATCTCTCCGGTTGCCGACAATCCGATGATCTCCTGCTCTCCTTCTTTTTTAGAGATCGGTGGTCCGATGTTCTTCGCTTTCACAAATGCTCCGTCCGTTACTTTGGAAACGTAGATCGCAGCGGCATAAGTACCATCTTCTTTCATTCGGTCAGCCCCTTCATCCGGTCGGCGTGTATTGAACATGATGAATGATTCATCACTGGGCACAAAAGGATAATAATCGGAATAAGGTGAATTGACGTTCGGCCCCAGGTTCTCGAATTTTACATCGATCGGAAATTTCATCAACTCTTTCGCATTGATGCAAAACTGGATCTGACGGTCAACATCTGCCAAGTTCGAAGCATTTCCTCTTCCGGTCTGCTTAAACGCGTTAAATGACTTCATAGCATCATCAAAACGGAAAGCATAGTGATAAGCACGTCCCAAGAGATACATTGCATTTGGATCGAACTTCGTCTTACGCGTCAGGATCTCCAGATATGGAATGGCTTTGGATTTATTGATATTGGTATTTAGGTAACAAATTGCAATGTTGTAATTGTATTTGTCCGTTTTGGAATCATCCAGCAGGGCCAAATAATCTTCCAGCGCCGCTTCATAGTTTCCGCTGTTAAATTTCTGATCCGCCAGAAAAGGATCTACTTTTTTATCCTCCTGAGCAAAACCATTGCTGACAGAAAGAAGTGAACACACTGCAAACGTAAAGGCGATTACTTTTTTCATTTTTGATGAATCTGTTATTTTTTTATTTGGGACAGCAAAGATAAAAAAAAGCAACGAATGGCCACTTTTTATAGACGAATTGATTTACAAGGGTGTTTTTCAGGGAATCAGAATGATGCTCACGCGTCGGTTTTTGTCCTGCCCTTCTTTGGTATCATTGGAAGCGATGGCAAGAGAACTGCCATAGCCGATCGATCGGGAGCGGGATTTGTATTCTGGCAGTTTTGAGAGGATATACGTTTTCACAGAAAAGGCTCGCCTTTCCGAAAGGCTGGCATTGTAATCTTCGGATCCTACATTATCGGTATGCCCTTCAATGAACAATTTAGCGGGATTTTGTTTCTTCATTCTTTCCACCACTTTATCCAGTTCCAGCTTTGCTTCGGGCAGCAGATCCGATTTATCAAAAGCGAACAAAACGGAGCTGTTGAGGTTGATCTGTGTCCCTGAACCTATTGCAGCAACAGCATCGATATCCGCGCCAGGCCAGGAACCGCTACAATCGAATTTGAGGTCTTCGAGCTTCGCATAATGAAACACTTCGCCATTTTTAACTGAATCACCAATATCTACGGAGGACACACCGCCACTGATGGCACCTACATTGATCCACTTTTTACCGTCTTTGGAAACGTACAACTGAGTCGTCTCAATGAACCTACCGACTTCAAATACATAAAGGTCGGGCCCGGGAATATTTATCAGCGCATTGTCAGTAAAACGAACCGTTAATTTGCCGCCACAACCAAGCGACGTGAAGTGATCGGCCGTGAAAGCAAAATCAGCTATGCCGATCGCCAGTGTCGAATCACAAGCTTCCGTCACCGCATCCGGCTCACCCCGTTTGAAATCCACTACCTCATCAGCAAAAGAAATATCACCCTGGGGTAGAAAGATTTTGCCTCCAGTGCCTGTAGGATAGTCTTTCCCGACGATTTGTCCGCGACAAAACCCCGAATAGACTAAAAGAAGTATGAAAAGATATTTTTTCAATGAAGTAGAATGATATAGCAAAGATAGCAATACAGATAAGCATATTAAAGTAACCCCGCTTTTAATTTTTCCCGCCGCAGAATGCTTCCGCAGGAACAAATAATGAAGAATGAAAAAGAAGATTATATTTGTTATAAATTGATACCCTAAAAAAATAGTTAAACGACCTGAATTTAGGATGAAAAATAAGAAAATAGCGATATTGACATGCACATCAACCCTTCTGATGCTGTGTGTCTCTTCTTTTTCACAGACTTCGGTCGTGGATTCCCTGAAAACCGCGCTCAAGAATGCACGTCACGACACTACCCGTGCAGCTGTATATATAGCTTTATCAGATGAATTGTATCTTTCTAACCCCGATACAGTGATCCCTCTCTGTAAAAAATCACTTTTCATCATCGAAAACACAAGCGATAAAAAAAGCAATGTTGAGAAGAAGGCTTTCCTTAAGATACAAGCAAGTGCAATTAATAATATTGGATACATCTACAAACAGAAAGGCAATGTGCTGATGGCATTGGAGTATTACGGAAAAGCTTTGAAAATATTTGAAGAAGAAAACGATACAGATGGGATCGCCACTGAATTAAATAATATTGGAATGATCTATGACCATCAGGGAGATATTCCAAGAGCTCTTGATTATTTCGAAAGAAGCTTAAAAATTGAAGAGAAAATGGGAGACAAAGAAAGTATTGCGATCTCATTCAATAACATTGCAGGCATTTATCAAGAACTGCGCGAACCCGCCAAAGCATTGGAATATCATAAGAAAAGTTTAAAGATCAGACAAGAGATAGGGAACAAACATGGCATCGCTCTTTCGCTCAATAACATTGGAGCGATATACGACAGCATGAATCAGCCGCTGATGGCTCTTGAGTATTACAACAAAAGCATGAAGATTCGCGAAGAAATTGGCGATATCAAAGGAATAGCTTTTTCACTCACGACGATTGGAGTAATATATGTTCATAGCGGGCAACCGGAAAAAGCATTGGAGAATTATGAGAAGAGCCTTGGTCTGTATAAAAAGATTGGAGAGCAAGAAGGCATTGCCAATTCTTACACAAATATCTCCAGAGTTTATTTAAGAAGGCAAAATTATAGCCGTGCACATGCTTATGCCGACAGCGCGCTTGTTCTTTCAAAAAAATTAGGTTTCCCTTCCGAGATCTCCTACGCTGAGCAGACACAAGCAAGAATTGATTCAGCGAGTGGAAATTACAAGGGAGCTTTTGAACATTATCAGCAGTATGTAATTTATCGCGACAGTATTCAGAATGAGAAAAACAGAAAGGCGAGTACCAGAAATCAGTTAAAATACGAGTATGAGAAAAAAGAAGCAGTAATAAAAGA
>JBKJQG010000041.1:0-5177 GCA_046594925.1 Bacteroidia bacterium
ATGGAGCTTCCCTGTGGCTGGATGCTTCCACTGTGGATCTGTTTGAATCCCAAATTCCAAGTGCGAGAGCTGTTGCTATCACACCTGTTACCGTCAGGACTTTTGTAGTTTTTTTCATTTTATGTTGTATTAATTTGTTTACTTCAGTTTGCTGTCGCCCAAGGTGATTAAATCATCTACTAACTAACATTCACTTACGTTAAAGGGTTTGTCTTGGATTTAAAGAAGTCGTTTTTTTTGAAAAATCTACTTTGTTGTTTTTCAGCTGTTTAGAATGAAATTTCAGCTGATTTGCTTTTTATTTTTAAATTTTAATGGCTTTTATTTGGGGGCTAATTTTCTTAAAGCGTTTAAAGCATTTCTGCTTTTTGTTTTAACTGACCCTAATGGTAGTTGTTTAATCGCTGCTACTTCAGTTTGAGTGAACCCTTGTAAAAACAATAATTCTATTAATTCCTTTTGATCATGATTTAATTTTGATAAAAGATTGGAGATGTCAAAACGATCAAGACTTAATGCCTCACCTTTTATCGCGTATGAACTTGTTTGATCAAGTGAAAAAATATTTTTTTTTGAACGAAAATGCTTTGAACGAAAATAATCGATACAATGATTTCGAGCAATATTAATTAACCAAGTGTATAGCTCCCCTTTTTCTTTGTTGTAGGTCGACATATTATTCCATGCCTTGACAAAAACTTCCTGGCAAAGATCTTTTGAAATATGTTTTTCTTTTACGAGTGCGAATATTTTTGAAAAAATGGCTTTGTTGTAATTTGAATAAAGCACTTCGAAAAATTGAGGACTTGTAAAGTTGTCTTGTTCGTTGGCTATTTCCCGGCTAATATCCACGGTGGTTCCAATGATTTTGGTCGGAATCCCATCGCATGATCGAAAAATCTTCGCATGTGTTTCTGCAAAACCAATGCTGCCGTTTTTTCTAATGATTCTTCTCTTAAAATTATATCCTTCATGTCCTTTGAGTGCATCGTTGATGATTTTGGTGACTCTGTTTATTTCTGAACAATGTGTGGTTTTTAGGATAAAGAATTCATCATTGAGATTAATTTCATTCGGCTCATAACCATATATCGAATATTGACAGGAAGACCACGCAAGGTGATTGGATTTCAGGTCCAGTTCCCAATGTCCTTGATTTACTATTTTCAAAGGCTTGTTATAAAAAGCATTTTTCAGCCTGTTGGGAGATGTTGCGGTAACAGCCATTGGACTATTTTTAAAGATCAATTTTTTTCGAATCAAAAGTACCGCAGTGCTGGAGCAAGGAGAGGGGTATTCGCTGTATAAGGACTTTTTAGAGCCACGATGGGGGAATACATAGCTAAATGAGAAAAACGCGAAAACATCAAAGTGCTTGGTAATCAGTGGGATGTGATCAGTTGCCGATTTCCTGATGTGCAGGACTGCTAATTGGACCTATTCTGAAACTCTTCCGATCAAATGGTTTTCCGGAACGAAACCCCAAAAACGAGAGTCGATGGAATTATAACGATTGTCGCCCATTGTAAAATAATAATCCATTTTAAAGGTGTAGGTGATACGGTACTGATCGTTAATAAAAACGGAATCGTTTTTTATTTTCAGGGTGTTGTTTTCATGCTGTTCAATCGCACGTTTGTATAGTAGGATGTTCTTTTTTGTCAGTACAACATGTTCTCCTTTTTTAGGAATATATACAGGACCAAAATTATCTGCATTCCATTTTATATCCGATGAGTTTGGGAAAACAGCCGGACTATAAACAGTACTGTCAATTAACAGTCTGTTTTGTTTTGCATCCAACAGAAAAAGTATGTTCTCCTTTTCTAGGATATTTTTATCGTTAACATAGACAACCCCTTTTCTTATTTGAAGCGTATCTCCCGCCAGTCCTATGCAACGTTTCACATATTCCCGGCGATGATCTATGGGTACGTTGTATTCTAAAGGGAAATTGAAAACAATAATATCATTGTGAGCAACCCTTGTATATCCTGGAATTCTGAGATAAGGAATTTGCAGCCAATCGATATATGTGGCCCCGAAAGGCAACGAGAGCGGGGTGATTGGTATGCGTGTTCCGTATGCTAGTTTATTTACCAGAATGTAATCTCCTTCTTTTAAAGTATTGTTCATCGACGGAGTAGGGACCTTGAAGACCTGGAAAATAAAAATGCGAATGAAGAGCCAAATGAAAACGGACAAGAAAACGATCCGCATGATTTTATTAAGGTTGTTGGAAAACAGGGTGCTATCCGGTTTAGACATTGCCCATCAGGTACATAGCATCCATGGTAGGAGAAGGGTTTCCTCCTTTTTTCTCAAGTGTCACGGCAAAAGCCTGAGCGCCTGTGATCGGTTTCATTTTGTGAAGTGGTGGCAATTCGGGATTCATGTCGAGCATGCCCATATCAACTGGTTTTCCATCCACGATCGCCCACAACTGATATTGTTTGTCGTCCGGTGCGGAAGGCAAAGAGTTCACGTTGATGTAAACATCTTGATTTTGTTGGTTCCAGTATACGGTTGCGAGTGCAGTTGGTGCTGCATCCATTCCTTTCAGCATCACTTTTTTGTTCTCAGGCTGCATCAGAATGGCCATTTGTTCAACCATCATGGTATAGGTCGAAGACTGAGCTTCAAAATCCTTTGCGTATTTTTCTTTTTCTGAATTCACCGCTGCAAGTTGTTCTTCTGCGGACTTCACTTTATTGTTCAGGATAACGTTATAGATCGCACTTCCGATCAGCAAGGCAAGGGACGCTGCAACCAGCCAGCCGGTATATGAAGGTTTTGCAGTTTCCATGGAAACAACTTTGCTTTCCTGCAGATCCAGTTTTGCTAAAATATTGTTTTTTAGGTGCGCAGGAGGTGTTTTCGAAGCAAAGTTCATCAAGGTCGTTTCAACGGCTTCGATCTCTGCTGTCACTTCAGGGTGTTTGGCAGCCAGGGCTTCCACTTCCGCGCGTTCTTTGTCAGAAAGCTCTCCTAAGATGTAGCTTTCAATCACGCCGGATGATATGTATTCCTGGATGGTCACTATTTTAATGTTTTTCTCAGCTCAATGATAGCAGCTCTAACTCTGGTTTTGACCGTTCCCAATGGAATATTCAGCTGCTTGGCTGTTTCTTCCTGGGTGTATCCTTTAAAATAGATGAGGTCTATCAGAATGCGGTAGTCGTCCTTCAGTTTAACGACCTCTTCTTTCACACCTATCGTATCCGTATTCATAGCCGTTGAAGTTTGCTTGTTTACTTCATAAACGGAATTATCTATGTCTTGGATTTTAGTATCCAGTTTTGATTGTTTGGAGCGGGCGTAATCGATGGACGAGTTGCGGGCAATGTTCAGCATCCAGGTGTAGAGGCGGCCCTTGGTCTTGTCATAGCTTTCTATGCTTTTCCAGATCTTTACAAATACATCCTGGAGGATATCTTCCGCAATCTCTTCGGCAGGGACAACACGCGCTATCACTCCGTATAAAGCAGCCGAATAGTTGTCGTACAGTGCATTGTACGCCACCATGTCCTTGTTCTTCAATAAGGACACTAATTCTTCTTCTGTGTAGTTGATCTTTTTCACGTTAACCGTTTAAATCGTTAAGCCTAGGTGTAAAACAAAGATATAAATTAATTGATAAGTTAAGGAACCTCATTTCGTAGTAAAAACGCAACAGCGCTTTTTAGCACTGTTGCATTAAATATACGACAATTTTACTTAACAATAACGATTCTTTTCATGTGTTTTGTTTTAGTGTTTGTTTGTGTTTTGTTGAATGTTAATGAACTATGCAGAGCTTGCCTTTGTAAAGATCTCCGTTACTCAATTTTAAATAATAATAGTAAATTCCTGTTCCGAATTCGACGGCGTTCAAATTATTCTGATAATCTGAAGTTGAATAAACAATTTGCCCTACGGAATTAAATAATCTCAATTCTGTCATTCCTGTCAGCTCTTTAATTTCAAATACATTATTTCCACCAATTAAAGTTGGAATGTTTAGTAGAACCTCTGGAGTTGGAGGAACATCGGGGCATTCGGTCACGCTTACATCATCTATGTAGTAAAAGGCGACGTTGTTGAAATTGCTAGGATATGTCAGAGTATAAACGGTACTGGGTTGATCTAGAAAATTGCCAATTGTCATGTACTGTTCTCCACCAGCTGCTATAAAGTTGCCGGAAACCAGCATCCAGGTTGCCGTGTCTGAAAGCATTCGACTTGGTGAGTTTGCAATTTGAGGAGTTACAGGTAAATTTGTAAGTATTGAATAATCAGTAAGAATTGAAGGTGAAAAATAAGCTCCGATCGAGCTGGTTGAGTATTTGCAATCTGCCAACGAAACATAAAACTCGACGCAGTATTTTGTATTTAATTTTAAAGCAGAATCTAATTTTACGCCAATATATTCATCACCATATCCATCTGTCCCTGCACCTGCGTATGCATTACCTGTCCTTGCAGGTTGAAATCCCCAAAAATTTGACGGCACCCCAAACACAACTCCGCCAATGCTGTCAATTGCACATAAGTTAAAATAATCAGGCGTGTTCATTGTGGGTTTGTACCATGGAGGTGATCGAAAAAGTTGATCTTGATTGGTGGGACAACTTGTATGAATTTCAAACGAAGGATTCGGCACAAGATTAACCTGCCCCCTAAATATACTAGAGAAAGATGACAGAAGGATTATTATAATAATTCTCTTCATATAATGAATAAAGCAACAGTGCTTTTTGGCACTGTTGCTTTAAATATACGACAATTTTACTTGACAATCACAATTTTATCAGAGTCAATGATCTGGTCATTGATACTTACGCGATAGAAGTAAATGCCGGGTTTGAGCTTGGTTTCGTCGATCTGTAAGGTGTTTGATCCTTCTTGCCCGCTGAGCAGGTAAGAGCTTACAACTCTTCCAGTAATATCAAAGATGGTAAGTTGTCCAGTGGCTTGCTCTGACAATTCATAATCCATTTGCATTACGCCGTTGTTAGGATTCGGATAGATCTTGCTAGCGGAATTTTTTTCAGCGATCGTTTCCTCGGGCAATGCTTCCATAGAATGTGCTGTTGGGTTTGTGGGATCGATACGCAGCATGCATCTTGCACTGTAAACAGCATCACCTTCCATTAACGGGTCTAAGGTAGCAATGGCAAGCAAGGTGCTTTCATCGT
>JBKJQG010000149.1:0-3898 GCA_046594925.1 Bacteroidia bacterium
TGTTTTTTGAGAGGTTGCATCTGACCCGGCTTCGGGTTCCGACAAGCAGAATCCTCCGATGATCTCACCTTTTGCCAAAGGGATCAGGTATTTTTGTTTTTGTGCTTCTGTTCCGAATTTTTCAAGTCCCCAGCATACCAAGGAGTTGTTCACGCTCATCACCACCGAACAGGAAGCATCCACTTTCGAAATTTCTTCCATCGCCAATACGTATGAAACGCAATCCATTCCTCCACCACCGTATTTCGGATCCACCATCATTCCCAAAAATCCCAGTTCTCCCATTTGTTTGATCTCATCGGCTGGAAATTTCTGATGCTCATCCCGCTCTATCACTCCCGGCTTCAATACATCATTCGCAAAATCACGAGCCGCCTTCTGGATCATTAAGTGCTCTTCTGTTAAGTTAAATAACATTAGTAATAAATTTTATGTTAAAAATTGCTTTATTTTTGATTCCAACGCCTTTTTCTGACGGGAAAGCAAATGTATATTTAATATTCAAATTTTGCTAATAGTTTGCGACAAATATGAGTGCTGAAACTTACCGTGTGATAGGCTTAATGTCAGGAACCTCGCTTGATGGGTTGGATATAGCTTTTTGTCGTTTTTCTGTTGATAAGAACAATTGGAAATACGAGGTGCTAAGCGCTCAAACCATCCCTTATCCGGAACATTGGAAAAATACGCTTTTGAGCCTTGAAAATACGGACGCTTTGTCGTTCCAGAAAGCCCACGTGGATTATGGACATTATCTGGGTGGCCTTGTGGCTGATTTCTGTATCCGCCACTCCGTGAAAGCCGATTTTGTGGCTTCGCACGGGCATACCATTTTTCATCAGCCGGAGAAGAAACTAACGGTACAGATCGGATCTGGGACAGCTATAGCTTCTAAATGTAATTTGCCCGTGGTTTTTGACTTCAGAAGTTTAGATGTTGCTTTGGGGGGGCAAGGTGCTCCTTTAGTCCCTGTCGGGGATCAGCTGCTGTTTTCAGAATATGATTTTTGTCTCAACCTGGGTGGCTTCGCGAACGTGTCCTATCAGTTCAAGGGACAAAGAATTGCTTACGACATTTGTCCGGTTAACATAGTAATGAATGACATAGCCGCCAGGAACGGAAAAGCCTTTGACGACGGTGGAGCTATGGCCAGGGAAGGGATGCTGGGTGGATACTTGCTGAATGAATTCAATCAGATTGGGTTTTACAAGATGACGATGGACAGTCCCAAGTCTCTCGGAAAAGAATGGGTCATCAAGAACATCGATCCTCTGATAGCTCAATACGAAGTGTCGGATGCCGACCTGCTGCGGACCTTTTGCGAGCACATTGCTTTTCAGATCGGCAAATCTTTGAAGAACAAACCCAAAGGGAAAATACTGGTGACCGGAGGGGGAGCATACAATACCTTTCTAATGGAATGCATTCAACAACATACAGAGCATCAGCTGGTGGTCCCGGATAACAATACGGTTGAATATAAAGAAGCTTTGATCTTTGCTTTTTTAGGAGTGCTCCGGATGAGGAATGAAGTGAATTGTTTGAAAAGTGTTACCGGTGCTTCCCGGGATAATTGCGGAGGAACGATCTGTAATTAAAACAGCCCCCTTTTTCAAGGAGGCTGCTTTTATCTTTTGCACTTATCTTAGAAGTCATCATCGAAGAACTCTTCATCATCTGCGTCATCCGCGAAATCGTCGTCTAATTTTAAGTCATCTTCCATTTCGAAATCATCGTCCTCATCGTCGAGGTTGCTTTTCCAGCTTTTTTTGTCCTTCGCTTTCATCGGAGTCAGCTTCGTCGGCTTTCTCAGTTCCCCTGAATCCTTTGCTTTGTCACCGGCCTTTTTAGCTGGACTCTTTTTTGTATTGCTTGGCTTTTTCATTTGTAATGAAATTTGTTTTGCGAATTTTTTGCGTAGGTTAAGATATATGCACTTCTTACAAATTTCTGAAATTTTCTTTTTCAAACAAAAAAATAGCGGTAAAAAAAGTATTTTTTTTCAGGGCTGACTTCAGGCTGTTTTGCATTTAATTATAAAAATAAAACATAATTTGGTTAAAGCATAATTTTTCACGTCACTTTTTTCGGCAAGACGTCATGGCTTTTTTGTAGAGATTTGTTTTTGCATCTTTTTTTCGGCAGGGACAATAAATAAAACCGCCCTCCGTTATTGTCGTGTAAATCGCATACATCCCCCATTTAATTTTCTTGGTATCTAAGTATCTCCCTGTTTTGGGATTCCCCTGCTTAATGTAATTATTTCCTGATCAGGTTTTTGATTGTGGAATAATGCAATCAACAGCATCTTTAAACCAAACACTCCATAAAACCTAAAGGCCATGAATACACATCTCAACTCCACCGACAATTTTAATGAATTGTTATTCGAAAACAAAAACAAGGCTTATGGTGCCTATGCCATCCGTAAGTCACACAAAGATAACATCAGCATTTCCCTGCTAATCACCACTGCGTTTTTCGGTCTTATGGTCCTATTGACTTTTGCGCTGACCAAGAACAAGATAGAGATCCCCGACATAGTAGGAAATGAAGCACCAGTAATTCCTTATTTGGAAAGAGAAGTCATCATAGAAAAACCACTGTTGGAACCAAAGGCTAAGACACCAGATGCTCCAAAAACTACTTCAGGAGCCCTGATGGCTTCCGACAATAAGGAGAATGATCTCCATAAACACGACAATGATCTGCCCATCAGCAAAGATCCTAATCCCTTTGGCAAAGTTGACTCTTCGGCAAAAGAGCCTTTAATCACTGCCCCTCCGCTGCCGCCTTCAAAAAAGATAATCAAGTCTTATGTGACCCAAATGCCAAAACTCGAAGGAATGGCGCAATTCATTGCAAGCCATCTGAAATACCCGAGACAAGCCGTTGAGAACGGCACTGAGGGAGTCGTTTACGTGACTTTTGTCGTGGAGATAGATGGCAGCATTACAGACATTAAGTTGTTGAAAGGAATCGGTGACGGCTGCGAACAAGAGGCGATGCGGGTTGTGGGGATAATGCCTCCTTGGGAGCCGGGCATGGAGGAGAACATTCCGCAACGGGTCCAGTGCAATCTGCCTGTGAAGTTCCGCATTAAATAAACAATTCAGTGTTTATAAGTTACGCCGACCGAAAAAAAAGAGCCACTTCATATAATTAATTTAGCAATCGCGAGTTATCTACTCTCGGTTGCTTTTTTTTTATCCATTATCTAAACTAAAAAACATGTTAAATTCGGTTCTCTTACAAATTGTCAGTGGCGCTGCAACAGCGGCGGATACAGTTAAGAACGTTGCGGTACAGGCGGCTCAAATCCCTGCAGCTGCTACCATCGTCACTCCAAAACAAGATACCCTCTCATTGCTCGACCTGATCATGAAAGGCGGATTGATCATGGTTCCGATGGGCATTTTGTCGCTCATCACCCTCTACTTTTTCTTCGAGCGGCTGATGACACTGAGCAAAGCTGCGAAACTGGATAAGAACTTCATGAACAGCATCAAGGATTTCGTACACAATGGCAACATCGAGGCTGCCAAATCATTATGCCGCAACACCGTTAGTCCTGCCGCTCGCATGATAGAAAAAGGAGTGAGCCGCATTGGTAAACCGATCAAAGAAATTGAAGAAGCGATGGAAAGCACCGGAAAATTGGAGATCAACCGTCTGGAAAAAAACTTAAGCGTTTTGAGTCTTGTTGGAAGAATCGCTCCTATCCTTGGTTTCGTCGGCACAATCGCAGGGGTTATTAAGATCTTCTATGACATTTCATTAACAGACAATATCAGCATTGGCGTTATCTCCGGCGGATTGTACCAGAAAATGATCACAAGTGCTTCCGGTCTGGTGATCGGACTGATCGCTTTCATAGGTTATTACGTTCTCAATGCCA
>JBKJQG010000170.1:0-10624 GCA_046594925.1 Bacteroidia bacterium
TGATCTTCATGCCGATGGTGGCCATTCCGTTGATTGTGAATGAACATTCTTCGGTAGTCGAAGTCCAGTTCGTCACTTGCGGAGGCATTAACTTTTCGAAGTTATTAAAGTCGCCCAAATAATTGAAAATGTTCGTTGATGAATTTGCAATTTCAACTTTATCGCTTTCTATTTTGGTCTGGGACATGGGTTCAATATTTTAAGAGGTTGCCTACTTGCTTTTTTTCTTTTCTGGTACGAGTACTCCCCATTCAGCCGGGTTCTCTCTCCAGGACTGGAGCGACAAAAGATCTTTTTCTGTTATGTAGTCGGATTGCAAAGCCTGGTCAATCATGACGCTGTATGTACTTAGCGTCACCAATTCACATTTCGCTTTTTTGAAATTATCCAAAGCTGTTTTGAATTCGTAGGTAAAGATGGCGGCCATTCCTTTGACATCACATCCTGCTTCACGCAGAGCTTCTACAGCTTTTAAGCTGCTTCCTCCTGTTGAAATAAGATCTTCGATCACTACTACTGATTGTCCTTTTTCTACAATGCCTTCGATCATATTCGTAAGGCCGTGTTTTTTTGCTTCGGATCTCACATATACGAAAGGCAATCCCATTTCCTGCGCTACCAATGCTCCCTGGGCTATTCCTCCTGTCGCCACTCCCGCAATCACATCTGGTTTTCCAAATTTTTCCAAGATGGCATCTACGAATTGCTGGCGGATGTAGGTGCGGACTTGTGGAAAGGACAAAGTCACTCTGTTGTCGCAATAAATCGGTGATTTCCATCCGGAAGCCCAAGTGAACGGTTTGTTGGGTTGTAACTTGACTGCTTTCACTTGTAATAAAAATTCTGCAACCTTTAAAGCAGATTCATCGTTCTTCTTCATGCCGCAAAAATAGACTAAATTTGTAAAAGCAATCTATTTTTAATTAACAAAAAAGCATGGTAAAAGTATTCTCCCTAAACAAAACAATCTGTCTAACCAGCAACCTGATGGAGTATCAGCAGAAGAAAGACACAGTTTTGGTAAGGATCCACTCTTTAGACGAATTGCAGATGATGTACGATGAACTGGTCAACAAAAATCAGTTTCTCGAAGTTTATTATTATCACGAGAACGAAAAACTCCTTTTAACCAGCTTTTCTTCTGCTTTTAAAGTAATAGAAGCGGCAGGCGGATTGGTGAAAAATAAGAAAGGAGAATATCTTTTCATTTTCAGAAATGGAAAATGGGATCTGCCGAAAGGGAAATTGGACAAAGGAGAAACGGTAAGAGCAGCAGCCCTGAGAGAAGTGGAAGAGGAGTGTGGCATTGGCAAACTGAAAATTGTGAAAGAATTGAACTCGACTTATCATACTTATCACGAAAAAGAAAAAGCCATTCTAAAAAGAACCTACTGGTTTGAGATGAGTTGCGAAGATGATACAAATCTGGTTCCCCAGCAGGAGGAAGGCATCACCGAAGTAAAGTGGTTATCCAAAAATGAACTGGATCAGGTTTATGCTAACACCTATGAATCTGTAAAAGAAGTGTTGAAAGCCATTTTGTAAATGGAAGATGTAGGATGTGAGATGGAAATGGAAATGGAAAACCAGGAAGGGGTTAATCGGTTAACTGGAGCCAACCTTAGTCACATAGTCGCCTCTTAATGATTCTTCTTGTCGCCGATCCCATGCACTTTTGCTTTCGGTTTCACGATGTCGTACAAAGCGCGGTCGATTTCTTCGTCGGGACTTTCCGCAGGGACCTGGATGAATCGTCCTTCCGGGTCTATTAGAAAATATGCTGGCAGCGACCGGATTTCATAATCAGATTTTAATTTCCCGTTTGTATTGTCGTAAAGAAAAGTCCAGCTGTATTTGGGATTTTTTGCCTGAAAATTCTTTAGATCGGCATTGGTCTTATCTGTTGAAATGCTAACAAAGCTGATGCGCTCTCCGTAAGTTTTGATCAAGGACGGAATGATCTTCATCTGCTGCTGACAAGCTGTGCAGCTGGCATCGTAAAACATCAGGTAGATGTATTTTTTTGTCCGCAGTTCATCCAGACTGTGTGTAAGTCCGGTTTTGTCGGGCAATTCAAAGAAAGGTGCTTTTTCACCCTTTTGTAATTTCGAAAAGGAATGGAGAATATTTTGTGCAATGTTTCTGTGTTCTTCGATCTTTGTTTCTTCAACGATTTGCTGCAGGATCGCAACAATGCCGGCTCTTTTGAAAGAGTTGTCGTAGTATGCTTCATACATTCCTTTGGTTAGCACCAGCTCGCGAATGCTATCATTTTGCAGGAATTCATCTCTTTTCAAAACTTCCATGGTTCCTTGAAAACTACCCCTGTCATTGATCTGAAAAGTCATCGGAGCACCCGCTTTCGACATCCCAAAATCCTGAATTTTTTGTTTGTAAAAGTCGTTGAAGAAAAGCATGTATTCCGGATTTCCGTAAAGGACAGGCTTGTTGGCAATGTATTCCGTGTAAAGTTTTTTCTCGCTCATTTTCGTTTTTTGCTCCAGCGAGGCAATCGAATACATTAGATAACCCCTGAAATAGGGGTTGTTGACGGTAGAATAATATTCTCTCATCGCAACCTTAAACGAATCGATCTTCATCTGCGGCGTTCTTTTGACGAATTCAAGATAATCGGCTGAGAGGAAATCATCAAATCGTTTGTCATAATCCATGGTCAACGCATTGATTTCGGTCTTGCTTTTTAATTTGATGGATAGTTTCACATCGTGTTCCAGGTTGGGATTTTGATAGGTGCTGGAATCGGGAGGAAAGAAAATCACCTCATAATTCGTTTTAGGTTCGATGTACATGGAAGAAATGTTTTTTTCCACTTTCAGGGTAATGTTTTGAATGTTTTTGCTGTTGAATTCCAGAGTGAAGTTGCCGATTGAATCGACTATGGAATAGGTCAGTTGTTTTTGTGTGTTCGAAATGTAATCGCTGCTGATCCAAACGCCGATCTCTTTGTACTCATAGGTTTTTGCAGTTCCCTTGATGACCACGTTCTGGGCCGGGGACAGGATGGAAAGGAATAAACCGGATATGAGAATGAGGGCCTTGGTCATTAAAACGTCTGTTGTTTCGGGGGTTAAGCAATTGCTATGCCTGATTATGGTGCTTTTGCATCCACGCCTTTTGGAACAAAAGGGGAGGCGTCGCCGCCATTTCTGATGATATCACGCACAATGGTTGAATTTATTGCGGACAATTCCGGAATTGGCAAAATAAAGATGGTCTCGATCTGAGGTGCCATGATGTTGTTGTTTTGGGCAATGGATTTTTCAAACTCGAAATCGGCTGAAGTGCGTAAACCGCGGAGGATAAATCCTGCATTTACTTTTTTACAGAAATCAATGGTCAGGCCCGTATAGGATTCCACCCGGACTTTCGGTTCGTTGGCAAAAACCTGTTTGATCCACTTTTCACGCTGTTCCAGGCTGAAATAATTCTGCTTGCTGCTGTTCTTTCCAATAGCAATGATGATCTCATCAAAAAGGGGTAAGGCTCTTCGTAAAATGTTCTCATGCCCTTTGGTGATGGGGTCGAATGAACCGGGAAAGATGGCTACGCGTTTGTCCATATTTTTTTTGTTAGTTACGAATTTACGAAAACTTTTCTTATTCGGTACTGTTCTCAAAGATCGCAAAATTCACGTTTCCGTAGCTGCGGTGTTCTTTAAAAAATGGAAGGGTTGAAAGGTCGGTATGCGGGCCGTGTTCCACGATGAGCCAACCGTTTGGTTTCAGCAGGTTGCCGGCAAAGACGAGTTCGGGAAGCAATTGAAAATTTTCCATGTCGTAAGGCGGGTCACAGAAGATGATGTGATAAGGAGTCGCTGCGCGTTTTAAAAAGGCGAATGCATCGGACTTAATAACTTTCACCACATCCATTTTGAATGCGGCGATGGTCTTTTTGGTGAAATCACAGCATACGTAACTGCTGTCAACACTCGTGATGTCACCGCATCCGCGTGAAGCGAATTCATAAGTGATGTTGCCCGAACCACAAAATAGATCCAAGATCTTCAGTCCGTCAAATTCAAAATGATTGTTTAAAATATTGAAGATGCTTTCTTTCGCAAAATCCGTTGTCGGACGCACAGGTAGATTTTTTGGAGGATGAATGACCCTTCCCTTGTGCATTCCGCCGATGATACGCATTAGGAAAGATAGCTGTTAAAAAGAGTAAAATGAAAATGCTTGGGCAAGGTTTGAAGCTGGTAGCTGAGGTCGGCGCCATCACCGCGTGCCCCAAATTTAAGAGTGCGGATGTATTTGTTCGCCAGTGTATAGACGTCCGAAGTTTTTTCCACATCGCCCAGGAAGATGGTCTCGATTTTTTCGGGATTCAGCTGCAGCTGCTCGTAGACAAAAAGCAGGTAATAGATAAAATCTTCGGGCGTTTGGTAGTTGAAAGTGTTGTAAAAAATGAAGTTTTTGCCATCGATCACGACGGTTTCAAAATGGGTATCCTGTACGTGTACGTATAATTTTTTGCCGGTTTGATTCTTATTCGAAGCCACCAAAGGGTCAATCAAGGTGCTGGAGGCATGTACGTATACCACATTTTGGTATTGCGCATCCAACTTTGTTTTTATGGAAAAGGGAATCGCAAAGACGTTTTTTGCATTCACGCTTTTTAATTCGTCAGTTACCACCACTTCATTTCCTTCCAGTGAAGCATTGAATTTGAGGTACATTTTTTTTCTATCTTCTTCGTACAAAGCATCCGGAACGATGGTGGAAAGGTTGTTCACGATCACACAGGAAACAGCGCCGAAGGCATTCTTAGCTATTTTCGATTCTTTGAGGAACGTGTCCAGCAGTTCCGAAACACCTTCAAAATTATGAACGTTGGAAAAGGAATACTTTTCGAGTGCGATGTATTTGTTTTTCTGTTTGTCGTAGATCCCCGCCAAAACACTGCTGATGCCCACCTGCAGTAAAAGCTGGTAAGATGCTGTTTTTTTTGCATCAAAGGCTTCGTCCACAAAGGAGTTGATCAGAGTCAGTTTGTTTTGTATTTCGGTGGTCATTGTATGCAAAGATATGATTTCCCTACGAATTACGAATTATTGCAGCCTACGAATGGATTAAGCATGTCGGAATGAATTCAGAACCTTTTGGTGTTGTATCTTTGTTGTATAATGAAGACAGAGGAGTTCAGCAAGATACTTTTAGAGAGATTCCCGTTCGAGACCACGAGCGGGCAAAGACAGCTGTTCACAAAACTTTCGGAGTTTATTTTGAACAAGAATTCGGACCAGATATTTGTGCTGAAAGGGTATGCCGGAACAGGAAAGACCACAACGGTAAGAGCCCTGGTGGAAAGCCTTCCTGCGCTGAATGGAAAGACCATGCTACTTGCCCCAACCGGAAGAGCTGCAAAGGTATTGTCGAATTATACCGGAAAACAAGCATTGACCATTCACAAAAAGATCTATTACCGAAAGCCGGACAATGATGGAGGAATGGTTTTCACGCTACAGCAGAACCTTCACACGAATACTGTCTTTATAGTAGATGAAGCGTCCATGATCTCTAATTCGGGTGGAATGGCGGGTGCCGCTAGCCTTCTGGATGACCTCATCTCCTATGTTTTTAATGGAAACAATTGCAAACTGATCTTCATTGGTGATACCGCTCAATTGCCTCCGGTGGGGTTGGATGTGAGTCCGGCTCTCGACATAGAATTCTTAAAAGCTTCTTATTATTTTCAGCTCGATTGGCATGAACTGACGGAAGTAGTGAGACAATCAGAAAATTCGGGGGTGTTGACGAATGCGACCACCATTCGGAATCAGATCAAGAAGGATGCCGGTGCAAAACCCCATTTTAAATTAGAAGGCTTTAAAGATATCGTTCGTTTGGGCGGAGATGAGTTGGAAGATGCTTTAAACAGCGCTTATTCAAAGTATGGTGCGGAGGAAACGATGGTGATCTGCCGCTCCAACAAACGTGCGAACATTTTCAATCAACAGATCCGCGCCCGAATCCGCTGGCAGGAGAATGAAATTTCCACAGGAGATTTTATGATGGTGGTAAAGAACAATTATTTCTGGCTGCCTGAAGAGTCAAAAGCGGGATTCATTGCGAATGGCGACATTGTGGAATTAATGAGCATTGGTAAGACGCAGGAGATGCACGGATTTAAGTTTGCGGATGTTAGGATGCGGATGATTGATTATCCGGATGAACCGGAATTGGAAACGCGGCTTTTGCTGGATACCATCATGAGTGAAGCTCCCTCACTTTCGCAGGAAGATAACAAGCGACTATACAATGCGGTTTCTGCGGATTACAGCGACATAGCCGATCGGAGAATGCGCCTGAAAAAAGTAAAGGAAGATGGTTTTTTTAACGCTTTACAAGTGAAGTTTGCTTATGCGGTGACTTGTCACAAGGCTCAAGGAGGGCAATGGCCTTGCGTGTTTGTGGAGCAAGGTTATCTCACCGATGAAATGATCAACACCGAATACATGCGTTGGCTATACACCGCCGTTTCGCGTGCTTCCGAAAAATTGTACTTAGTAAATTTCAACAAGGATTTTTTTGAGTGATCAATTCTCTTCTTTTTCGTACACAAAACCCAGTTTGGTGCTGAATTTAGGCCAATCCAGCAGGCTTCCATTTTTCTCTTTCACTTTGATGTCGCTAAAGAATATGGTAGTTCCTCCGTCCACCCGTGAAATACTGTTCTGCATTCTTGGTGACAATGTGGATCCAATTACTTTCTCTTCATGGGCGACTCCCTGAATGGTAAGCAATACCGTATAAGAAATCACTGCAGAATCTAAAATATTTCCGGAATGATCTTTACCGACCAGGCGATTGTTCACGTTGTCGAAAATTAAAGTGCGGATGTTGTTCGCTTTCTTCTGAACTTTGATGGTGCCGTGTTTGTCGTCCTGAGCGGATGTGCAGAGGGTTGCAGTAATAAAAAGAAAGAAAAGAAGATTTTTACTCATTTTTAATGCTCTTTAAAAGTATTCATGAATACTTCGTATTTCGTTGCGTGGTGTAACGCAAAAATAAGACCATTGTTACGGAATTTGATCAGAATTTAACTGCCAAGCCTACTGAAAGCACTTCCTTGAATTGCAGGCGGGGTCCTGTTCCTGTCACCAGCTGGCCTCCTTCCATTCTTTCGTAAGGAACCGGTATGTCGTGATCATAGATCAATTGAGTGTTCAGCATGCAAGAAAGGAAACGGTTCACCTTCATAGTCAGAACGGTTTCCCAGTTCACGTCTACGTTCTCCGGATGGTCCAGATAATTGGTAAAGAGTTCAAGTTTTGTTTCCAGATTCACATTTTTGAAAATCTCTTTTTTAAATGTCATTTTCATGTAGGCCCCGAATTCATAACGGATGGTCTGCCCATCTTTGATCTTAACGCCGGCAGTATCGTATTCGGCCGCTTCGACACCAAACGCGCCCGCATCGGCTAAACGCTGATCATTCACAAAAGTAATTTTTCCTGTCAGGGGAGAAACGAAAAAGGAAAAGGTTTTGTCCTTGGACTTGTAATCCAAACCCAATGCTCCTAATGCTGTAGCGGGTGCCATGAAGTGTGAGACAACAATTGTGTCATTGGGATAATTGTACCCGACGTCGAGCTGACTTTTGAAATTCAGCAATGCCGAATAGTACCAGTTCTTAAAAGCGAATTCTCCGAACTTGGAGTTGAATTCAATTTTATCTTCGCTCTTCTGCAAGGGAGCGTCCCCTATTTTTATTAGTCCGTATGCTATGTCCAGACTATTGTCCCATGTGCTTTTCTCTGCCTTGTAGTTAGCAAAAACATTGAATCTTCCTACACCTGAAAGGGAATTGATCCCTCCGGCAGCCCAATTGGTATAACTGGCCTGGGCAAAATCTACAGCGATCAAACCGCCTTTTTTCCATTTCCGGACAGTGTCAGCTTGGATAATTTTTTCTTTCTTTATCTCAAGCGAGTCGATCTTTTCTTCGAAGGAATTGATCTTGGTATTTATAGAATCGGTCTTGATCTTCAGGGAATCGACTTCCTGTCCGTAAACAGAAAGGCAGCAGAAAGACAAAAAGAGGACGGCGTATTTTTTCATGGTTGTATTTTATTTTTTTGTTCTTGTAGCAGATCTCTTATTTGTGTCAGTAATTCTTCCTGTGTTGGTCCGGTTGGTTCAGCCGGTGTTTCGAGTTTTTCTCTTCTTTTAGCAGCATTCACCCCTTTGATGATCAGGAAAAGCACCCAGGCCACCAGCAGAAAGTTGATCACTGCAGAAAGGAACAATCCATATTTTACGGATCCCAAGGCAGTAAGCTTTTCCATGTCTGTCAAATGAGCAGCCTTCAGTGCAGGTTGAAGCAATAACGGTGTTATAACATGCTCAATCAATGAATTGATGATTTTGCCGAAAGCTGCTCCTATTACTACACCGACAGCCAAATCGATCACATTCCCTTTGATTGCAAAGTCCTTGAATTCTTTTATCATTCCCATGATGTAGGCTTTTTTAATATAGTCCGACAAAGATAGTCATTATTGAAAAAAAGACGCATCCTGTCGTTGGATGCGTCTTTTGAGATGCTATTGGGGCAATATTATTTGTTCAGTTTTGCTTTTAGGTTGGTATCTAAAGCTGTTAGAAATTCTTCAGTATACAAATAGTGTTTGCCGTGTTCCACTTTGTTTCCATGGATGCAAACAGCAAGATCTTTTGTCATTTTGCCGGACTCAACGGTCTCCACACACACTTGTTCCAATGCATGGCAGAAATTGATCAATTCCTGATTGTTGTCCAATTTCCCACGGAACTCCAATCCGCGTGTCCATGCAAAGATGGAAGCGATAGGGTTTGTAGAAGTTGGTTTTCCTGCCTGATGATCACGGAAGTGACGGGTCACGGTTCCATGAGCCGCTTCTGCTTCCATTGTTTTTCCGTCCGGAGTCACCAATACGGAAGTCATCAACCCCAGTGAACCGAAACCTTGTGCAACGGTATCCGACTGAACGTCTCCGTCATAATTTTTACAAGCCCAAACGAAATTTCCATTCCATTTCAATGCAGAAGCAACCATGTCATCGATCAAACGGTGCTCATAAGTAATTCCTGCGGCAGCATATTTTGCTTTGAAATCTTTTTGGTAGATCTCTTCAAAAATGTCCTTGAAACGGCCGTCGTATTTTTTTAGAATGGTATTCTTTGTGGATAAATACAAAGGCCATTTTTTAGACAAAGCAGTATTGAAACAAGAGTGAGCAAATCCTTTGATGGATTCGTCAGTATTATACATCGTCAAGGCAACACCGTCACCTTTGAAGTTGAATACTTCAAACGACTGAGGAGCACTTCCGTCTTCCGGAGTGAAGCTCACGGTTAATTTTCCTTTTCCTTTTGTTACGAAATCCGTTGCGCGGTATTGGTCGCCGAATGCGTGACGACCGATGCAGATAGGCGCAGTCCAGTTAGGAACCAAACGGGGAACATTCTTACAAACGATCGGCTCACGGAAAACTGTACCATCCAGAATGTTGCGGATGGTTCCGTTCGGTGATTTCCACATTTGTTTTAATTTGAATTCCACAACGCGCTCTTCATCGGGAGTGATGGTCGCACATTTAATACCTACGCTGTATTTTTTGATCGCCTCAGCAGAATCAATTGTCACCTGATCATTTGTTGCATCACGGTGTTCAACACCCAGATCGAAATATTTAATGTCCAGATCCAAGTAAGGAAGGATCAGTTTGTCTTTAATGAATTTCCAAATGATGCGAGTCATTTCATCGCCATCTAATTCAACAACCGGATTTGCTACTTTAATTTTGCTCATGGTTTATAGTTTAGAGTAAGAGAATTTTGATTTTTATTTTTAGCGGTACAAATATAGCATTTTGAATGAAAAAAAGAGCCAAAACTTTAAGTCTTGGCTCTTTGTAGAATTTCCTTTGTCTGAAAGCGATCAGTAGCCGAAAACATCCTCCAGACTGAGGAAGGTGACCTTTCCGTATTTCTCCAGGGTGCTGATGTCCAGGCTTTCCTTTTTGCCGATCACCAGTACTGTATATTTTTTGTTCTTCACGTGCTGTTCTTCAAACGTTTTCAATTGGCTGAAACTGATTCCCGGAACATTCTTGAAAACATCCCTGCGGATGTCGTAATCGAGTCCTGTACGCATTGCATTCTCATAATTGAACAAGATGTTTGCTTTGGTGATACGCTCCGTGCGTATGCCTTGAATGATGGATTCTTTAGATGCCTTAAAACTACTTTCCGATTCCGGCATGTTGTTAACCAGCTCCATCATACCTTTCATAGCTTCTGGCAATTTATCGGCTTGGGTGCCGATGTATGAGAAAACATAATTGTAGTCTGCTTTTTTAACAGCGGCACTATAGCTGGAGAAGACAGAGTAGGCCAGTGCCTTGGATTCCCTCATTTCCTGAAACACTATGGAGGACATGCCTCCGCCAAAATACTCATTGAACAAGCGGATGTCCGGAATGTTCGTTTTGTTGTATTTCTCATCCATGGAAATAAGGATCACTTCTGCCTGCTTCATGTCATAGTCGATCGCATACACATTGGTGTTAGGTTCTGCTTCCAGGAACCGCACGGGCGCAGGCACTGGTTTCAGTTCT
>JBKJQG010000215.1:0-11083 GCA_046594925.1 Bacteroidia bacterium
TAGAAGGGTACTCTATAAAAATTTCGAATAAGTCAATAGAAATATGAAAATATTTTTAACTTTTTTTTCAATATAAAATGTAATTACTTAGTTAATTTATATATATTTACAGCGAAATACCTGCAAACAGGGCATTTAAAGGCTAAAACAAAGAAGTTCAACACATATAATCTGGGTTCAAGAATGGAGAAAGCATTTACAAAAGTATGGGAGAGTTGTCTGGGGATAATTAAGGACAATGTTAGTTCACAAAGTTTCAAAACATGGTTCGAACCGATTAAACCGATTAAGTTAAGTTCTAATGTTTTAACCATCCAAGTTCCTAGTCAGTTTTTCTACGAGTGGTTGGAAGAGCATTATATTACCTTATTAAAAAAAACGATCAAAAAGGAATTGGGAGTTGAGGGCCGTTTGGAATACAGCATTATTATGGAGAACAACTATAATAACAGCTCAAAACCATATACTGTTAAGATACCGACTAACAATAAGAAAGAGTTAAAGAACCCGTCGGTATCCATGCCGATTGATCTGAATCAGAATAGCATTCGCAATCCATTCATCATTCCTGGATTAAAAAAGGTAAATGTAGAATCGCAGCTGAACTCCAACTATTCATTCGAGAATCTGGTGGAAGGTGACTGTAACCGTTTGGCTCGTTCAGCAGGATTTGCTGTTGCTAATAAACCGGGAGGAACTGCATTCAACCCTTTATTGATCTATGGTGGTGTTGGTTTAGGAAAGACCCATTTGGCTCACGCTATCGGGATCCAAATCAAAAATGAATTTCCTAACAAGACAGTACTTTACGTTTCCTCTGAGAAATTCACTCAGCAATACATCGACTCCGTTAGAAATAACAATCAGAACGATTTCGTACATTTTTATCAGATGATAGATGTGTTAATCATTGATGATGTTCAGTATTTTGCAGGGAAAGAAAAAACACAGGATGTATTCTTCCACATTTTCAATCACTTGCACCAAACAGGAAAACAATTAGTTTTAACAGCTGATAAAGCGCCGGTTGAATTACAAGGATTTGAACAAAGATTGTTATCGCGTTTCAAATGGGGTCTTGCTGCAGATCTTCAGACTCCCGGTCTGGAAACCCGCATCGCAATCCTAGAGAAAAAAGTATACGCTGATGGTTTAGATCTTCCAAAAGAAGTCATTGAATACCTTGCATACAGCATCACGACCAACGTGCGTGAACTGGAAGGTGCATTGATCTCTCTGCTCGCTCAGTCCTCCATGAACAAAAAAGCAATTACATTGGAGTTGGCGAAACAAATGATCGATAAGTTCGTAAAAAATACAGCGCGAGAAGTCTCGATCGATTACATACAAAAAGTAGTTTGTGATTATTTTGATCTTCCTATCGAATTATTGAAATCAAAAACCCGCAAACGTGAAGTTGTTCAGGCTCGTCAGATTGCGATGTACTTTGCGAAAAGCATGACTAAATCGTCTCTTGCAACCATTGGTCTGCACTGCGGCGGTAAAGATCACGCAACAGTTTTACACGCTTGCCGTACAGTCAACAACTTAATGGATACCGATAAACGTTTTAAGAACTATATCGAGGAGTTGAATAAAAAAATAAGCATCCAATAAAATCTAAAACTCTATAGACAAAAAATAGGAATCAGCGAAAATAATCTGATTCCTATTTTTGTTTAAAACTCTGTTTGAGAATGAAAATAGCGCTGCATCAAAAGTTCCTTTCCTACGGAATCACGACCCTGCTTTTGCTGCTTTTCGCTTTGCCTGCCAAGTCACAGCTTTTCAATTTTCGGAACTACTCGCTCGAGGACGGCCTTTCACAATCAGAGATCAATTGTATTTACGAGGATAGCCGAGGATATCTGTGGATCGGTACCGCCGGAGGCGGACTTTGTCGTTTCGACGGGAGAGAATTCAAGTCTTATGAAGAAAAAGACGGCCTCTGCGGACAAATCATCACAGCTGTTTCCGAAGATGCTGCCCACAACCTGATCATTGGAAATCAAAGCAGCGAACTCTGTCGCTTCAATGGCAATTCGTTCTCCCCTATTCTAATCAAAGCCGAAAAGACTTATGCCAGTGGCGGGACAATAAAATTTATTGTGACCGACGACAACGACAATACCATCATTTGTCGCGACAATCAAATCGTTAAATACAACGGAAAACAATTTGAGGTGCTGCCGATCAAAGGCGATACCCTGAAATCTTTCACCGTAAATTGTTTTAAAAAGGACAGTCGTAACATCCTATGGATCGGCACAAACAGAGGACTGCTGGTTCTTAAGAATGAAACCCTCCTTCGCGTATCCGACATGGAATACATCAGCAATTCCAACATTACTTCATTGTCCGAGGATATTAAAGGAAACATTTGGGCCGTTACCGATCACTTTAGTTTTTACAAAATCAAGATCGTGGGCCCTTCCCATTATCAAGTAAAATCAAGTCAATTCGACTCCATACCCCTTCCAGCCGGAACAAAGGTGAATGCCATTCACTTTGACCTTCGCGGACAATTGTGGATCGCCACAGATAACAAAGGTGTTTATAAATACTTTGATGATGAGTTAAACAACTTCAATCAGAACAACGGAATGTCGGTCGACAACGCAAACAATATTTTTGAGGACAAATCAGGGAACCTTTGGTTCGGAACCAGTGGCGGCGGTTTGGTGAAATTCACGAATCAGGCGTTTACTTATTATGACAACCTTGATGGCTTGCGGGAAAAGGACATCTTCGCAATCTGTGCCGACAAAAAGAATAACATCTGGATAGGAACCAGTCAGCACGGAATTTTCAAATACGACGGGAAAACGGTCACAGACATTTCCAGAACCACCAACATGACCGATACAGAAGCCCGATTTATCTTCTGCGACTCCAAAGGCAATGTATGGATTGGAACAACCAAGGGACTAACAAAATACGACGGAAGCTTTCACAAGATGAACATTCCGGGCTGTGAAAATGTGCGGGCAATCTTTGAAGATAAGAAAGGGAACATCTGGATCGGCACAAGAGGAAATTTCGCTTTTATATACGATGGAAAAGAAGCAAAACGTTTCGGAGAAAAAGAAGGCTTAGGCAATCCGAATGTTTATTCATTTGTGGAAGACAAGAGCGGAAAGATCTGGATAGGAACCGGAGGCGGCATTTTTGTGGCAGAAGGAGAAAAAGTAGTGAAAAATTATGGCGTTGATGACGGACTTTGCAATTCTTATGCAGGAAGCATGGGCATAGATAAGTTCGGAACCATATGGGTGGGAACAGATAATTGCGTTGCACGTTTTGACGGCGGGAAATTTTTCAGCATCACCACCAAACAAGGGCTCGCTTCCGGAACAGTATATCTGTTGAACATCGACAATTACGGAAACATCTGGGTGGGGACAAACAAAGGCTTGGACAAGATCATCCTCGATAATAAAGGCGAGATCGACTTTATCCGGAACTATGGAAAAGACGAAGGCTTCAGGGGTATCGAGTGCAACTCCCGTGCAACCTGCATGGATTGGGAAGGTTGCCTGTGGTTCGGAACCATCAAAGGAGCGATTAAGTTTGACCCCAAAGAAGAACTCGTGCGCAAGCCCGAAATTCCTACACTCAACATCACAAAGATCAAACTGTATTACGATGAAGTGAACTGGAAAAAATATTCAGACACGCTGACAGAGTGGTACAACTTGCCCATAGGATTGGTGCTGGCTCACGACGAGAACCACATCACTTTTGACTATTCGGCGATGAGTAAAACGCTGCCTGAGAACATCCGCTATAGTTTCAAGCTGGAAGGATTTGATAAAGAATGGAGTCCATACGATGTACTCAACTCTACCACCTACTCCAACCTTCCTCCGGGGAAATACAAATTCATGGTGACCGCAGAAACCCGTGCAGGCGTAGAAACTAAGAACCCGCAAGAATTTTCGTTTGAGATCAAGGCGCCGTTCTGGACGAGATGGTGGTTCATTATCCTTTGCATAATTGGCGTTTCAGGGATGATATACGGCTATAATGAATACCGCAAGCACAAGCACGAATTGTACCTCGAGCGTTTGGAAAAAATTATTGAACAACGAACAGCAGAGATCATCAAACAGCGCGATGAGAATGAGATCCTTCTGAAAGAAGTGCATCACCGTGTGAAAAACAACCTGCAGATCATCAACAGCCTTATCAACATTCAATCCGATTACGTGAACGATCCAAAAGCCGCTGAGTTGTTCAGGGAGATCCGCAACAGAATCAGGACAATCTCTCTTGTGCACGAAAAACTATACAAGTCAACAGACTACGGAAACATCAATGTGAAAGAATACCTGAATATGTTGGTGGAAAACCTGATCGATACATATAGTATCGACAGGGAAATAAAACTGAAACTGGATCTGGAAGTACAGCATTTTAATCTGAACACCATCATTCCTTTGGGATTGCTTCTGAACGAGATCATTTCCAATTCTTTTAAATATGCTTTCAAGGAGATCGACAACGGCCTAATCGAGATCGTGCTGCAGAAGTCCGATAACGACGAATACTCCATCATCATTGGTGACAACGGCAAAGGCTATGATCTGAAATTGCTAGGAGCAACCAGCTCGACCTTGGGACTAGAGTTAATCAAGATTCTGGCAAGCCAGCTCAACGGAACGATCGAGCGGATCGACCAACCGGGAACATACTACCTTCTCAAATTCAAACCGTTAAAAGATTAAGATTGTATGAAAAGTATTTTGATGGTTTGCCTTGGAAACATTTGCCGATCCCCGCTTGCCGAAGGAATTCTAAGAAGTAAAGCCGAAAAGTACGGCATCAAAATTCGCATTGATTCAGCAGGAACCTCTAACTACCACATAGGTGAACAGCCCGACAAACGCACCATAGCAAACGCCTTGAAACACGGTGTGGATTTGTCGAAATTAAAAGGACGTCAGTTCACGACAAAAGATTTTGATGACTTCGACATTATTTTTGTGATGGATAGTTCCAATTATACAAATGTGACCGCATTGGCCAGAAATGAAAACGATAAAAACAAAGTTGAACTCATTTTGAACCGTCAGTTCCCAGATTCAAACAAACCGGTGCCCGATCCATATTTCGGAGGGGAGCAAGGATTTGAAGATGTATACAACTTATTGGATGAAGTGTGCGAGAACATCATCACCTCCTTAAAAAAATAAAAATGACTGCAAAAGGCACGCTCTATCTTATTCCCACCATCCTTGGAGAAACAGCAGAAACCGCAGATGTGCTTCCCATAAAGGTCAATCAGATCATTGATCAAATTGATGAATACATCGTGGAGAATGAAAAAACGGCGCGGCACTTCCTGAAAAAAATGGGAATTAAAAAATCGCTGCAGGAAATTGTGCTGCACACACTTAACCAGCATACTCAACCTTTGGAAATATCCGGTTTCCTGAATTCGATAAACGAGGGAAAAAACATCGGCGTCATTTCCGAAGCCGGTTGCCCGGGTGTAGCAGATCCCGGTTCCGAAGTCGTACGCTTCGCTCATCTCAACAACATCAAAGTAATCCCTTTGGTAGGTCCTTCCTCCATCCTCTTGGGATTGATGGCTTCAGGATTTAACGGACAGAGTTTTGCATTCAACGGCTACCTTCCAAAGGAGAGAACGGAGAGGATCAAAAAAATTAAAGAGCTGGAAAAACTAGTTTACAACAAAAGCCAAACACAGCTGTTCATAGAAACACCTTATCGTAACATGCACATACTTGAGGATCTTTTAGCTTCCTGTGAGCCCAAGACGAAATTGTGCATTGCCTGTGACATCACCCTCGAAACAGAGTTCATCAAAACAAAAAGCATGGGTGAATGGAAAAAACAAATTCCGGAGATCAATAAACGTCCCACGTTATTTTTACTTTACAAATAGACCGCAATCTTATTCGCCTCGCAATTTCACCCTTGCCTTGACTGTCTAAATTACAAGAACTAGCGAAGTCTATAATTTCAGGGCTTTCGCGTGACGGGATGACTTGGCCGGATTCCAGGAATCCTTGTAAGAAGCTTTAAAGAAGGTCTCCTGTATGTAAGCTGTTGTTCTGACTATCCTCAAAAAGTATCCGAAATAAAAAACCATCAAAGGAAGATAAAGCATGAAATAGGAAACCGATTCATTCTTTCGGTCACGGAAAGGTGAAAAGACCAGAAATTTAACAACGTTATTGACTGTATATAGCAAAATGTTCAAAGGAACGATGAACGCAAGTTGAGAACCAAAATTGATGAGCATATCAGCAATATAAAAATACCATTTTATGTTGAGGAGTAAATTGTAAGTGATGTTTTCAACGAACGAAATGAAATTCGACCAGCGGAAAGAATCGTTGGGAAAGAACACGTCGCGATGCTTGCGCAAGCGGAAACGGATTAAGGATTTGTCCCAGCGTAAACGCTGTTTTACAAGTTTTTTAAAGGTGTTGGGAACACTAGTCTGACAAACGGCACTGGGTTCAAAGTGGATCTTGTATCCCAGTTTTCTGATCTTTACTGTGATGTCGCCATCCAATCCCGGACCGATGTCCCATCCCCCTAGGCGGTCCAATGCTTCTTTCTTGAATGCCCCGAATGCCCCAGAAATAACGCGGTAGATACCTAATTCGCTGGAAGCAATTCTTCCTACTGAAATGGTGTCCATGTATTCTATCGCTTGCAGCGTGGCGCACAAACTTTCTTTGTAATTCCTAACCTGCACGTTACCTCCTATTGCGCCAATGTTCAGATCGTAATAAAAAGGCACGAGGATGTTCTCTATCGCATCCCTGTCATACGAACAATCTGCGTCTAGGTGAATGATAAATTGTCCGCGCGAATAACGCCATCCTAAGTTCGCTGCCGAAGCTTTTCCACCTCTTACATCATTCCGCAGGTACATATCGATGTAACCACATTTTTTAAGGCTCTTGCAGATTTCGGGTGTAGCATCATCGGAACCGTCATCGATGATAATGAGCTCGAAGTTCCTATAGGTTTGCTCTTTCAGTGAATTTGCAAGCTTATAGATGTGTTGCCCTTCGTTCTTCCCGGGAACAATGATGGAAACAAAAGGTTGTTTTTCTAATAGCGTCAAGCGCGCATCGGCGATCCTCGACTTTCTGAAAAAGCTGGTAAACTTCCAGAGCACCAATGTGGTGATCTCAATTAAGAAAAAACGAAAGAATTCGAAGACGAAAAAAAACCAGAACATGCGGAAGAGCTTTGCTGCATCTACCGAGGTGCAATAGTTGTAGAATTCATCTATGAAACGCAATATCATCAGTCGAACATGTCTTTGGTCAGATCCTGCAATTGAGTTTCGGCTTTGGTATGCGTATGCAGAATCTTGCCTTTGTGCTGAACCTTCAAGTCAAAACCGTTGAAGTTGTTCTTTATTACTTTTTCAATGAGGATGCTTAAATTCATCAGTTGTTGTTCGGCTTGCATGGAATCGGTATTCATCAGGCCCAGGTACAAAGTTGAGGAGTTCTCAAAAGCAATAAAATCAGCCGGTTTGATGTTCTCGCGGATCATGTTTACGAGATCTTCCAGCATCGTTTTTTCGGCTTTCTTTCCGATCTTGTTGTAAAGCTCGAAAACATTCTCCATGTTGATGATGGCGATGCTGCTCTTCTGAGAAGGATTTGCTTTCACTCGTTCGAGTTCATAATGCAGCATGATCTTGAAAGTAGCCATGTTGATTGTTCCAAAAATGTCTTCGATCTCTTGTCCGGATGACAAAAAACCATTCGTTGCGGCTGCCCTGCCCTTTTTCGTCAGTTTGTATACATTAATCGACTTAGGAATCAGGTATTGCACTTCAATGTCCTGCGTACAGGAAATGCATTTTGCCTTTACAAAGAAATCCTGAAAATTATTATCGCAGCTGTTGCAATGGTGAATAATGGACGGCTTATCGTAATCCACACCAATATGGCGCAGGCCTTTGTTGCATTTGGGGCAAGTCAGCGTGTTGTCTATCGGATTCTTGAAGTCAGAAATCGGACCAATGAAAGCACAGGGAAAATGGTGGACCAAATCCTCGGATTTTGAATTGGAAGAATTGCAATGGGGACAAACTTCACGGTAACTCAAAAAGCCACTGCTACATTGATTGCATAAATAGATACGTTCGTGAAAATCCGGCCATATCAAGCCTTCGCGCTCTGCCCAATCAAATATCTCTAAAACCTGCGATTCCTCTGCATCGTCAAAGTGCACCGAAATTTCAGGAAAAGTATAGCCGATGATGGAGTTTAAATCAACATATGGCTTCAGTGTTTTTAATTCCCGCGTATACATATAATTCAAAACTTTCTTCATGGTCTGCGCCTCGAACGAAGAAATGATTTGGTAGTCAAGCTGCGTGGTCTTAAAGAAGATCTGTTTTACTACTTCAGCTATATCCTTGATCTGATCGTATGAGTAAACTATACCATCGTGCAGGTAATTTAAAAAGGGATCCTTTGATTCTTTGTAATTGATCAGAAAAACAGGTTTCAGATAAAATTCAGGATTATAATGCGTACGGATCTTTTTAATGATGTACCTCGCAAAATCATGGTCTCTTGCATCCACAATCAATGCATCATAACCCATCAAATGCTCTATCTTCAAGCTGGAACTACTGTCGACCGTATAGAAAAGCAAGTTCTCATACTCTATCTTATTGTCGATGATTTCTATTTTTTCAAATTTCATTGTGAATTCCTCGTTTTAGTACTTGAACTTGTTGATCCTGACACCCATTTTAAAGAATGCCCTCCAATGAACATATTCGCCTTCGGAGACCGGATAAATATCGGCTGCGATTGTACGTGTTGTCGGCTCATATCGCTTCTGGAACTCATCAGGTAAGGGATATGTTGAATAATAGAAATTCTTGATGATGCCTTTGCTTTCTGTCCCGTCTGGGAACTCAATATTTACCAGGTCTCCTTCTTTGAAATAATTCAGATCCTGTTGCTCAAAGAAACCTTTAACATACATTGGTGTGTTCTTGTGAATGGCCATGATCTGCTCTGATTTCAAAGCTACTTCAAATTGGCGTGTATAGATTCGGGTAACGGTTCCATCGATAGGGGAATAAAAAACTCGGACACCATTCTCATCGGCGTCACCATTTCCGCCGCCTCCAATGGAAGCAGTCTTTATGCTTTTTACACCCGGAGTCTTGATCATGCTGTTCAGCTGTTTCAAAAGTCCGTATAATTGATTGTTCTCGCTGCTCAATTTTGCAATGGCCGTATTCAAACGAAGAATCTCATTCTGTACATATTCCAAACGGTTTTTCGGCAATACGTCGAGTACGATCTCATTCTGCAAACGCTGAATCTCACTCTTGTAACTTCCTATCAATGCGGTTGACTCTGTAATGTCAATCTTGTTCAGCGCCACTTTTTTCATCAGCGCATATTTTTCTTTTTCTATCCAATCCCATTCATTGTCGGAACTGGTTGCATTCACTGTTCCGTTCAAGGCCATGTTTCCCCATAAATTATCTTTGTCCAGCGTATAAGTGAACAAGGAATCCCCTACCTGTACGGTGTCTCCTTCATCGCGTTGATAGTTCAATATACGGCAATCATCCGTCAGCCGGATGCTTACGTTCTCAAACAATACTTGTCCATCCGCCTCAATGAAAAAGATCTTGCTGATGGCATAATAGCCAAGAAAAAAAAAGACAATAGACAAGAAAACGATGTAAATCACCCTGTCACAATTTCTTTTGGGCTTTTTGAAATCCTCGTTCACCACGCGGATCACTGAATCTTTACGTTTAAAATCTATACTTTTCAAAATAGATACTTTTTATTTTTCTTGCATTACACTCAATTCGTCCAGCTTCACGAATGTTTCCAGATCATGAAGGGCAAACTTGGTTGTGCCCAAAGTTGTGCTTAGTTCATTGATCAGCTTTTCACATTCGGTCCTGTTCTTAAAATCTTTTGCTCTCAACGCTATAATAGTCTTTGCTGCATCTAAAGCAAATTCTTCTTTCGTCTTCCGGATGATGAAATCCGCTTCCGGATGTTCGTAGGCCATCAGGTAAACCAAGCTTGCATTCGCGTACACTTCTCTAAGGATGGTTTCCGGATAAAAGACAGGAATAGAAACCGTGAGTTCAACACCTTTTGCAGCGCAGTATAAATTGACCTTCTTCAACAGCTCAACATATTGACTCAGGTATTTCTCTTTGTTCGAATCATAGTCAGCCAACACGTGAGGTTCAACATCCAGGTGAATGGCCCTGACCATTTTTAGGTCTATTCCTTTTGTTATGGAATCCAGATAAAGCGAAGGATCCTTCGCACTCAGCAATTTATTGTTCCCTACCAGCAATTCTGACTTCACGCCTGTGGAAGCGAGTTTGGCAAAGAGCTGCAATGCTGCCTCTTTGTTCGACTGATCCTTGCGCAATGAAATGATAGCGGTAGAGATCTTGTTCAGACGTATATATTCCTCAATGTAATCAGCACTGTATTTGGTCTGAGCTTCCGACCAGATGTAAAGCGCCTTGCTGTTTTTTTCATGAACGATCTTCAATGTATCTACTTTGTAAGGTTGAATGAATGACGCAACCTCGGAACCAGGGAGCTTTGCGTTGATGTCGAGCAGCTGCAAATACATTTCTTGCTGCAGGTCCAGCAATTCTATGTCGACCGCCAAAAGCTCATCCAGCAGGTTCAATGCTGCTATTGGATTGAATTCATAGTCCCCGAATTTTTCTTTCACGCGTTCAATGCGGATCAACTCTTCGTATTTTTTTCTTTTCTCGAAAAAATTATTGTACTGTTTCAGTTTATACCTGAAATCGTAAAATGAATTCAGAAGATCGGTCTCATTCGTCGAGGCCATTTCTCTTTGCTGGTATTCCAGCAATTTCGACTGAGCAGTCACCACATTTTTATTGGCCTTGATGCCTAATGGAATAGGAACAGAAACCCCTATTCCGGCCGACAGAAAACTTCTGCTTCCGGCAGAAGCACTAACGAGATCGTAATAATTGTAACGAAACTGAGTATTCAGATGGATATCGTTTAACGGTTTGTTTGCCAGCTCCAAGTTT
>JBKJQG010000327.1:0-3989 GCA_046594925.1 Bacteroidia bacterium
AAGAATGGGCAATTAGGAAAGTAGGCACATAGAAAAGAATGGGCAATTAGGAAAGCAGGCACATAGAAAAGAGTAGGCAATTAGGAAAGCAGGCACATAGAAAAGAATGGGCAATTAGGAAAGCAGGCACATAGAAAAGAATGGGCAATTAGGAAAGTAGGCACATAGAAAAGAATGGGCAATTAGGAAAGCAGGCAAATAGAAAAGAATGGGCAATTAGAAAAAGCAGACAAATAAAAGAATAGGTAAGAAATAAAAAAAATTAAAATAAGTAGATAATAGACAAATACAAAGAATAATCTCTAAACAATAAAATAATGAAACTGAACGAAATTCAAGATCTGATCAAGTTTGTGGCAAAGTCCGGTGTCAGCGAAGTAGAGCTGGAAACCAAAGATGTGAAAATTGTCATTAAGACACCAGCAGGTAAAAAAGAACAAGTATTTGTTCAAGCAGCCACACCAGTTGCACAGCAAATGGTTCAGACAAATCCGGTTGTTCAGCAAAACTCATCTCCGGTTACTGAAACAAAGACTCCGGAAGTGAAAGCTTCTGCCGGAGATGATGAATCAAAATACATCACTGTTAAATCTCCGATGATTGGAACATTTTATCGCTCATCTTCTCCGGATAAACCATCATTTGCAAATGTGGGTGATGAGATTGTAGCAGGAAAAGTAATCTGCATCATTGAAGCAATGAAATTGTTCAATGAAATTGAATCAGAGGTGAAAGGAAAGATCGTCAAAGTATTGGTGAATGATGCAACTCCTGTTGAGTATGATCAGCCTTTGTTCCTTGTTGATCCAGCTTAGTTTTGTAAATATTCCCGGTACTGATAACGGATAAAACCGGATGTTGCAGATCGGAAAGCATTTAATCAAACACACAGATCTGTAAAATCCGAAAAGATTCGCTATCTGTACCTAAAGTAGAAATCATGTTCAAAAAGATATTAATAGCAAACAGGGGTGAAATTGCATTGCGCATTATCCGTACCTGTAAAGAGATGGGAATTAAAACGGTGGCGGTTTATTCGACTGCCGATAAGGATTCCCTGCACGTAAAGTTTGCTGATGAAGCGGTCTGCATAGGGCCTCCTCCCAGCAAAGAATCCTATCTGAACATTCCAAGCATCATTTCAGCAGCAGAGATCACCAACGCCGATGCTATCCACCCAGGTTATGGTTTTCTTTCTGAGAATGCAAAATTCTCAAAGATCTGTCAGGAGCACAACGTCAAGTTCATTGGTGCTTCTCCGGAGATGATCAACTCCATGGGCGACAAAGCCTCGGCAAAAGCGACCATGATAGCTGCAGGTGTTCCTTGTGTTCCCGGATCAGAAGGATTATTAGAAAGTGCTGAGCAAGCCATTGAGTTGGCGCCAAAAGTCGGGTATCCGGTGATCATCAAAGCTACAGCAGGTGGTGGTGGAAGAGGAATGCGCATCGTTTGGAAGGAAGAAGACATGGCGGCATTGTATGACTCGGCTTTTAGGGAAGCAGAAGCGGCTTTCGGAAACGGTGCCATGTACATGGAAAAATACATTGAAGAGCCACGTCACATCGAAATTCAGATCGTTGGTGACCAATACGGAAAAGCTTGTCACTTATCAGAAAGAGATTGTTCGATACAAAGACGCCACCAGAAATTGGCCGAAGAAACTCCTTCTCCTTTCATGACCGACGAATTGCGTGATGCAATGGGTGAAGCAGCCATCAAAGCAGCTTTGGCTGTGAAGTATGAAGGTGTCGGCACCGTAGAGTTCCTCGTGGATAAACATCGCAAATTCTATTTCATGGAAATGAATACACGCATTCAGGTTGAGCATCCTATTACAGAAGAGGTGATAGATTACGATTTGATCCGTGAACAAATATTGGTTGCTGCCGGAGTTCCTATTTCCGGAAAAAATTATTTTCCTCAGCTGCATGCGATCGAATGTCGTATCAACGCCGAAGATCCTTTCAATAATTTCCGTCCGTCACCGGGTAAGATTACTGTATTGCATACTCCCGGTGGACATGGAATTCGTGTAGATTCACACATTTATGCAGGCTATACCATTCCTCCGAATTACGACAGTATGGTTGCGAAGTTGATCACCGTTGCTCAAACACGGGAGGAAGCAATCGCAAAAATGCACCGTGCATTGAGTGAATACGTAATTGAAGGCGTGAAGACCACCATTCCTTTCCACATTAAATTAATGAAGGATGAGAATTTCATCAAAGGAAATTATACGACAAAATTCATGGAGGATTTCGATCTGACAGAGTAACATTTTTTAATGAAAAAGCCTGAGTAATTTACTCAGGCTTTTTTTATGCTTGCTAATTTTCCAGCATTTTTTTGATCTCAACCAGAATGGGATTCCAGCCTTCTCCATTGTTGTACGATTCTTGATATCGTTTTTCTCCATCGGCAACCGTGTTGTAATCGCCCTGAACGACCGTCAGATTTGTTTGTCCTCCGGTTGACTCCAAAAAATAAGTGACAACCAAATAGTTTTCCGGAATATCCGGAATGTTCGGGTTGTGGGGGTCTATGACAGTATAAGATAGAATTTTGTGGGGCTCAATCTCTACTATGTGGCCTTTCACAGGAATGAATTCTTTTCCTTCGTGCATCATTTTCCAGATGAGTGTGCTTCCTTTTTTCCAAGCGGAAATTGCTTCGCAGCCGAACATATATTTTTTTGTCTGCTCAGGATTGATGAGTGCATCCCATACTTTGGAAGCTGGTGCATTAATGCTGATGCTGTTTGTTATTTGCAGTGGTTTCATGTGGCTTAATGTTTTTCTTCATTCAGTTTTACATCAAATAACTTCCTTGTTCCCATGGTCTCTCCGATTTCATTTTTCTTAAGAATGTACACCGAGATATAAGCAACTGTTGAATGAAAAGTATTGGTAACGGTATCCACTTCAATGGTCTCATGAAATTTTAGCTTTGCAACGGTCTCGGCGGGGATTTCGGATTTAATTGGGGCGGAGACGAAGGTTCCCGGATGGTTGGGGTCTTCTGCCTGTGCGGTTGAATCCCATGTCACGAGTATGTGGTCAACGTCGGCTATGCTTAATTCTTTGTTCGGATAATCTTTATAAGCCTTGAACTTTCCGGCCAGAATGCCTTTTTTAAGGAATGAAAATATTTTTTCTTGGTCCAGTTTTGTGGAAGCATTCGTAAAATCAGCACAGCCCCAGTCCATGCTTGTATCCATTTCCATCGGAAGGATGGTTTGAATGTCCTCCGCAAGGATAAAGTTGTTATTTGTTTTGCTCTCGACTTGAGGTTGTGTGGTGCAAGCTCCAAGAAGGGCGAGTGAAGCAAAAAAAAGGAGGTGTTTCATTGTTTAGTTTTTAAATTAGATTACCCTATGAATCGACATATTTATTTGCGGAAAGGAGTGCTTTCTGTTTTTATTTTTTTTCTGCGTAAGCCTTAAAATTATTGAGAATGCTCTGCCAGCCGCCTTTCTGCAGTTCAACGGAATTAACGCTTTCGGGATCAAAGGTTTCTTTTATGTGTGTTCCCGTGCCGTTTTTGCTAAAAAAGATCTCTGCTTTTCTGCCGTCAGCCATGGTATAATTGATCTGTTCGTTCTTCTTCACCAGATCATAAGTTCCGCCAAAGTCGAAAGAAAAACTGCCATCCTTGGCAGCCATCGTAAAGGAGAATGCTCCGCCTTCACGCAGGTCGTTTGTCGCTTTCGGACAATGCCAGTCGGGCGAGGCATTGTTCCAATTCATAACATGTTCGGGTTTTGTCCAAAGCTCCCAGACTTTTTCGAGGGAGGTATTGATGTCCGCTTCAACGGTAATAGCATTGCTGTGCATAGAATGAGCTTTTTAAAGAGCTATAAATATACAATTAGTAGCGGAAAGTCGCAATTCATTTATAACTTTTCTTGTGCCTCTGTGAGCTCTGCGTAAAAATGTTTTGAAGTAACAATCTCATACGAATGCCAAGCGGAAACCCTTTTAAAC
>JBKJQG010000124.1:0-3372 GCA_046594925.1 Bacteroidia bacterium
ATGGTACTGACAATTTTCGACTGGCTTCTTATTCCGATCTATTTTTTACTGATCTATTTTATCGCAAGTTACATTCAGAAAAAAAATGAAAGGACTAAGCCTTTGTACAAATGGTATACAAGAGGTTTGATGATAAAGTTGATCGGAGCAATTGCCGTGTGCCTCATTTATCAATTGTATTACACGGGTGGTGACACAACCTGTTATTTTGAAACCTCCAGAGCCATTCTGAATGTCGCCAAAAAAGATTTTCTCGTTTTTTTTGACATAATGATGGGAGACAACTCTCGTGAAAACTACAGTGTTTTCGACATTAATACCGGCTGGCCGGTTTATTGGAATGACGACAAAGCCCTGTTTGTAGCAAGACTCATTGTTCCTTTTTGCTTCTTTTCCTTTAATAATTTTGTGATTACAGCTATTTTGCTTGCGTGGGCTTGTTATTCCGGAGTATGGAAGCTCTTTCTTTTGTTCAATGAAGAGTTTCCTAAGCTTGAAAAAAAGTTGGCCATTTCTGTTCTGTTTGTTCCATCTGTAGTTTTTTGGGGTTCTGGATTATTGAAAGATACGATCACTCTGTCTGCTGTGGGATGGTACACCTATCATTTTTATTATTTTTTCATTCGAAAAAAATACTCTTTATACAGTGGGGGCTGCATAATGGTGAGTTCTTTTTTGCTCATAGCTATCAAACCATATATTTTATTCGCTTTGCTGCCGGGTTCGATCATCTGGTTGTCAAACGAAAGATTGAAGCACATACAAAGTAAAGTGTTGAGAGCCATATCGGCCCCATTTTTTATTTCGATAGGAGTCGGTTTGGGTTTTTTCGTTTTGTCGCAAATGGGCGATGTTTTGGGGGTGTATTCAATCGACAAGGTATTGGATAAAGCAGTGGAGTCTAATGTTGATCAGAAACAGGAATATTATGGAGGAAACAGTTTTGACATCGGGGACTTTGATGCGACTTTATCCGGGGTCATGAGCAAGGCACATCTGGCCATTTCTGCTACGCTTTTCAGGCCCTATTTGTGGGACGCTAAGAATCCGGTCATGCTCGTATCTGCCTTGGAAAACACTTACATCCTATTGCTCACTTTATTTCTTTTGATACGGCTGAAATTTCTCGGGTTCTTCAGTTTGATTGGTGAGAATCCATTGCTTCTTTTTTCAGTTCTGTTTTCCTTATTCTTTGCTTTTTCTGTCGGCTTGGCTACTTCTAATTTCGGCTCACTAGTCAGGTTGAAGATTCCTTGTATTCCATTTTTTGTTTCGAGTTTGTTCGTATTAAAATACATTTACGATAAAAAAAGAAATAACGGAATTGTTTGATTTAGTCAGGGAGTTTAATGAGGCGTAATGCTTTTTGCTTATTTCGGCACTCTTTTTTTGACAGATTCTTGCTGATTTGATTCATATTGATGGTGAAATTCCATTTCGCCTTAAAATTCCACTCTTTGTTCAAAAATAAATTTCCTTTTGCAATGTCGCTTTGTTTTATGGAGGGACAAGGCTTATCATTTTCTATGTGGTAAAGTGCCCTGAGATAAAGTGAATGAGCATGTTCCATTACTTTTCTGTGTACTTCATTTAAAGATTCAGTCCCAATAAAATCGGTTGTCTCAGTAGTAATGATGTTGCCGGAGTCAATCCCCTTGTCAATCCACATAATCGTATTCCCGATCAGATGCAAGGTGTTGTTTGAAATACACCAATTTGTACAGTTGGGCGCGCCTTTTACGTAAGGAGACAAACCTGTATGGAGGTTGATGATCCCTTTTGGCGCACCAATATTGAGAATCGCATCCTTGATTATCCTCGTTCCCGAAACCATGATGAGATCAGGTTTGATTGTCTGGATAAAGTCAATTGTTTCTTTCGAATTAATGTTTTCAACTGTTATTCTTTTTGCCGTTTCGGGAAAGGAATAGCCTGTGTAGTTATCCAGCATCGCACGCCAGGAGGATATGATTCTATAAAATAGCAACCGGTCGATGGCTTTTGAAAGCAAGAAAAAAAAGTCGACTTTATGCTTATATATTTTTTTTTCAACGACAATTCCAACCAGATTAAATTGTTTCGAAACCTTTGAAGCAAGAGCTACTTGATTACTCTGACTGCTGCATAACAATATTACTTTCATTGGCTCATCCATTTTAAAATTTGTGAGGTAAGCCCGGATATCCGCAGAGAAGTTTTGAGTCGGCTCTGGTTGTACAACTCTACTCTCGGAATTTCAAAGAGGTTGTTTTTATTGTCGTCATAGAATTGCTGATTAACAGCGAGCCCCAGTTGGTATCCACTTTCTTTGGCAATTTTTTTCACTGTTTCATTGTAACTTCCATTCGGATAGGAGATGGTTTTTGGAAAGTGGCCCAATTCTTTTTCTATGGCAAGACCTGAATTTTTGATTTCCAAGATCATTTCTTTTTCGCTTTTCAGCTGGGCAAGAAGTGGATGCGACATAGAGTGGGATCCGATTTCAATCTGCTCGCTTTTGATCAGCTTTAGGTCATTCCAATTCATCATCAATCCAGATGGCGCTTTCACGTCGTCAAGCGAAGCGATAATTTGGTTATATAGACTGAGCCTATCGGCATTAGAAAGATACTTGAGTTTCAATTTGAATTTTTGCGCAAAGGCCAGTTTTGAATCCTGATCTTTGAATTCCGTGACTCTGAATCCTTCACCCAGCAGATCGGAATCAAACTGTATGATTTTTTTTTTGCTTTTCGAAAAATGGTAGTCGAGTGTATAAGTCCATGGAGGAATTTGATCGGTAACGCAATCTGTAATCACATACATGGAAGCCGGGACTTTGTGTTTTTTTAGTACTGGCAACGCATATTCCAGGAAATCTTTGTATCCGTCGTCAAAGGTAATGGCGGCATAAGGTTTCGATGTTTGCTTGTCGGATGCATTTGCTAATAACAACTCCTCCAATGAAATAATTGTATGTCCTTTTTTGATCTGAGCAATAATAGTATCAAATTTCGCCGGCGGAATAGGCTCCCAAAGGGGATCTTTTTCGGGGGAAATTCGGTGAAATAGGAATACCTTGATTTTCATCTTCAACGTTGTTTTCTTAAAGGTGGTTTTTGATCAGCCATTTATGAAGCACTATTAAAAGCCAGATCCGGCTGTAATAGTAAGTGGTCCCACTAAAAAAATCTTTTTTTAAACGGTCAACATACTCATAATTCACATACCCGAATCTTTCAATTACTTCTTTTGAAAGGTTGTCTTCGATCAGGAAGCGCAATTCGTCTTTCAGCCATTCTTCTAGGGGGATTGCAAAACCTTGTTTGGGCCTATCAAACATTTTTTTCGGGACATACTGATAGAGAATTTCCTTCAAAATATATTTTGCTG
>JBKJQG010000357.1:0-68667 GCA_046594925.1 Bacteroidia bacterium
TACGGCTTCGCAGACGTAGCGGAAAGAAATCTATTCCGCTTGCTTGTTTCTGTCTCTGGTGTCGGAGGAACCAGTGCTCTGCTCATGCTCTCTTCTTTAAGTGCCTCTGAGATTCAAGCCGCCATTGTCACAGCCAACGTGGCGGTGATAAAAAGCGTGAAAGGCATCGGAGAAAAAACAGCTCAGCGAGTGATCTTAGAGCTGAAAGATAAGATGGGTAAGAGCGACATTTCTGCTGCGGAAATATTTGCAGGCAGCAACAATACTTTAAAAGAAGAAGCGTTATCTGCTCTTGTAATGTTGGGCTTCAACAAAGCGGCTGCGGATAAAACACTCGATAAAATAATCAGAACAGAAGGTACAGGACAAACAGTGGAACAGCTGATCAAGTCAGCACTCAAGAATCTTTAATTTTTTATTTTCGTTTTGACAAAGTCGATCACTAAATATATGTTTTTTGCAGGAGCATCCATTGGAATGCTCTCGCTTATTGTCAGTTCCAATGCAACCATGAGCCCGCTAGGTCATGCGGAAACAGCGGATGAAAACCAAGCATACGTTGCCATTGATACTCCCGAAGATCCCGATTCTCCCATCACACTTCCTTACAATTTTAATGATCAGTCCACCGGAGATCCTTTGAATTATCCGAATTCAGGTGGATTACTGCTTAACAATCCTTCCAACGTAAATACGAATGTGGAGTATGATCCGGTAACGGGACAATACAACGTGAATCAAACCATGGGCGGAATGAATTACCGTCCACCTACCTATCTTGAATCCGAAGAATATCAGAAACTGATGTTCGACAAGCAAGTGAAGGATTATTGGAACGCACGTTCACACGCTGAAAGTCAGAATGCGCAAAACAAAACAGCCATTCCTAAATTACACGTTGGCGGTGAGATCTTCGACCGAATCTTCGGAGGAAATACCGTTGACATCCGTCCTAACGGGTCCGCCGAATTAATCTTTGCCTACAATGGAACAAAAACGGAGAACCCTGCTATCCCGGTTAAGAACAGAAAGACCAACACATTTGACTTTGATGAAAAAATCCAGCTTAACGTAGTCGGAAAGATCGGAGACAAATTAAAATTAACCACTAGCTACAACACCGAAGCAACATTTGATTATGAAAATCAGATGAAGCTGGAGTACACCGGCTATGAAGATGAGATTATCAAAAAGATTGAAGCAGGGAACGTGAACCTTCCTTTGAATGGATCTCTGATTACGGGAAGCCAGACTTTGTTTGGTGTGAAGACGCAATTGCAGTTCGGACGTTTGACCGTGACGAGTGTGCTCTCTCAGCAAAAGGGAAAAAAATCAGAGGTTGAAGTGACCGGTGGCGCACAGGTGACCAAGTTTGAGATCCAGGGAGATGAGTACGAAGCGAACAAACATTATTTCCTTGCACATTTTTTCCGCGATAATTTCAACACAGCATTGGCGGGTTTGCCTTATGTAAATTCCCAGGTGAATGTTACCAAGCTCGAAGTCTGGGTGTCCAACACCAACGGATCAACAATCGATGTGAGAAGTGTTGTGGCTTTTTCTGAATTGGGTGAAGACGCCCTTCATATCCCCAGTGATCAAACATTTGTTACCGATACTCAAGCTGACCAATTGCCGGCAAACGGCCAGAATAGTTTGTACGCAAGTTTGATTAATCCGGCCAATGCTAGCATACGGAATCCACCTACCACCATCTCCGGCATTAATACCATGAGTGGTAATACCATGAAAGAGCAGGTGAATTATTTATTGGTTGGGAGTGCCCGCAAACTGGCGGCTTCCGAATATACTTTCAATGCAAAATTGGGATATGTTTCCCTGAATCAGCAATTGAATCCGGATCAGGTCCTTTCCGTTGCCTATGAGTATACTTACAACGGAAGCGTTTATAACGTGGGTGAATTATCATCCATGGGTATCAATTCCGGTTCCTTGTTTACCAAGATGCTGAAGAGCTCTGCGCCCAATACAAAACATCCTATCTGGAATTTGATGATGAAGAACATTTATTCCATCGGCGCTTATCAGGTGAATTCACAGGATTTCAAACTGGAAGTTTTTTATAATAATAAAGTTACCGGAACGGACATCAATTATTTGCCAGTGAGTGATTGTCAGACCAACATCAAAGCGAAGCCATTGGTCCAAGTGGTGAATGTGGATCGTCTGAATCAGCAGGGAGATCAAACTCCCGACGGAGTATTCGATTTCATTGACGGGGTCACCATTAACGCGACAAACGGGCGTGTCGTTTTTCCCGTACTGGAACCTTTCGGTGATCACCTCCGCTCTAAATTTCTGGGGACGCCCTGTGATCCTCTGGAAGCAAACAAATTTGTGTACGATCAATTGTATGACTCTACGATAACTACAGCCCGGCAAGATCTGGAGCATAAGCGGTTCAAATTAAAAGGAACCTACAAAGGCTCGGGAGGCTCTGAGATTTCTTTGGGCGCACCAAACGTTCCGCAAGGTTCGGTGACCGTGACAGCAGGAGGGATCATTCTTCAGGAGAATGTGCAATACACGGTGGATTATACACTGGGCCGTGTGAAGATCATTGATGAAGGAATTTTAAATTCCGGGACACCAATCAAAATTTCTTTGGAAAGTAATGCACTCTTTGCAATTCAGCAGAAAACCTTGTTCGGGACACATCTTGATTATCGCGTGAACAAAGATTTCACCATCGGTGCGACCTTGTTGAATTTAACGGAACGGCCGCTGACCAAAAAAGTGAACATCGGTGATGAGCCCATTTCCAATACCATTTGGGGGTTTGACGCGAACTATCGCACGGAAGCGCCTTTCCTGACGAGGATGGTGGACAAGATCCCTTTCATCGAAACCAAAGAAATGAGTACGATCACCGCCGCCGGTGAATTCGCATACCTTGTTCCCGGGCACAGCAAAGCAATCGGGAAAAGCGGAAACTCTTACATCGATGACTTTGAAGGAAGCCAGTCGGAAATCGACTTGCACGCACAAACCGCATGGAGTTTGGCAAGTACTCCTCAAGGACAAACCGGTGCGGGCATGTTCCCGGAAGGTGCTTTGTCAGATGACCTCAAAAACGGATATAACCGCGGGAAATTGAACTGGTATCACATCGAGCCCGGTTTGATGCGTCAACAGACTGATGTGACTCCGGGTAACATCAGTACTACGGACATGTCGAACAATTTTGCACGGGAAATCCCGGAAACGGAAATTTTCCCGAACAAACCTTCTTCTTCCGGAACGCCAATCATTTTGACAACATTGGATCTTTCTTATTATCCAGGTGAAAGAGGCCCATATAATTACGATGCTTTACCCTCACCGGGTATTTCTGCCGGTCTTGCTCCAAACGGAACACTGAACAATCCTGCTTCCCGTTGGGGAGGGATCATGCGTGCAATCAGCACCAACGACTTTGAATCGGCTAACATTGAATTCATCCAATTCTGGGTGATGGATCCCTTCAACCTAGACCTGCCGGTGGCGGATCGTTTGAATTCAGGGGAACTTTATTTCGACATCGGAAATATTTCGGAAGATGTGCTGAGAGACGGATATAAGAGTGCAGAGAATGTGTTGCCCGCTCCGAGCACAGCAGCACAGAACAACGGAAACAACTTGCCGACCGATACAACCAATTGGGGAATCATGGGTCTGGTTCAGCCTCTGGTAAATGCATTTAATAGTGATGAGGGTGACAGAACTTCCCAGGACATTGGTCTCGACGGAATGAACAATTCGCAGGAGCAGGCGTATTTTAATGCTTACTTAGCCGATGCTGGTTTAGTTGTGACTGCACCCGGAGCAATGACAACCATTTCGAATGACCCGTCGGCAGATGACTACAAGTATTTCAGAGATAGCGAATACGATGGAGCCGATGCAAAAACAGTAGCCCGTTACAAAAAATACAACGGATTGGAAGGCAATTCACCAATTACATCCGGGTCGTTTCCGACACAATCTGCCAACAGTTTGCCCAACGTAGAAGACATCAACCGTGACAACAACTTAAGTACGATCGAAAGCTATTACCAATACAAGATCGGTTTGAAACCAAGTGACATTTGTCCCACTTGTATCGGAACCAACTACATCACCAACGTTTATCAGACCACCGGACAGAACATCAAAGACGGAAGCAGCAAGCCCATCACCTGGTATCAGTTCAAAATTCCTATCAAGGATCCGAATGCCTTGCGTGTGGGAACCATCGAAAATTTTCAGTCCATCCGATTCATCCGTATGTTCTTAAAAGGATGCGACAAACCCGTGACGCTACGTTTTGCAAAACTGGAATTGGTGCGTAACGACTGGAGAAGATATGCTTATGACCTATTACTGCCAGGATTGTATCAACCTAACGACGACGCAAATACTTTGTTTGACATAGGTGCGGTGAACATTGAAGAAGATGGAAGCAAGCAGCCGGTGAATTATGTATTGCCTCCAAACATTGAACGGGAGATCAATACGGGTTCGGCGAATTTAACGGCTTTGAACGAACAAGCCATGTCGATGACCATTTGTAACCTGGAAGACGGAAGTTCACGTGCCGCTTACAAAACCACAGAGCTGGATGTGCGCTCTTACAAAAAATTGAAAATGTACATTCATGCTGAAGCATCTACTAACACGGCTGATCCATTGAATAACGATGACCTTTATGTATTTGTCCGTTTGGGATCCGACTACACCGACAATTATTATGAATATGCCATTCCATTGAAAGTAACCCCTCCAGGTTATTACAATGGCAGCGATACCGATGATCAATACAAGGTTTGGCCGGAAGCTAACGAAATGGTTCTTGAATTTGAAAAGCTTCAGGCAGCAAAACAAAAAAGGAACATCGACATGTTTAATGGCGGAGCCGTGACGCTGACGAGTGAATATCAGATTCCTGATGGATCGCGTTTGATTACCGTAAAAGGAAATCCGAATTTAAGTTCTGTGAAGATGCTCATGATCGGAGTCAGAAATCCTAATGATGACGGGCAGCCGAAATGCGGACAGGTCTGGGTGAACGAATTGCGCCTAAGTGATTTTGATGAAAAAGGCGGATGGGCGGCGACTGCCAGAGTAACAGCCAAGCTCGCCGATTTCGGTAACGTGTCCGTTTCCGGAAACATGTATACTCCGGGATTCGGAAGCATTGAGAACAAGATCACCGAGCGAAAGAGAGCAACGTTGAAACAATACGATGCCTCTTCGAGTCTGGAGTTGGGTAAATTTCTTCCTGAAGAATACAACATTCGCATTCCTATGTATGTCGGATATTCTGAATCATTCTTAACACCCCAATACAATCCATTGGATCCGGATATTTTGCTGGCTCCTGCTTTGAGAGATGAGACCGTTCCTAAAAGCGTACGCGATTCCTTGAAACACGTGACACAGGATTATACCAAACGCAGAAGCATTAACTTCACGAATGTGAAGAAAGATAAAGGTAAGAATGCCAAGAAGAGTCGCATCTATGACATCGAGAACTGGGCAGCAACCTATTCTTATAATGAGCAGTACAAACGCGATGTGAACATCGAGTACAATACACAACGCAATTACCGCGGCGGACTGGTCTACAGTTTTGCACCACAGCCAAAAAATTACAAGCCTTTTGCAAAAACGAAAATTTTCCAGAGCAAATACCTGCAGCTTATTAAGGACGTGAACTTCTATTTGTTGCCAAGCAAGATCGGTTTCGGAACCGACATTGATAGGGATTTCAGCACCTCCAAGAACAGGAATACTACCGGCGGAGACCTTATCATCATTCCAACATTCAACAAACGATTCAGCATGTCGCGCAATTATGAATTGAAATACGACATCACCAAAGGATTGAAATTGGATTACACGGCCACCAACGAAGCGCGCATTCTGGAGCCGGCGGGAGAAATTGACACCGGCGAGAAAAAAGATACGCTTTGGGATAACTTCCTCAGAAATCAAAAAACAACTCAGTTCAATCAACAGCTGGGCGTGAATTACACGATTCCGATCAACAAGATACCTTTATTGGATTTTACTTCTGCATCGGTGAGATACGGTGGAACATACGGATGGGAACGCGCTCCATTGAATGCCGATTCTTTGGGAAATACATTGAGGAATTCAGAGTCTATAAATTGGAATGGACAGCTGAACATGGTGACGCTTTATAACAAAATCCCATACTTCAAGAAGATCAACCAGAAGAAAAACAATGCGGCAAACAAGGGAGGAAAAGCAAGTGCCATCTCGAAGCCGGGCGTTCCTAAAACTCCGACGGAGATCGCTGATTCGACTAAAAAAGCAAAAGAAGAAAAATTAGAGATCCTGGAATACGTGGCTCGGATTATTATGTCTGTTAAGACGGTCACGGTCACCTACGGTACGACCAAAGGGACCATTCTTCCTGGATACGGACATTCCACGAACATGATAGGGATGGACAAAAATTTTGAGGGTCCGACTGCGGGATTTGTGTTCGGTAGTCAGAGAGATATCCGAGATGAGGCGGTCGACAAAGATTGGCTGGTCAAGCTGGCTTCGCTAAACACACCTACCACAAAAACGGAAAGTAAGAATCTGAACATACGTGCAAACTTAGAGCCTTTGCCAGATCTGAAAATAGAATTGACGGCAACACGGACGCAGGCGAAAAGCCATTCCGAATTATTTCGCTGGACCCACGATACTTTACCCAATGGTGCCCAATTTGATCGTTTCAGGGGATCACTTCCTTCGGAGACGGGAAATTTTAGCATGTCTTTCTTGTCTTACAAAACCTCTTTCGTAAAAGACGGAGGAGTGACTTTCCAAAAATTCCTGGATGCAAGAGCCAGCATTTCTGCACGCAGAGGAGAGAATCCGGCATCTGGGGGAACCGTCAACGGGTTTGCCGAAGGATACAATGCCACTTCTCAGGATGTACTGATCCCGGCCTTCATCGCTGCTTATGGCGGAACGAATCCGAACAATGTTACTTTGGATAATTTCCCTAAAATTCCTAAACCGAACTGGCGCATCACTTACGACGGATTGTCCAAAATGGAAAAGATCAAAAAATATTTTAAATCATTTACCCTGAGTCACGCTTACCGTTCTTCCTACAATGTTGGAGGATATACGACCAACTTGTTGTGGATCGATGATGGTATTGTGGGTGACGACTTCACGAGCATCAGAGAGGCAGTATCTTCCGTTCCCGGGAATGCCAACTTCCTGTCAAGGGATTTGATCAGTTCTGTTTCAATCTCAGAGCAATGGAGTCCACTAATTAAACTGGACATGACCTTGAAGAACAGCATTCTTGTAAGTTTCGAATTCAAGAAAGACCGGAACCTTTCACTCGGCTTGACGAGCAAGACCATTACGGAAGTGGCTGGACAAGAGATCGTGGGAGGATTGGGCTACCGCATCCCGAATTTAAAACTCGGCAATGCACAGATCAAAGGCAAGCCGGTGAAGAGCGATCTGAACTTAAAACTCGACCTTTCCTTCCGCAGGAATGAGACCGTGATCAGAAGGATCGTTGAAGAAGTGAGTCAGTCCACGGCTGGGACGAACATCATCTCCATTAAGGTGGCCGCGGATTACGTGATCAGCGAGAAAATCAACATCCGCTTGTTCTACGACCGCATTATCAACCGTCCGGTATTGTCCAACTCTTTCCCGACTGCTAACACCAACGCGGGTATCAGCCTGAGGTTGACATTGGCTAATTAAGCCTGTAAATTCATACTATACTTCTACGGAGCAGCTCAAAAGCCTCTCGCTTGTCTCGGTTTTCTTCATAAATAAATCGGCGAAAAACATTCAGACTTATCGAATTAACTATAAATTTGTGCATCATTAATTAACCGTGCCTTCGTTTCATCCTTCAGAGTTTTTTACCACCGAGAAGGACTAAAGCTATGGCAGATAAAAAAGATAGAAAAATGAATTTTCCTGAAAATTTAAAATACACCAAAGATCACGAGTGGGTTCTTGTGGAAGGCAATGTAGCAACAATCGGAATCACTGAATTTGCTCAGGGTGAATTGGGTGACATTGTATATGTGGACATTACAACAGAAGGTGAAGAGCTGGCTCACGAAGAAATTTTCGGAACGGTAGAAGCAGTAAAGACAGTATCAGATCTTTTTATGCCTGTTTCAGGAAGAGTAGCAGAAGTTAACAAAGGCTTGGATACCAATCCGGAGTCGGTGAACAAAGACCCTTATGGTGCAGGGTGGATGATAAAAGTGGAAATGAAAGATGCTGCTGAAGCAAACGCTTTGATGAGTGCAGCTGATTACAAAGCTCTGACAGGCCACTAGGATGTTTCTAAAGAACATGAGATGGGCAATGCTTTGGGCATTACTCATTCTGATAGTATGCGGGATCCCCGGAAGGGACATTCCGCATATTTCTTTTCTGGAAATGTTGAGTTTCGATAAGTTTGTGCACGCGGGCATTTTCTTTGTTTTGCTGATTTTATCGATAAAGGGATTTGCGGGGCAAACAGCATTTGATGTTGTGAAAGACCATCCCAAAGCCACAGCACTTCTGATCTGTATCACCTACGGAGGCTTATTGGAAGTGATGCAGGGGACGGTGTTTGAAGAGCGAAGTGCTGATGTATATGATTTTATTGCCAACAGTTTCGGCTGCATGCTGGGAGCTTTATTGTATACTTGGATAGAGAAAAAAGGACTGATCAGGTTTCTGAAATGAACATACGCTGGGACATAAAAAAATTTGAAGAATTAAGCGTGCAGGAGTTGTACGTGATCATGCAGCTGCGCCTGGAAGTGTTTTCAGTCGAGCAGAATTGTGCCTACCAGGATGCCGACGGCAAAGACCCTAACTGTTTTCACCTTTGCGGTTTCAATGAGAAGAATGAACTGATCGTCTATTCCCGGATTGTTCCTCCGGGCATTTCATTTGCTGAAGTATCCATCGGTCGTGTGATTAGTTCGCAAAAAGCAAGAGGTACAGGTGCTGGAAAGGAATTGATGAAGCGATCCATGGCATTCATTCTCGAGCATTACGGAAATACCCCGATCCGGATCGGCGCCCAATGTTACCTTATTAAGTTTTATTCCGGTTTTGAATTTGAGGTTTCCGGTACAGAATACCTGGAAGACAATATCCCTCACATTGAGATGCTTTACACTCCTCATTGATCTGATTCTCATTTCTTTATTATCCAACATTCCTAAGGCGGGGTGGTGCTTTTTTGCCTGAAAAGCAGTATTTTTGCAAAAACAAGTATCTACTCCAATGATCAAAAAAATCGCTTTTATTTTTATAGTCGCTCTCTTGGGCTTCCGAGTTGCAAACGCACAACACATTCCGCAACTTTGGGGGCTTACTTCGGGTGGTAGTACTTCGGACCTGGGGACCATCTTTCATTATACCCCTTCCACCAATGCACATACGCTAGACTATTCTTTTCAGAATGTTGCTCCGGGTGCCAATCCCCAAATGACCGACCTTACGGATGGAGGGAATGGAAAACTTTATGGAATGACCTACAGCGGAGGTGCCGCTTTTTCTGGAGTTATTTTTGAATACGATACTTTATCAGGTGTTTATACAAAGAAAGTAGACCTGACCTCCTCTACCGGGAATTTCCCGAGAGGATCTCTGACCCTGTATGCAGGAAAATTATACGGAATGACAAGTCTTGGAGGTGTAAATAATAAAGGAACCATCTTTGAGTGGGATCCGGCTACAAATATTTTCACAAAAAAAATTGATCTGAGCACAACCATCGGATCCAGTCCCGCGGGTTCTCTTGCTTTGGCGGGAACCAAATTATATGGGATGACTTATCAAGGAGGAACGGCTAACAAAGGAGTGATCTTTGAATGGGACCCAGCAACCAACATCTACACGAAAAAAATTGATCTTACAACCGCCAACGGTGCAAATCCATACGGAACTTTGGAATTGAATGGCGGTTTATTTTATGGATTAGCATACACAGGTGGCGCCGCCAGCGGAGGCGTAATCTTTGAATGGGATCCGTCTACCAATATCTACACGAAAAAAATTGATCTGTCGACTGCCACCGGAAAGAACCCCTACGGTAAATTAACATACAGCTCAGGTAAATTTTATGGGTTGACCAACCTGGGCGGGACGGGCAGTCGGGGAGTGATCTTTGAATGGAATCCGATCACGAACACTTACACCAAGAAAATTGATTTCAGCGCGATCAACGGAACCTATCCTCAGGGGTCTTTGACAATAAATGGAAGTAAATTATATGGCTTAACCAAAGGCGGTGGAACCAGCGACTTGGGAGTGATCTTCGAGTGGGATCCTTCAACCAATATCTATATTAAGAAAATCGAGCTGACAACAACCGGAGGAAAAAATCCACTCGCTTCATTAGTGAATGTGAACGGAATGTTTTACGGATTAACAAATTTGGGTGGCTTATCGGCCAGCGGGGTTGTATTCCAGTGGAATCCTTCGTCTAATAGCTACTCTAAAAAAGTTGATCTCAGCAGCACCAATGGAAACATGTCTAAGGGCTCACTGGTGTTTAACGGCGGGAAATATTACGGGATGAGTAGCATGGGAGGGGTTAATAATTACGGGGTCATTTTTGAGTGGGATCCTTCAACAGGGGTCTACACAAAAAAACATGATTTCGATAGCATCAACGGTGGAAGACCTAATGGTTCCCTGCTGATCTATGCCGGTAAATTTTACGGATTAACAACAATTGGCGGGACAAATGGAGTGGGTGTTATTTTCGAATGGGATGTTGTAACAAATGCCTACACAAAAAAAATTGATCTCTCCATTCCGAATGGTTCTACCCCTTTTGGATCTCTTCAGGTGAATGGAACCAAGCTATACGGAATGACCAATCTGGGAGGTGCAACCGGAGCGGGTGTGATCTTTGAATGGGACCCGGCTTCCAATGTGTATACAAAAAAAATTGACCTGACTGTTGCAGGCGGCAGTAATCCTTATGGCTCACTTGTATTTAACGGAACTAACTTTTACGGATTAACATACAACGGGGGAACAAATGGTTTTGGGGTGATCTTTGAGTGGAGTCCTTCTACGAATATCTACGCCAAGAGATATGACCTTATTGATTCGCTGGGCAGCAGGCCGACGGGCTCATTGCTATTCAACTCAGGATTGTTCTATGGATTGACAAAATACGGCGGGATAGCCAGTGGCGGTGTGTTGTTTTCATGGAATCCAACTTCAAATGCCTATCTTAAAAAGTTTGATTATGATTATCCTGACGGTGTTTTTCCGGGAGGAGCTTTGACATTGTCTAGCTCCGGAAAAATTTATGGATTGACAGGAGAAGGTGGCGTATTTGGCACGGGGACTTTATTTGAATGGAATGTAACAACAAGTACACTTACCACGAAAGTTCATTTTAGCGGAACCAGTGGAACGGGAATGGGAAGCTATCCTATTTATACTCAACTGATCGAACAGCTCTCCAACATTGTTCCCGTATTCTCCATGAACGCACCGGTAATGAACATGTGTATGAACAGCACTTCTTCTAATCCATTTACGGTGACTGATGCAGATCTGGATGCCATCACTTTCACAGTGAACAGCAGCAACACTGTTTTATTGCCAAATGCAAGCATAAGTGTTAGTAATATCAGTGGAAGCAATTACCAGGCTACCTATACACCGGCTGCCGGACAGACAGGAAGTACCACGATCACCATTACTGCAAATGACGGATTTGGTGGCAGCACGATTTATACCTTTGTTTTAAATGTGACGACTGGTCCTGTGGTCACGGCAAGTACCACAGCGACGACGATCTGTCAGGGACAACCTGTTACACTTACTGGCGGCGGAGCAACGACATACACCTGGACAGGTGGGGCGGTTAACGGCATTGCTTTTTCTCCCACCGGGACTACCACTTATACGGTGACCGGAACGATTGCTGGCTGCGGAACAAATACGGCCACACAAACCATCGTTGTGAATCCGATCCCGTCAGTTACAGCCAATGCAAGCAGTCCTTCCGTTTGTTCAGGACAATCATTAACACTTAATGGAGGCGGAGCAAGTTCTTATGCATGGACCGGTGGTATATCCAACGGAGTTGCATTTGTTCCTTTTTCAACAGGTACTTATACGGTCACCGGAACAGCTTCTGGTTGTTCAAATACGGCAACCGTCACCGTTTCAGTGAATGCATCTCCGACCGTCAGCGTCTCGGCAAGTTCAACGACCATCTGTAACGGTCAGCCGGTAACGCTTACCGGAAGCGGAACAGGAAGTTCTTATTCATGGAGCGGCGGAATTACAAATGGTGTCGCGTTCAATCCTGCATCCACAACAACTTATACGGTTACCGGAACATTGGGCACTTGTACCAACACTGCTACACAAGTTATAACGGTGAATCCACTTCCGTCGGTAACAGCAAATACAACCAGTACAGGAATATGTACCGGACAATCAGTGACACTGACGGGTGGCGGAGCAACAAGCTACAGCTGGAGTTCAGGAGTTACAAACGGAATCTCATTTTCTCCGTCTTCGACGTTGACCTACACGGTAACCGGAACCACCGGGAGCTGCACAAATACGGCAACACAAACCATCACGGTGAGCTCACCTCCAACAGTTACTGCAAACGCAACAAGCACAAACGTGTGTAACGGACAACCTGTTACTCTTACTGGTGGCGGTGCTTCCACTTATACCTGGACCGGAGGCGCAAGCGATGGAGTTGCCTTTGTTCCTGCAACGACGACTACATATACAGTGACCGGAGCCGTAATGGGATGTACCAATACAGCTGTAACAACAATTACGGTCGCCCTTCCGGTAGATGTTGCGGTGATGCAAAGCGGAAACATTTTAACCGCCAACAGTGCTTCCGGAACTTTTCAGTGGGTGGACTGCAACAATTCATACGCATTGATTCCGGGGGAGACCAATGCCGTTTACACTCCGCTTTTGGATGGCAACTATGCTGTGATAGTAAATGAAGGAGGATGTCTGGATACTTCAACTTGTTTTATCGTCATCACGACCGCCATAGCAGCTCATGGCAATGTGATGATGGTGGCTTATCCGAACCCTACAAATGGAATTGTTTATTTTGATTTGGGAAACAAGACTTCAGCAATGGTTGAGGTGTACAATGCATTCGGGCAGCTAGTTCTTTCAAAAGAAATTAACGCTTCGCAGAATTCAACAACATTGTCGGATGAACACAACGGTGTTTACTTAATAAAAATCATTGCCGGCGAAGAGGTGATGTTGACAAGAATGATACTTGTGAAATAAGATCATGCTGTTGAAAAGGAAAGCCCCAGGCATTTAGCTTGGGGCTTTTTTATTAGATGATCATTCCGGCGCCAACCGTGACATTGGTGGCTTCGTCCACTAGGATAATGCTTCCCGTATTCCGGTTCCTGCTGTATTTATCAACGGCAATCGGCGCAGTGGTTTTTAGCGTGATGCGGGCGATGTCGTTAAGAGCAATGTTTTTGTCGTCTTCAATTTTCTCCAAGGTGTTGATGTTCACTTTGTATTGAATGTCTTTTACCACACAGCGAACGTCTTTGGAAGAATGTTTCAACGCATATTTTCCGTTTGCTTGTAATTGTTTTTCTGCCAGCCAGCAGATCATCACCTCAATATCCTGCGTCACCTCCGGTTGGTTGTCGGTTTTAACAATCATGTCGCCGCGCGAAATATCGATTTCGTTTTCAAGAGTAAGTGTTACACTCATCGGAGCAAATGCTTCTTCCAGAGATTCATCCAACAAGTCGATTGATTTTATTTTGGATGTATGTCCGCTTGGCAAAACGGTAACGGCATCTCCCTTTTTGAAAACGCCTCCAGCAATTCTTCCGGCATAACCTCTGTAGTCGTGATGTTCAGTGCTCATCGGCCGGATGACATACTGAACCGGAAAACGGGCATCACTGTGATTGATGTCGTTGCTGATCTGAATGTTTTCCAGCAGATACATTAGCGTATTTCCCTTGTACCAATCCATGTTCTTGGATGCGTCTACTACATTATCCCCTTTTAGCGCACTGATCGGTAAAAAGTGAACATCATTGATCTCTAATTTTGTTGCGAATGCCGTATACTCTTTTTTAATGGTTTCAAAAACAGCTTCATTAAAATCGACAAGGTCCATTTTGTTTACGCAGACGATCACATGAGGAATTCTCAATAAAGACGCAATGTATGTATGGCGCATGGTTTGCTCGATCACGCCTTTGCGTGCATCTATCAGAATGATGGCTGCGTTTGCCGTGGAAGCTCCGGTTACCATGTTGCGGGTGTACTGAATGTGCCCTGGAGTATCTGCTATGATGAATTTTCTTTTCGGGGTCGCGAAGTAACGGTAGGCCACGTCAATGGTAATTCCTTGTTCACGCTCTGCTCTTAGTCCGTCAGTTAGCAATGCAAGGTTTACATATTCTTCCCCGCGTTTTTCGCTGGTTGCCTTAATTGCTTCGTATTGATCTTCAAAAATAGATTTTGAATCGTAAAGCAATCTTCCGATGAGTGTGCTCTTTCCGTCATCCACACTTCCTGCTGTCGTGAAACGTAAAAGATCCATTGTTAAATATCCTGCTGTCGTAAAGTCTGTCATAATAAAGTTGTTTCTAAAAATAGCCTGCTTTTTTTCTGTCTTCCATCGCTGCTTCGGAGCGTTTGTCATCAATCCGGCTTCCTCGTTCTGTAACTCTTGTTGCCGCGACTTCTTCCACAATTTCTTCCAATGAATTTGCTTTTGAAAGTACGGCTCCGGTACAGCTGATGTCACCGATCGTTCTGAAACGCACCTGCATTTTCTCAACTTTCTCTGTCGGTTTTAGCGGGATGACATTAGAGTGCGCATAGATCACACCGTCACGCATGAAACATTCTCGCTCGTGCGTAAAATAGATGCTGGGAATTTCGATGTTCTCTTGTAAGATGTATTGCCAAACGTCCATTTCCGTCCAGTTGCTGATTGGAAACACTCTGAAGTGCTCTCCCACGGCCTTTTTTCCATTGAACAGATTCCAGAGTTCCGGTCTTTGGTTTTTGGGATCCCATTGTCCGAATTCATCCCGGTGCGAAAAGAAGCGTTCTTTCGCTCTTGCTTTTTCCTCGTCTCTTCTCGCTCCTCCAACCAAAGCGTCGAATTTATATTTTTCAATCGTTTCCAAAAGGGTAACCGTCTGTAAAACATTTCTGCTCGCACTGAATCCTTTTTCTTCCACGGCCCTTCCTTCATCGATGCTTTGTTGAACGGAACCAACAATGAGCTGAGCATTGTATTTTTTTGCGAGGTCGTCACGGAACGTGATCGTCTCTTGGAAATTATGTCCGGTATCCACATGCACCAAAGGGAAAGGGATCTTAGCCGGAGCAAAAGCTTTGCGAGCCAAGTGAAAACAAACGATGGAATCTTTTCCTCCTGAAAAAAGCAAGGCAGGCTTTTCAAATTGTGCCGCCAATTCACGCAGCACGTAGATGCTCTCGCTTTCCAATTCTTTTAAATGGGTTAGGTTGTAGTTTTTCATGCTTTAAGTTTATCCAATATCTTTTTTACACTTTCTTCAATACTAATGGAATCCGTCAGAATAATTTCTGGAGCTGTCGGCGCCTCGAACGGAGCTGTTATTCCTGTAAAATCCTTGATCTCTCCTTTTCTTGCTTTCGCGTACAAGCCTTTTACATCCCGTTTTTCACATACTTCCAGGGGAGTGTTCACAAAGACTTCAATGAAATCCGCGTCGCCGATAATTGTTCTGGCCTTGTTCCGAATCTCTTCGGTGGGACTTACAAAACAACAGATGGTGATGATTCCGGAGTTTACAAAAAGTTTCGTTACTTCTGCTATCCTGCGGATGTTCTCGGTTCTGTCCTCTTCGCTGAATCCAAGGTTATTGTTGATTCCTGTCCGGATGTTATCGCCGTCCAGGATCTGGGTCAGCAAGCCCTTTGCGTGCAACTCTTTTTCCAGCGCAATGGCAATGGTGGTTTTTCCCGAACCACTTAAGCCGGTGAACCAGACCGCAATGCCTTTTTGCTTCAAGAGCTGTTCTTTCTCAGCCCTTTGCAAGATTTTATCTGTTGGGAAAATGTTGTTCATTAAATGCCGGTTTTAGGCTGTGATTCAATTCAAATATACGATAAAAAAAGGTCTCTCCTGTGGGGAAAGACCTTTGAAATTTGTTCAAAATAAGTATCAGAGTCTTCCCGTAAAACTAAATGCAGCAAAGCATACAGCACATTATGGCACCGATGCAGCTCACTGTTTTATGGAAAGGGTTTGTTTTCATTTTAGAATGCAAATGTAGCCCCTTTTTTTAAATCACAAAGGATTTTTTTGAATACCTTTGCCAGACGCTTAAAAAAGAAGGAATGAGTATAAAAATCAGTTTGCCAGACTTCAGAAATACCCCGGTTGTAGATCAAGTGGGCATCGAAGAGCGCGTGGCGAGATTCACCACCAGAAGCATTAAGAAAGAATCCAAGATGGAGGGCATGAAGATGGTTCTGAGCATGATCGATCTTACGACGTTGGAAGGGAAGGATACAGAAGGGAAAGTAAAACAGATGTGCTACAAAGCGGCCCATCCCCACGACTTAATCCCCGGCCTTCCCACAGTGGCTGCGGTTTGTGTGTATCCCTCCATGGTCAGCACTGCAAAAACAGCTTTGCTTGGGACCGGCGTGAAGGTTGGTTCCGTGTCCACCGCTTTCCCGAGTGGACAATCCACCCGCGAGATCAAGATCTCCGATACAAAGTTTGCTGTTGACAATGGTGCTGATGAGATTGATATGGTTATTTCCCGAGGAGAGTTCCTGAAAGGAAATTACAATTTTGTGTTCGACGAGATAGCCGCCATAAAAGAAGCTTGTGGAAAAGCAAGGTTAAAAGTAATCTTTGAAACGGGAGAGCTTTCCACCTTGGACAATGTGAGAAAAGTCAGTGGAATAGCCATGTATGCAGGTGCCGATTTCATAAAGACATCTACCGGGAAAATTTCCCCGGCTGCTACCATGCCGGTGACGCTGGTGATGCTGGAAGCGATCCGAGATTATTATTACGCGACAGGTCGAATGGTGGGAATGAAACCCGCTGGAGGAATTTCAACGTCTAAACTGGCTCTTCAGTATTTAATAATGGTGAATGAAACACTGGGCGCCGATTGGTTGAGCAACGAATGGTTCCGGTTCGGAGCGAGCAGTCTGGCTAATGATGTTCTTATGCAGATCGCAAAACATACTACCGGAGTTTATCAAAGTTCGGATTACTTTTCAAAGGATTAGCGGCTGAAATTGTTAAGGATAATACAACTAACATGAGCATAAAAAAAGAAATCAAATTAAAGTTCAATGCGGCCTGGGATTTAGCCCCCGCTCCGGAGGACAGTAAACATGTTTCCATCAAGAAGCAGTACGACTTGTTCATAAATGGAGAGTTTGTAAAGCCCAACAGCAAAAAATATTTTGCAACTTATAATCCGGCAACAGAAGAGAAGATAGCGGAGGTGGCCGATGCAGATGAAAAGGATGTGGACAAAGCAGTAAAGGCAGCCCGTGCCGCTTTTGGAAAATGGAGCAAGCTGTCGGGCAAAGAAAGAGGGAAATACATTTACCGTATTGCCAGGTTGATGCAGGAACGAGCACGAGAGTTTGCTGTTATTGAAACTATGGACGGAGGAAAGCCTATCCGTGAAAGCCGCGACATTGATGTGCCTTTGGCGGCGAATCACTTTTTTTATTATGCCGGCTGGGCCGACAAATTAGAATATGCTTTTCCGAATAAGAACCCTAAGCCGCTGGGTGTTGCCGGACAAATCATTCCCTGGAATTTTCCTTTGTTAATGGCCGCCTGGAAAATAGCACCCGCTTTAGCAGCCGGAAATACGGTGGTGTTAAAACCAGCTGAAACTACTCCTTTGACAGCACTGAAACTGGCTGAGCTCATTCGCGACAGTGGGCTACCCAAAGGTGTGGTGAACATCATTACCGGTGCGGGAAAAACCGGCGCCGCGATTGTGAATCATCCGGACATCAATAAAATTGCTTTCACCGGTTCAACCAATGTCGGAAAATGGATCCAGAAATCGATTGCAGGCACCGATAAAAAGTGCACTTTGGAATTGGGTGGGAAAGCAGCAAATATTATTTTCGAAGATGCGCCGTTGGATCAGGCTGTAGAAGGGATTATCAACGGAATTTTCTTTAATCAGGGGCATGTGTGCTGTGCAGGATCGCGTTTGTTTATTCAGGAAAGTGTTGCCGATACCGTGATCCGTAAACTGAAAGACAGGATGGAAACTTTGCGCGTGGGTGATCCAATGGATAAAAATACAGATGTCGGAGCGATCAATTCGAAGCAGCAACTTTTGAAAATTCAGGATTATATTACAATAGGAAAAAATGAGGGAGGCGAAATTCACCAGTCCTCCTGCAAAATTCCTACGAAAGGCTATTTCTGCAAACCGACCATTTTTTTAAATGTTTCTCAATCGCATAGAATTGTTCAGGAAGAGATCTTCGGGCCGGTTCTGGCTATTCAGACGTTCAGGACTATAGAGGAGGTGATCGAGAAAGCGAATAACATTCCTTATGGTTTGTCGGCCGGTGTGTGGACCGACAAAGGGTCAAAGATCTTCAACCTTACTTCCAAATTGAAAGCGGGAGTAATCTGGGCGAATACTTATAACAAGTTCGATCCTACTTCGCCCTTTGGCGGATACAAGGAAAGTGGATTCGGAAGAGAAGGCGGACTGCATGGGTTGTCGGCATACCTACAATTTTAATTTTTGAGACATGGCAAGAATCGAAATACAAAAGACTTACAAGATTTACATCGGCGGGCAATTCCCGAGAACGGAATCAGGAAGGTATTATCCTTTGAAAAATAAAAAAGGCGAAGTGCTTGCAAACATTTGTTTGTCTTCCCGCAAAGATTTCAGGAACGCAGAAGTCGCGGCCCGTGGAGCACAATCAGGTTGGGGTTCAAGAGCAGCATTTAACCGCGCTCAGATCTTATACCGGATTGCGGAAATGCTGGAAGGAAGAAAAGAGCAATTCATTTCCGAATTGGTTTTGCAAGGTTCTTCTTCGGCAGCAGCAAAACAGGAAGTTGAACTATCGATAGACCGTATGGTATATTATTCCGGATGGTGTGATAAATTTCAACAGATCTTCAGTTCTGTAAATCCAGTTGCTTCTTCGCATTTTAATTTTTCGGTTCCCGAGCCGACGGGAGTAGTAGCAATAATAGCCGATGAAAACACTTCTTTGCTGGGCTTAGTCACGGCCATTGCACCGGTGATTGCCGGAGGAAACGCTTGCATAGTTTTGGCATCCGAAAGCAAACCTTTGTGCGCCGTTACATTTGCAGAAGTGTTGAATTCATCTGATCTTCCCGGTGGCGTTGTAAATATTCTTACTGGAACTTCAGCCGAATTGCACGAGCATTTCTCCAGTCACATGGATGTGAATGCTGTGATCTATTGCAGAAGCAACAAAACAGAAATAAAAGCAATAAAAGAAAATGCTTCTTTAAATGTAAAACGGGTTTTTGTTTACAATAAAATAAATATCGCTTCTGATAGAGCGCAAAGTCCGTACTTCATTTTTGACACACAAGAAATAAAGACAACCTGGCATCCGATCGAAAACATTGGGACTTCAAAGGCAGGATACTAGAAAAATGGAAAATGGAAAATGGGAAATGGAGGAATTGCTGTTCGAAGCGATTCGAGCGTCTTTAAAAGCAGGAGATGAAATCTTAAAAGTGTACGAATCTGATTTTGCAGTGGAGCATAAGGAGGACCGTTCACCTTTGACACTGGCCGACAAAAATGCGCACGCCGTCATTTGCGAAACACTAAAAGGCAAGGACATTCCTGTTTTGAGTGAAGAAGGAAGATCAACGGACTATTCAGAAAGAAGTAGATGGGATTATTTTTGGATGGTTGATCCATTGGATGGAACCAAAGAATTCATAAAGCGCAACGGTGAGTTTACGGTGAACATTGCACTCATTCACAAACAACGGTCCATCCTTGGGGTGATATATGTTCCTGTTACGAAGATGCTTTATTTTGCTGCAGAAGGAGTCGGCAGCTTCCGGTTTGAGATTACGGACATGATTGCTGATAACATGCATGGAATCCTTTTGCAATCAACAAGACTGCCACTTCCGGCCGTAACTAAAAATTTCAGAGTGGTCGCCAGCCGTTCTCACTTGTCGGAAGAAACCCAAATGTTCATAGATGGTTTAAAGACGGTTCACAAAGAGGTCGAATTCATCTCCTCCGGCAGTTCCATCAAGCTGTGCCTGGTTGCTGAAGGCAGCGCCAATGTTTATCCTCGGTTTGCTCCGACGATGGAGTGGGACACTGCTGCAGGGCAGGCAATATGCGAGATTGCTGGAAAAAAGGTAATAGATTATACCACCAATCAAACACTTCTCTACAACAAGGAAAGCCTCCTGAACAATTGGTTCATTGTTCAATAATTGTTCAATTTTTAATAAATTAGATATCCAAAAGATGTCTTTTTTTAGTATTTTTGATTTCCTTATTTATTAAACTATAACTTAAAATCCATACACCTACATGAAAAAACATTTACTACTTGCATCTATGCTTTTGGTTGGATCAGCGTCCATGGCACAAAGCTCATTGAATTTGGGCAATCGTAAGCCTGTCCCTGCTGTTGAAACCTCTTTTGCTAAAAAGGCGGAAGGAGCATTAAAGTCAACAACAACCTGTGCAAACGACACCGCTTTCTATACCTATCTGAAAGAAACAACAGAAGGAACAAACCAATTTTGGGGGTATACAGCCGATGCTGTTATCACCGAGTGGGCTCAGACATTTTTAAACACCGGATCACTTACCGTAAAAGGAATTTCTTTCTGGGGTGGTGTTCAAGACGCCGTAAACCTTGCTCAAACCTTAACAGCGACCGTTGTTTTGTATAACGTTGATGGAACAAATACTCCGACAACTCAAATTGCTAGTCAGACTATTTTGCTGACCACTGCTGTTGGCTTTAAAAACGTAATGTTTGCAACTCCTCAAACAGTTACAGGAAATTATGCTGTAGCGATCAAAAACACAAGTACTACTGATACAATTTCGATCGTCACGAACAACGCAACGACTACTACTTACTCGGAAGGGTTGTCTCACATCAATGCTCCAGGATTTGGGGGTTGGTATTTAGTATCTGCGGTGGCCACTCCACCGGATGCGCCTGAAGCCATCATTGCTCCGATTGTGAGTTATACGGTAACAACAAATTATACCATGAGCCCTACTGCTACAACAATGTGTCTGGGAACTGCTTTGACGTTTACAAATACAACTACGCCAACCGCTATCTTGAACAACAGAATGTATTGCTATGGTGCTTACAATGCATATTGGAATTCGGTTCCGGATTCTATCTATGCTTGGGATATGGGCAATGGGTCTCCTCTTCAGTGGAGCACAAATGCTGCATACACTTATCCTGCGGCCGGCCTCGATACCGTTACTTTGTATACATTAAGTGGCTTGTTCAATACATGTATTGACACAAAAGAAACATACCTGAACATTACTCCGAATGCCGCAGCATCTTATACTCAGAATGCCACAGCTTCTCCGTTGATCGCATTCACGAGCACCTCTACCGGGGCAGTGACTTATTCATGGGATTTCGGTGATGGATCACCGTTGGACAATACAGCGAATCCATCTCATACTTTCGCGGTAGGGACTTGGAATGTTACGTTGACAGTGACTTCTGCAGGTGGCTGCAACACGAACTCGACTACTCAGGTGGTGACCATCTTGCCAACCGGAATTGCTTCCAGTACACAGAACGGATTCAATATTTATCCAAACCCGTCTTCTACTGGGGTTTTCAATGTGGAAATGACCGGAACAGACATGACCATCGAAGTGTATAACACACTTGGTGAAATGGTTCATACTTCCGTAATCACTTCTACTTCGCTTGACTTGTCAGGCCTTGGAGCCGGTATTTATTCGATGAAAGTAGTTTCAGAAGGTAAAAATTCAATGAAACAAATTGTGATCACAAAATAAGCATTTGCTCAATTTGAGATGAGAAAGCCCTTCCTTAAACGGAGGGGCTTTTTTGCTTAGTTGACGCAATTATTTCGTAATATTGCATATAATTTTAACAGTATTAAAATGGGTAAAGTTGCATTAATAACAGGAGTTACAGGACAAGACGGTGCTTATTTGGCTGAATTGCTGCTGAGTAAAGGCTACACGGTCCACGGGATCAAGCGCAGAAGTTCAATGTTCAATACAGGGCGTATCGACCATCTTTATAAGGATCAGCATGAGAAGAAAGTGAATTTCTTTCTGCACTATGGTGATCTGACGGATTCTACGAACCTGATCCGCATCATCCAGGAAACACAGCCGGATGAGATCTACAACCTGGCAGCCCAATCCCATGTAAAAGTATCCTTTGATTCCCCTGAATATACGGCCAATGCAGATGCGATAGGAACACTCCGCATCCTGGAGGCCATCCGCATCCTGAAACTGGAGAAGAAGACCCGTTTTTATCAGGCTTCTACTTCCGAGATGTACGGTTATGTGCAAGAGATCCCTCAGAAAGAAACAACTCCGTTCTATCCCCGCTCTCCTTATGGCGTTGCAAAAGTATACGGGTTCTGGATCACCAAGAATTACCGCGAAGCTTATGGCATGTATACTTGTAACGGGATCCTCTTTAATCATGAAAGTCCTTTGCGCGGTGAAACATTCGTAACCCGTAAGATCACCCGTGCTGTTGCTAAAATTCATTTGAAGATGCAGGATAAATTGTATCTAGGAAATCTGGATGCAGAGCGCGATTGGGGACATGCAAAAGATTACGTGGAAGGCATGTGGATGATGATGCAGCAAAAAGAAGGTGATGATTTTGTCTTGGCAACAGGAGTGAAGATCACTGTTCGTAAATTTGTGGACCTGGCTTTTGCAGAAGTGGGTGTAAAGATCAGATGGGAAGGCAAAGGCGTAGAAGAAAAAGGATTCAACTCAGAGACCGGAGCATTGGTGGTAGAAGTAGATCCTAAATATTTCAGACCGACGGAAGTGGAATTGTTGATAGGTGATGCTTCCAAAGCAAAAAAAGTATTGGGCTGGGAACCGAAACATACCCTGCAACAATTGGTAAGTGAGATGGTGGCTTGCGATGTGAAGTTATTTGAGAGAGACCGCTATTTGTTGGATGGTGGACATGATGTAATGAATTTCCACGAGTAGAACACCTCCCCTTTATGCCCTCCCCAAATGGAGAGGAGCGGAATATTTTTTAAATGAAATGGATAAGAACAGTAAGATATACATAGCCGGACACCGTGGGATGGTGGGGTCTGCAATCATCAGACGCTTAGAGAAGGACGGCTTTTCAAACATAATCACCCGCGCTTCGGGCGAATTGGACCTTAGAAATCAGCAAGCAGTTGCTGATTTTTTTGCAAAGGAGAAACCGGAATTTGTCTTTCTCGCTGCTGCAAAAGTAGGCGGCATTGTCGCCAACAATACTTACCGCGCCGATTTCATTTATGAGAACATGATGATCGAGGCCAATGTCATTCATTCTTGCTATGTGAACGCAGTAAAAAAATTAATGTTTTTAGGGTCTTCCTGCATTTATCCTAAACTGGCTCCTCAGCCTTTGAAGGAAGATTACCTGCTCACCGGTTTGCTGGAGGAAACCAACGAGCCTTATGCGATCGCAAAAATCGCAGGCATAAAAATGTGTGATGCTTATCGCGCTCAATACGGTTGTAATTTCATTTCGGTGATGCCGACAAACTTGTACGGACCAAACGATAATTACGATTTGAAAAATTCTCATGTGCTGCCTGCACTAATCCGGAAATTCCACAATGCAAAAAATGAAAATGCAGCTAGTGTCGAGATTTGGGGAACCGGTTCACCGATGCGTGAATTTTTACACGCGGATGATCTGGCCGATGCTTGTTTTTATTTGATGCAGAATTACAATGAAGCTGGCTTGGTAAACATTGGTGTAGGAGAAGATATTACCATTAAAGATTTAGCACTGATGGTTAAAAAAATAGTTGGATTCTCCGGAGAACTAAGATTCGATAGTTCTAAGCCTGATGGCACTCCGCGCAAATTGATGGATGTAAGTAAATTGCATTCTTTTGGATGGAAACACAAGATCAACCTGGAAGAAGGGATCAAAAGCGTTTATACGGAAGTAAAAGATAAGTTATAAATAGAGTGCGGCATTGCGTTGCCCCATTTGCGGGAGAAGTAATTTACTGTTTTAATCTGTTTTGACTTTGTTGCAAATAAAATGAAAAAAATTTTCTACATATTTTTTCTTTTGCCAATTCTACTGTCAGCACAGCAGAAAAATATTTCTTTAAACAGGGAGTGGACACTTTTTGCCGAACAGTTTTGTTTAAGAGATTCGAGCGTTCATTATACATCAATGAGGCCCATGATAGAGGGTGATAAGTTGACGGTTGCATACCTGAATAGCCACAACTCCAAAGAAGTGCGTCTTTATACCTATGGGAATGGCCCATTGCTCTATCGTAAATTAAAAAAAGAAAGTCTTTTGATTGTCCGGGATACTGCTGATAAATTTCACCTGACCATCGATCCGCTCTTTAATTTTGAAGGAGGCAAGGATATGGCGGATACCAGTGGAGAAAAATTGTATAAGAACACAAGAGGCTTTTTGGTACGCGGCGATATTGGGAAAAAGGTTTCATTTGAATCTTCTTTTTATGAGAATCAAGCGACGTATGCCAGGTACATCGATAATTATATTGCAAGCACAAACAAATTGTTTCCTCAGTCTGCGACTTATCAGTATGATGTCATTCCGGGACAAGGTCGGGCAAAAAAATTCAAAGTAAATGGATATGATTATGCGATGGCTTCGGGTTATGTTTCTTACTCGCCGATAAAAATGTTCAACATTCAGGTCGGACACGGGAAACACTTTGTCGGCGACGGTTACCGGTCTTTGCTTTTATCGGACAATGCTTTCAATTATCCATACGCAAGAATTACAACCACTTATAAAAACATTCAGTACACGAATTTATACACGTCTTTCATGAACCTTACCGATGGTGGAGTGACGACTCCGGACAATGTAGAGCGGTTGTTTCAAAAAAAGATCGGAAGCTTTCAATTTTTAAGTGCCAATTTATTTCACCGCCTCCAATTGGGATTATTTCAGGGAATGATTTGGCAGGCGGCTGATTCAAGCAACCGCATGCGTACCAATTTTCATACTTACGATCCAGTGATCGGAGTGAGTGCGTTGACTTATGGATTGCATAATGAGAATAACGTTTTGATGGGAGCAACCTTCAAGCTGAAAGTTACTAAGTCCATTTCTCTATACGGACAATACATGCTGGATGATGTCTATTCCGAAAAAGGGCGGGGAGACATCCGCAAGAAATACGGCTATCAAGTCGGGTTCAAATATTTCGATCTTTTCACTGTAAAAAACTTGCACATTCAGGCGGAATATAATACCGTGAGGCCATATGCTTATGCTGCTGAAAACGCCTATCAAAGTTATACCCATTACAACCAGGCGCTTGCCCATCCGCTTGGTGCAAATTTTTATGAGCTGGTTGGATTTGTAAATTACAGAGTGAAAGATTTTTTCATTCAGTTAAAAGCGAATTATGCGGTGAAGGGGAACGACAGCCTTAAAAATAATTTTGGCGGAAATGTTTTTAAGCCCGACAACTCTTTTCCGATCACGCAGAAATTGGAAAACATTGAAACTACACAAGGCTTGAAGACAACCATCATGTATCAGGACATTCACATTGGTTACCTGGTGAATCCATCTACTAATCTGAACATCGTGCTGGGCTTTACCAACCGGCTTGAAAAGACCGACAGAACATCAAGTTCCACACAATTTGTATATTTAGGCATCAGAACATCGCTTTCGAATTTTTATTATGATTTTTAACGATTAAATTTGACTGGCACTTCGACTACGCTCAGTGTGACGTCAGTCTCAGCGTAGTCGAAGACTAGTCCACACGAATTAAAAAAGTACATATGGAATTTTTAGTGCTCGTTTTCATAACTTCTTTTTTTGTCGTGCTCTTATCAACGCCATCGTTGATAAAAGTAGCGATCCTCAAACGTTTGTTTGATGCACCCGGCGACACGCGCAAGCTTCATACGCGAATGATCCCGACAATCGGTGGGATTATCATCTTTGCCGGAACCCTTTTTGCGTATTCGATTTGGTTCCCCGATAAACAGATTCACGACCTTCCGCAACTGGAAAGAAGTTTGAGCGATTATAAATTCATCGTCGCTACTTTATTGGTCATGTTCTTTGTCGGAGTGAAAGATGACATTATCGGAACGGCACCTGTAAAAAAATTGGTTGCCCACGTACTGGTTGGAATGGTATTGGTGCTTATGGCTGACATCCGGATCATAAGCATGCATGGGCTTTTTGGAATTGAGATCCTTCCTTTGTGGACCAGCGTATTTTTGTCTTTGTTCACCTACATCGTTGTTGTAAATGCATTCAATTTAATTGATGGTGTGGATGGTTTAGCCGGAGGTGTTGGATTCATCGCGTCTTCTGCTTTTGGCTGCTGGTTTACTCTCGCCGGCGATCCCGCAATGGCCTGTCTGGCTTTTGCATTATCGGGATCACTTTTTGCATTTTTGTTTTTTAATTTTTCTCCGGCAAAAATTTTTATGGGCGATTCCGGATCATTGACGATCGGACTCATCATTTGCATTCTGGCTATCAAGGTGATCGGCTACGACGTGAGTGCAATTGAAAACAAAACCATTCTGAATGTTTCTAAACCCCTCTTTGCGATGGCCGTATTAGTATATCCTCTGGTCGATACCTTACGTATTTTTATTTATCGTGCAGTGCAGGGTGTATCACCTTTTTCTGCTGACAGAAATCACTTGCACCACCGCTTGCTGGATATTGGACTGAGCCACAAAGGAACAGTGATGACTGTTTACTTTTTTAACATCCTTGTAATCGGATTAACGGTGGGACTTGCTTTGTCGAGCATGAATCCCAATTATTCCCTTATGATCGTTGCATCCGTTTCTCTTACAATTGCACAAATTCCTTTTTTTATTAAGAAAAAGAAAAACAGAACAGCAAAGGACAATGACTAAGAAAAAGCAACTCTCTTTTTTGATCCCCGTTTTTTTATTGCTGACAGAGCTTGCTTTTTCTCAGCAATGGAATTACACACTCAACCGAGATTTTTTGTGGGGGATCGACAATTATTATAACAGCAAAGAGGAGAATGCTGCCACTTTTGTGAAGCCATACCGCTTACAGGACATCAATCGCATCAAAGATTCAACGGCGATTTTCCCCCGGTTGCTCGCAGGAACCAAGGCCGAAGAGAAAGACAAAAAAGCTAAAGGCCAGATCGAAATATATCCTTTGCTGCTGGCAGGCGGCGGTCTCGATTTGTCTTCGACCAACTCCCACACTACAAGTGATCTCGGAATAGGCGGAAATCTCCTGATTTTTTGGAAAGATAAATTCGCCTTGAATTTTAAAGGCTTCGGCGGAAAAAGCGTTTTCAATTCGCACCTGGATTCCATCATCCGTGAAAGTCGCGTTGTTCCGGGAATGGGTTATGCTTATGTTTCTAAGGATGATTCCCTTCATCCTCAATATGCTTACCAGTATTTTTCAGGATACGTTTCCTATTCACCCAATAAGATCTTTAATTTTCAAGCCGGTCAAGACAAACATTTTTGGGGTGACGGTTACCGTTCACTTTTTTTGTCGGATGTTGCAGCACCCTATCCGTATTTAAAGATCACTACCAATGTCTGGAAGATCAGTTATGTTAATTTGTTTACGGTGATGAAGGATGCAACACATCCGTCGGGTTTTAAAAAAGACTGGCTGAAAAAATATGCAACGTTTCATCATTTGAGCTGGAACGCGACCAGACGATTGAACATTGGTCTCTTTGAATCCATTGTCTGGCAAGGCTCCGACAGCACCCGTCACCGCGGTTACGATGTTAATTATCTCAATCCTATCATGTTCTTCCGGCCAACGGAATATTCATTGGGTTCCAGCGATAACGCATTTGTTGGATTCAATTTCAAGATCAAGGCGTTCAAGAAGCAGCAGTTTTACGGACAGCTTTTGCTCGATGAATTTTTGCTGAAAGAAGTGAAGGCGGATTTGAAGCATGCTGCAACAGGTGATACGACAGCTAAGTGGGGCTGGTGGGCGAACAAACAAGCATTTCAACTTGGGTTCAAGAGCTTCGATCTTTTTAAGATCAGACATCTTAATTTTCAGACCGAGTTTAATTATGTCCGACCATTCACCTATGCACATGGAAGCGTGCAACAAAATTACAGTCACATGAACCAGCCTCTGGCTCATCCGCTTGGTGCCAACTTCATAGAGTCTGCCACATTCCTGAACTTTCGCCACAAACGGATTTTTGTTGAAGCAAAATATACCTATGCTGTTTATGGTGCCGACAGCGCGGGAACAGATTTTGGCAAAAACATTTTTGTTTCTTACACAAAGCGTGCGGGTGATTATGATCACTTTACCACTCAGGGGTTTCAAACAAGCCTGATGACGGTTTCTCTTCGTGGCGCTTACATGCTGGATACACGGATGAATTTAAAAATTGAACTGGGATTTGCCGATAGAATTGAGCGCAGGCCTTATTCTACAAAACAAATTCCTTTTGTTTTTGTCGGCATAAAGACCGACCTCTCCAATCTATACGACGATTATTGAATAATTTCAATTTTCATCCCCCTCAATTCTGAAATGGTCTAATTTCTCACTTTTCCCTTTCAGATTCCCCTAATAATTGGTAAAATTGCACTACTTTTTAAAAAACGCATTCATTTTGTGATTTTGCAGACCGAAAACATCAATACCATCGAAAAATCAGCCTTGACACCAAGCAGATTGCGTGATTATGCCATGCTGATGAAGTTCCGCCTGGCTTCCCTGGTAGTGATTTCCGCGGCCATTGCCTTTGCAGCTGCTTCCAAGGAAGTGGACTGGGTGAAAATGGGGTGGCTGGTCCTCGGAGGGTTCTTAGTAACAGGGTCTTCCAATGCCTTCAATCAGATCATAGAACGGGACCTCGATAAATTAATGAACCGCACTCAGAACCGCCCTTTGCCGCAGGAACGTTTGGGTGTGGCTGAGGCATTTGGCCTTGCTGCTCTTTGCGGAATTGCCGGCATTTCCATTCTATGGATTTTTATGAACCCCTTGAGCGGTATCCTCGGATTGCTGGCCTTGCTCTTGTACACCATTGTTTATACCCCTTTGAAGCGCATCACGCCTTTTGCCGTTTTTGTAGGGGCTTTTCCCGGAGCAATACCCCCGCTTTTAGGCTGTGTTGCTGCAACTCAAGGGTTCGGCTCCATTCCGCTGATCGGCTGGATCCTTTTCGCAGGGCAGTTCATGTGGCAGTTTCCTCATTTCTGGGCCATTGCCTGGGTGTTGGATGACGATTACAAAAAAGCGGGTTTCAAGATGCTGCCTTCACCCGGCGGACGTGATAAAGGCAGCGCTTTTCAGGTGGTGGTTTATACTTTGTTCTTGTATCCAATCAGCCTGATGCCAGTGATGTTCCACTATTCCGGGCTGGCCTCCTCCCTGATCATCTCTTTCTGCAGTATTTATTTTTTATACCAATCTTACATCTTATATAAGGAATGTACTGTGGACGCAGCACGCAAGCTGATGTTCGGCTCCTTTTTTTATTTACCTGCAATTCAATTAGCTGTACTTTATGGATAATATCATACCAATGGAAACCGAACTATCCCCAGCTGACGAACAGCGTCAGACCAGAGAAAAAGTAGCCATCCCCTTGCTTTGGGTAGCGATGGTGTCGATGGTGATGCTTTTCGGAGCTTGTACCAGTGCTTACATCGTCAGCCGCGGTGCAGGAACCTGGATACATTTTGAGCTGCCTCAATTATTTTACATAAGTACGGCTATTATCATAATTAGCAGTGTTTCAATGAATTGGACATTATCTGCGGCTCGGAAAAACGATTACAAAGGCATGAAACTTTCCTCCCTTATCACGTTCCTCTTGGGGGTATCCTTTTTTGTATTTCAGTTCAAAGCTTGGGGAACTTTGGTGGATCAGAAAGTCTTCTTTGCGGGTAGCGACAGCAATGCCGCAGGCTCCTTCATATACATCCTGACGGGACTGCACCTGGCTCATTTGGTGTTCGGAGTAGGGTCTGTTTTTGTAGTTTGGAATAAATCCAGATTACAGAGGTATGACTCAGAAAACCTTTTAGGCATAAGGCTTTGCGCGATTTTCTGGCATTTCCTTGATGTTTTGTGGGTATTTTTGTTTTTATTTTTGTTATTCCTGCGTTGAGAATTAAAGGAATATTTTGCATATTAGCACCCGAAATAAGTTTTAACCTTCCTGTCTTTATCAGGAATCATAATCAGTAAAATATATGTCAAGTCACGCAGTAACAGAAACAGATTCAAGCTCCGATTGGAGTGGAGGTAAATCCCCGTTTGGCGTTAGTTACGGAAAAATGTTCATGTGGTTTTTCCTGGTGTCGGATGCTTTAACATTCTCCGGTTTATTATGTGCATATGGTTTTATGCGCCATAAACACCCTGAAGTTTGGCCGAATCCGGGCGATGTGTTCACGCATTTTCCAGGCTATAGCGGACACATTCCCTTAGCCTATGTAGGTTTGATGACTTTGATCCTCATCATGTCTTCTGTAACAATGGTGTTAGCTGTAGAAGCCGGACATCGTAATGATAAAAAGAAAGTAACGTTCTGGTTGTTCTTAACCATTATTGGTGGTGCTATGTTCGTAGGTTCTCAAGCTTGGGAGTGGTATCACTTCATCGTTGGAACAGATCATGGTGCTATTCGTAATTTCGTAAGAGATGGGGAATGGGTTACAGATACTTTCTACGGAGCCAACATGCAAACCAATGAGTACGGATTGCCTGTATTTGCGAATTTCTTTTTCTTTATCACAGGGTTCCACGGATTCCACGTATTCAGCGGTGTAATCATCAACATTGTGATCTTTATCAACGTATTGGCCGGAACTTATGAAAGACGCGGACACTATGAGATGATCGAAAAAACAGGATTGTACTGGCACTTTGTGGATTTGGTTTGGGTATTCGTATTTACCTTCTTCTACTTATTGTAACAGAAAAATTTCGGGCTTTCCCTTCGACTACGCAGTCAAGGTGACGGCGAGTTTGGAATTTAAAATTTAGAAAATCTAAAATTATATTTTATGTCAGAATTTCACGATGATTACCCACAGTATGAGTTCATGGCTCATCACAGCGAAGAAGAAGGAAAGAAAAAGCGTAGAAAGCTTTGGAATGTTTTCTGGATCATGCTGGCTGTTACAATTGTAGAATTGATCATTGGTTTCAAAGCTGCTGATTTAGGACTGCTTAGTGACACCGGTGATAGAACTTCCGGTGTAACGTTGAAGTTCATTTTCATCGGATTGACTATTTTTAAAGCATTTTTCATCGTTATGAGTTTCATGCACTTGGGTGATGAGAAAAAAGCAATGAAATGGACCATTCTGGCTCCTTACACAACATTCATCCTTTATTTGATCTGGCTCTGCGTGACAGAATCAACTTACGCTAAAGTCCACAAACATCCAATGGATAACATTATCGTTCAGCAAAAGATCCATTTGAATGAAGCTGCAAAAAACGGACACGGACACGATGAACATCACGATGCAAAAACCGAAGAACACGGAGCGGAAAAGCATGAAGAAGGCGCTAAACCAGCTGAAAGCGGACATCACTAAGAACTAATAAACACATTACAGAATGGTCTCACAAGGTTTGTGAGACCATTTTTTTGTTCGTACTTTTGTGCCATGAATACAGCCCATGTGCCTTTTTATAAAAACAAGAAAAAGCTGCTGATCCTCGTTTTTCTGCTTTCTTTTCCTTCTTTGCTTTACGTTTTTTTATCGATCGGAAAAACCAATTTCATCCGCCTGCCGTACATTGGTGAAAGATCCCTCGCGGCTAACGGAAAGGATACCATTTATCATTCCATAGCTCCCTTCAGCTTCACGAACCAAGATGGTGTCACCGTCACTGATAGAGATTATGATGGAAAGATTTATGTCGTGGATTATTTTTTTACCACCTGTAAAACCATTTGTCCTAAAATGACAACAGAACTGATTCGGGTTCAGCAGAAGTTTGCTCATACCAAAGGATTAGTTCAGATCCTTTCTCATACAGTGGATCCTGAAAATGATTCGGTTCCGGTTCTGAAAGCGTATTCGGAAATGGTGCATGCAGATACCAAGACCTGGAATTTTGTGACGGGAGATAAAAAAAAGCTTTATGAAATGGCCCGCCAAAGTTATTTGCTCAATGCAGTAGAAGGCGATGGTGGTCCGGATGATTTTGTCCACAGTGAATTATTCATCTTGGTAGACAAGGAAAAACATATCCGCGGGATTTATGACGGAACCGACATAAAGGCTGTGACAAATTTGATTGACGATATTAAAGTGCTGATGGCGGAATACATGATCCACGTCAAGAGAGATGAAATAGTGAGCGAACCTTCTAAAAAGAAATAAGATGAACGACAAAGCAGTATTCAGATTGGTAATGGGCATTTCCATTTTTGTTTTTGTAGCCGTAGTGGTCCTGAACCGAAAAATCCTGCCGGTTCCCGAAATGATCCCCGACTTTGTTTACAAGCTTCCTAAACTGAATGCGTTCATCAATGGTACCTGTACCTTGCTTTTGCTTTTATCCTTATACATGATTAAACAGAAGAACATTGCGGTTCACAAAAAGTTGAACACCGTTGCATTTATTCTGTCTTCTCTTTTTTTGGTTTCTTACATCACCTATCATTGGATGGCTCAAGAAACTAGTTACCCCGCAGGATCACCAGGGCGGAGCACTTACCTGATTATACTCATCAGCCACATTATTCTGGCGGCTTTGGTGTTGCCATTGATTCTGCTTTCTTTCTATTACGGATTAAAGAGTCAACAAGAGGGAGGAGTGCACTATGTTAAGAAACACAAACAACTAACCCGCTGGAGCTATCCGGTATGGTTATACGTTACCATCACTGGAGTTGTTGTTTATGCGATGATCTCTCCTTTTTATACGCATTAATTTTGTACCTTTAATTAAATGAAATTTAGAACGAACATTGCGAAGAGCATTTTATTCCTGTTGCTGCTACTTTCAGCTGCTTCAACATCTGCCCAATGTGCTATGTGTAAGTCTTCCGTTGAAAGCAATATCAACAGCGGAGGTTCGGTCGGTAAGGACCTGAATACGGGGATTTTATACCTGATGGCTATTCCATACATCATCCTGATGCTGGGCGGTTATTTTTTTTTCAAGAAACAGATTGATGCTAAAGTGATCGGATGGAAGAACAAGCATTTTCCGCTTAAGCAGACTCCATAATTCAGACTTTCAAACCTATTACCACCACGTCATCTACCTGCTCTAATTCTTTTTTCCAATTATCGAATTCGCTTTCAATTGCAGATTTCTGATCGCTTATCGGATCCGCCGCTATTTGCACAAGTAGTTCCTTAAGCTTCTTATACTTGAATTTTTTTCCATGAGGACCGCCAAACTGATCTGCATATCCGTCGCTGAAAAGATAAACGCAATCCCCCTTTTTCAGCTGCACCAAATGATTCTGGTATTCATCTACTTTGCCGTCAAGGTTCACACCGATAGGGAATTTGTCCGCTTTGATCTCTTGAAGTTGTCCGTCACTGACATAATACAAGGAATTAAAAGCGCCTGCATATTGAAGTTCAAATGTTCGCAGATTGAAGGAACACAGTGAAAGGTCCATGCCGTCCTTCACGCCTTGGCCTGTTTCAGATTGCCGAAGTGTTTTTGTCACGCCCGCATCTAGGTGCTTTAATATATCGGAAGGTTTTGTCAGGCCGACTTCATTTACAGCCTGAGTCAATAAGTTGAAACCAACCACGCTCATCAGAGCTCCGGGAACTCCATGTCCTGTGCAGTCCACCGCCGCGAAACAAACCACATCATTCTTTTGTTCTATCCAATAAAAATCACCACTGACAATGTCTTTCGGCCGATAAAAAATGAAACTGTCGGACAAGATTTTTTTCCAATGATCCACTGGAGGTAGAATGGATTCCTGGATGCGCTTGGCGTAGTTGATGCTGTCCGTGATCTCTTTTTTCTGTAAAGTAATTTCTACGTTCCGTTGTTCCAACAGATCATTCGCTTTCTGCTTGAGTTTGTAGCGATTGAACAGCAATGCCGACAACAGGAGTACGATCAGGATCGCCGTAAGCATCACCACCATCCACAGTTTGTTCTTGTTGAGCTGCAGGTCGCGGATCTCGCCGTCTTTCGTAAGAAGCGCAATTTCTTTTTCTTTCTTTTCACTTTCGTATTTTGTCTGAAGCTCATTCATCTGCCTGCTGGATTCTAAGTTGAAAATGGAATCTTTTACCCCCATCAGCAGCCCTTGGTATTCATAGGCTTTCTCAAACTTTTTTTGTGCCTGGTAGGCGTAAGCGATCGATTCGTAGCCGCGTTTTAGAAGATCGTTGGATCCGATCTCTTTGCTGATCTGAAGAGCCTGTTGATAATATTCGAACCCTTTTTCATATTGCTTTCGGCTGCAATAGTTAGAACCCATGCTAAACAATGAGATCGCCAATCCGTATTTGTCTTTCAGCTTCTTACGGATCTCTAAGGACTGTTCAAAATAATCGAATGCTTTTTCGAACTGGCTTTGGGATTCGTATACACTGCCAATGTTGTTCAACGTAAGCGCAGTGCCATTGTCATCGTTGTTTTCTTTTCTGACCGTTAGGGCCATAAAATAATATTCTAAACTTTTTTCGTAATCTCCTTGCAGCTTGTAAACCAAACCTATATTGTGCAAGGAGCTGCCGACTCCTTTCTTATTGCCGACCTCTTTTTTAACAGCCCATGAACGGTTGTGAAATTCCAAAGCCTCCTTGTATTTTCCCTGGCCTTGATAGATCAAAGCAATGTTGTTAAGTGTTCCACCCAGCTGCCATTTTCCAACATCTGAATTTTCAACAAGGGATAAGGATTGCATGTAGTATTTCAGCGCTTTGCTGTAGTCGGATTTGTCGTCATAGATCAGTCCGATGTTGTTTAGTGCAACCGCTAATTTTGCTTTATCGTTAAGCCTTAGAGCAAGCTCATGAGCAGCCTCGTGGTGTTTTAACGCTTCGTCATAATTGCTGCTGTAATAGAGTACAAGGCCCAACACATTGTGGGCATTCATTTCCCCCTGGAGATAACCTGCTTTTTTTGCCAATGCCAATGCATTAGTGGCATATTGAGTCGCCTGGGCGGAATCATCGGCTACAAATTCATAACCAATCTCGTTCCAGATCCTTACTTTCAAAGTATCTACGGGATTTTTCGATAGCTCTGCTTGCAAACTGTCGACCATCTTTTTTGATCTTTGTGCAACGGAACTTGCACTCAAGGACAATGAAAGACAAAAAAGAAGCAGTTTATTCTTGTTCATAGACTCTATATTTTTATTTCAATAATCAAACATCCCTTCGACTGCGCTCGGGTCAGGCTGACTCATTTTCATTATAGTCTAACACCAATAATGCAAACATCGTCCACTTGCTCCAAGGAGGATCTCCAGTTTTTGAAGGTCACTTCCAGTTCTTCTTTTTGCTTTTCCGATGAAAGGTCGGAAATTCTCAGCAAAAGTTCCTGCATGGGTTTGTATTTAAATTTTTTCCCCTTCTCGCCCCCGAACTGATCGGCAAAACCGTCGGTGAACAAAAAAATACTGTCGCCCTTTTCCAGCTCAACGGTATGTGTCGTAAAAGGCAGCGGATTCTCGGTCTTGCCGATAGGCTGTTTGTTGGCCTTGATCTCCTTCAGCTCTTTCTGCTGGATGAACCAAAGCGGATTGTTTGCTCCGGCCCATTTTAATTCGACCTTGTTTTCATCCTTTGATCTCCTGATGGAACAAAGTGAAATGTCCATTCCATCTTTTACTTCCTGGCTTCCCTTAGAAAAGGTATCCAGCACCAATTCTCGGGTCTTATCGAGGATCTTTCCCGGATCGGTGATGCCAAATTCCAAAACAGTTCTGTTCAATGCATTGGAGCAGACCACAGAAACAATGGCGCCCGGAACTCCGTGCCCGGTACAGTCCGCAGCTGCCAGAAAAAGTGTATCATCTTTTTGCTCTAGCCAGTAAAAATCACCGGCGACAATGTCTTTCGGCTGATAAAAGATAAAACTTTCGGGGAGCACCTTTTTAACCATGTGATCAGGCGGAAGGATAGCTTCCTGTAACCTTTTCGCATATGTAATGGAATCGAGGATCTCTTTCTGTTTTTCATCGACGATGTTCTTCTGTTCTTCGATAATGCTTTTTTGTTTTCTGGTAATGCGTAGACGGTTAAAGACAAAAACAGAGAACAGCATCACTAGAAAAAGCCCACTCACTGTGGCATACAGAATGATTTTTTGCTTTTGCTTTTGTTCGGCTGCAATTGCGGTTTCTTTTTCGTGTTCTTTTTCATCCAGCGCTTTTTGTTTTTCGTAAGCATACTGCATTTCGTGTTTCATGACTTCTTTTTGACTGTTTGCACTTTTCATGCTGTCATTCATCTGGTTATACAATTCATACATTGCAAGAGATTCTTTGTATCGGCCAGCTTTCTTATAACATTTGAACAAAGCGAGACTCAGGTAATTCAAATGAAGCACCGCACCTGAAGCTTCGGCGAGCACTAATCCTTTCTCATAAGAAGCGATGGCTGTTTTCAAATCTCCGGCGTTGTCATAGGTGCTGCCGATGTTGTAATGCGACATCGCCAGTCCCCTTTTGTCGCCCAACTGTTCGCGTATGATTAGAGACTTGTTGAAATAATATCTTGCTTTATCAATATCATTAAGGTTCACATAAATGGTTCCCATATTATTATACGCTGTGCCAATCCCGATTTTGTCATCGATCTCTTCTCTCAGTTTTAAACTGCGGGTATAGTATTCTATGGCAAGAGTGTTTTCTTTTTTTTGTGCATAAATAGCTCCTATATTATTATAAGATGCAGCCATTCCGTCTTTCTCTCCAAGTTCTTCGCGTATTTTTAGACTTCTTTTATAGCACTCAAGCGCTTTGTCCGATTCTTCCTGATCTGTATAAATAGCACCCATGTTGTTGATGCAGGAAGCCTCACCTCTTTTATCGCCGATTTCCACACGGAGCTTTAAGCTTTTTGTAAAAAGATCAATGGCTCTTGCATAATCACCTTTAAAATAGTAAGTGGTGCCTTGTGTGTTGAGTGCTTGTCCCTGGTGCTTCTTGCTTCCGACTTTTGTTGCCAGGTCGTACTGAAGCTGCGCAAAATAATATGAACTGTCGGGGTTGGAATAAATATACCCGTCGAAGCTTATGTAAGTCATGGCATCTAGTCGCGCAGTATCCGGCTGTTTCGGATCGTTCCAAATTTTCCATAAGCTGTCGAGGTTTACCTGCGCAATGCCTTGCAGACTGATAAAAAAAAGGAAGGTCGATGTGATCCGTTTCATGGTAGATGTTGTATCAAATATACTAATACTGAGGCTTATGACAACAATTCCGGCTAGCTAAATACATTAAAAAAAAATACCATATATTTGATTGTATATTCGATATAACCGTTAAACTCTTTCCCATGGTAATGAACTCAATCTATAAGTACACGCTGAAAGGCGCTGTTGTTGTGTCGGCCCTGCTATTATTCAGTTGTGGTTCCGAAGGCTCGGATGAAGCTAAAGGAGGAAATGATACCATTCCTATGCTTGATTCCATTCCGCATCATTCTGAGAATGCTTTTTATTCTATCCCTTCGCCTATTCAGCTGGGACAAATGCTGCAGCGTGCCGGAGCAGGCTATGATAAAAAAGTGCTGAACCCGGCGGAGAATGCTGCAAAGTATTCCAATACGAACAGTAAAGCCCTGAACCTGGGTGTTTTTGGTGCCGACTTAAGTTATTCTGCTGTATTCAACCAGCCTCAGGAAGTGATGATCTATTTGAAAAGCTCTAAACAGCTTGCAGAGGAACTGGGCATCACCACGAGTTTTTCTGCTTCCGTAATGGAACGCATGGAAAAAAATACTGGCAACCGCGATTCATTATTATACATCATCTCTGAATTATTTCTGAGCTCCAATGAAGCACTTAAGGAAAATGACCAGTCCAACATTTCGGTACTGGTCTTGGCCGGCGGCTATATCGAAGGATTGTATGTGGGAACACAGGTAGCGAAAGAGGTCAAGAACAATAAGGCCATCTATGCACGCATAGGCGAATTTAGAGGCTCTTTGAGCAACATCATCATGCTGGTAAGCACCGTGAATGGAACAGATGGTTACGACATATTGAAGGACCTGAAAAGTATCAAAGCGGTCTACGACGAGAGTGCAGTTACTGAGGAAAGTCCTATAACCAGTGTTGATACAACGAAAAAAATAATGACCATCGGCGGAAAGTCAAACTACACGTTGTCAAAGGAGCAGATCGAAAAGATCACGACTTTGGTTGCAACGATTAGAGCAAAAATTATTAAACCATAAATCCGGACAGATATGAAAACTATCATAAGAATACTAGTTTTAGTTTTAGTTTGCAACACAACTGGCTTTGCGCAATGCACAGGTTTTGCGAAAAAAAGCATTTCCAGGCTAAAACCATATTTGAATACCCAGCAGGTCTTCGGCACCGTTCTTTTGAATGGCGACAAGACACAGGTTTCTTCCACTTTTTATTTCGGTGACGAATACCGTTTGCTCATCAGTGCCGATGAAAAATTAGGAAAGATTCAGCTGAACGTAAAGGATGCAGAAGGGAAAGTGGTTTATTCCACAAAAGCTTACGGTTCCATCATGTGGGATTTTAACGTGGAATCCACCCAAGATCTCACTCTGGAAGTGTTGACGCCTCCAGGATCTGAGGCGCAGTTAGAGGACAAAAGCGGTTGTGTGGCCATCATCGTCGGGTTCAAGTAGACCTCAGAAAACATCGCAAATCCCTGTGCCACCGGTATGGGGATTTTTTTTGCAGATAATTGAATATTAAGTATCTTTACACCAGTTCTTTAACACTTATCAAGAAAGGCGGAGGGACAGACCCTTAGATGCCTTAGCAACCCTGATAGTCAGGAGAGTGGAGTACAGAGTCAGGAGAATTTCTCCGAACTCCATTCTTCCAACTCCCTACTCAAAAGAAGGTGCTAATTCCTGTCTCGCATTTATGCGCGAACAGATAAGTCAGAGTATATTTTTGAAATTATAAAAACAAAACCATATAACTCCTCTGACTTTAAAAAGTGAGAGGAGTTTTTATTTTTTTAAAAATTCCTTCCGATTGCCTTCTCCTTCCGATAGCTATCGGGAAGGAGAAGGTGTTCGAAGGACGGATGAGGGCATGGATGCACTAAACAGATTCAGCGATCGTGTAGACTACTACATAAAATTCCGGCCGGATTACCCGTCGGAAGTGTTGACGTTCTTAAAAGAGAAAGGATTTTTTAAGAAGGACAGCGTGATCGCAGACATTGGTTCTGGAACCGGCATTTCCTCCGAGCTGTTTTTGAAAGACGGAAATGTGGTATATGGGGTGGAGCCGAACAAAGAAATGCGCGACGCTGCCGAAAGATTGATGAAAGGGCAGGCCACATTTTGCAGTACAAATGGAACCGCAGAGCACACACAGTTGGCTACAGGAAGCATTGATCTTGTTGTGGCGGGGCAAGCTTTTCATTGGTTTGACAAAGAAAAGTGCAAGGAAGAGTTCAAGCGGATTCTGAAAAAGGACGGGGCCGTGTTGTTGATGTGGAACGATAGACGGACCGACACAAGTCAGTTCTTACAGGCTTATGAGGATTTTATTAAAATGTTTGCAACAGATTACTTACAGGTAAACCACAAGAATATAGATGAAAAGATATTTGACGATTTTTTTGGTGAAGGCCATTACAAAATGGAATTGTTTCTGAATTATCAGCATTTCGATTTAGAAGGATTAAAGGGACGAATTCTGTCTTCATCCTACATGCCCGCAAAAGGGCACAAAGATTTTGATTTCATGATGAGTGTGCTGAAAAAGACATTCACGCGCTTCGCAGAAGAGGGAAAGGTGACGATAGAATACGATACGAAAATTTATTACGGGAAATTGAAATGAGGATTCGGCTGTTCCTTTTATTCTTGTTTATTTCTGTCAGCGGCTTTTCTCAAAAAAGCTACCTGGATTCGCTGTGGCATGTTTGGTCGGATGAAAAACAGCCCGATACCAGCCGCTTAAATGCTATTTATGATTTTGCCTGGGAGGGCTATCTTTCCAACCAGCCAGATAGCGCCTATTATTTTTCAAAGGCAATGCTCAGCTTTTCGAAAAAGAAAGGGTTGAAGAAGTACGAAGCGAAAGCAAACAATCTGCAGGGAACTTACTTTTATAATACGGGCGATTACACCAGATCAATGGAATCGAACATAAAGAGTCTGGATCTCATGAAAGAGATAAATGATAAGAAAGGAATTGCGGCAGCACTGTCAAACATAGGAGTTCTTTATAAGATCCAGGGTGATCTCACAAAAGCGATTGATTTCTATTCACAAAGCTTAAAAATAAAAGAGGAGCTCGGTGATCAGAAAGGCATTGGCGTATCCTATAATAATATTGGAAGCATCTACAATAGCCTCGGAGATTGCACACGTGCACTTTATTACTTCAACGAGGGTTTGAAGATCTGGGAAAAGCTGGGGGATAAAAAAGGAATAGCCGGAATACTAAATAATATTGGCATGGCCCAATTGGCGCAGAAGGATTACGTAAAAGCCCTGGAGAGTTATGACAGGAGTTTAAAGTTGCGACAAGAGATAGACGATAAGCCGGGAATTGCTAAAGCATTCGGCAGTATAGGCTCCCTTTATTTTTCGCAGAAAGAATATGAAAAAGCAATCGATTATTGTAACAGGTGCTTGGAGTTAAACATTGAAGTGCAGGACAAACAAGGTCAGGCGATAGCCTATGTGAATCTAGGGAGCATTTATCTTGCGCAAAAAGATTATCCCAAAGCGATCCTATACCTAAATAGAGGATTGAAGCTCTCTCAGGATATTGGTGCGGTGATGGAAACTCAGTCGGCGAGTGACAATCTCTACAGCGTTTACAAGCTCATTGGGAAGAATAAAGAAGCACTTGAGATGCATGAACTCTTCGTTCTTATGCGTGATAGCATCAGTAGTGACCAGTCAAAAAAGGAGATTGTTCGGCAGGAATTCAAATATCAATATGAAAAAAAGGCGGCTGCTGATAGCGTAAAAGCAACAGAAGAAAAGAAGGTGGTGGAAGCGCAATTCAAGCAAGAGCAAACACAGAGGTATGTTCTATATGGCGGTGTGGCTCTTATGATAGTATTTGCAGGATTTATGTTCAACCGCTTCAGGGTCACCCAGAGGCAGAAAGAGCTCATAGAACTGCAAAAGCAAATTGTGGAACAAAAACAAAAAGAAGTATTGGATAGTATTTACTATGCAAAGCGAATACAACAGTCTTTACTTCCGACTGAAAAATATATTTATAAAAGCATGACAAGGCTAAAGAAATCATAAATGAAGGTCCGGCTGCTCATAGTATTCGTTTTGATCTCATTAAGTGGCTTTTCACAAAAAGCTTACTTGGATTCCCTTTGGAGAGTTTGGGCCGATGTAAAACAGCCTGATACTGCAAGGCTTGCTGCAATGTATGATTTTGCTTGGGATGGCTATCTCTTCACCCAGCCCGACAGCAGTTATTACTTCAGTAAAATGATGATGGAATTCGCCAGGAAAAAAGGGTTGAAGGAATTTCAGGCAAAAGCGAGAAACCTTCAGTTTAGTTATTTTTTTGGTATAGGAGATATAGCAAAAGCGGAAAAAGCCAATAACGAAGCAATGATCCTGTGGCAGGCAATTGATAATAAGCTGGGACTTGCTGCAAGCTGTACCAACTTTGGGATCCTTTATCAGGTGCAGGGCAATTACCCCAAAGCGATCGATTATTACACACTCAGCCTAAAATACAACGAAGAGATAAAAAACAATAGCGGTATCGGCACTTCGCTTCATAACATCGGACATGTGTATGAGGATCAATCCGACAATAAAAAGGCTGTTGATTACTATCTGCGGAGTCTTAAGATCCGGGAGAAAGAAGGTGAAAAAGCAAGGATAGCGGAATCCGAAGTGAACCTTGGTTCAGTTTACCTGAGCCTTCATGACTATGAGAAGGCGATGAAGAGTATTGAACGAAGTTTGAAGTTATTTATCGAAGTGGATAATAAGGGTGGAGAGGCAGCCGCGTTGGGGAATATGGGAATGCTGTACACTGATAAAAAAGAATATGATAAAGCGATCGATTATTATTCCCGAAGCTTGAAATTGCAACAGGACATAGGTGACAAGATCGCTATTGCAATTTCCGATGTAAACATCGGCAGAGTATACCTCGCGGAAGAACAATATGAAAAAGCGATCCCTCTTTTAAAAGAAGGGCTTGCCATTAGCAAGGAAGTTGGCGATGCGTCGGGATTAAAACAAGCAAGCGGAAGCCTGTCAGAGGCATTTAAAAAAACAGGAAATTACCGGGAAGCTCTTGAAATGCATGAGTTGTTCCTTACAATGTGGGACAGTATAAACAGTGAAGAATCTAAAAAAGAGCTTGTGCGGCAGGAGTTTAAATATGAATATGAAAAAAAGACAACGGCTGACAGCGTTCGGACAACCGCTGAAAAAAAAGTAGTCGCGGCACAGTTCCGGCAAGAGCAAACAGCGCGCTATGCCCTGTATGCAGGATTAGGGCTTCTGCTGGTATTCGGAACCTTCATGTACAATCGTTTTCGAAAATCGCAAAGGCAAAAGAACATTATCGAAGAGCAAAAGCTGATTGTGGAAATGAAGCAAAGGGAAGTTCTGGACAGCATCCATTATGCAAAACGAATTCAACAATCCCTTTTGCCAAATGAGAAATACATTGATAAACAATTGAAGCGTTTATCAAACAAGGATAAAAATAGTTTGAACTAACGGTTAAGCAAGAGATATATTTATGAGTGATATACGGACAGAATTAGAAAGGCGGATACTGGTGATCGATGGTGCAATGGGCACCATGATTCAGCAATACAAATTAGAGGAAAAGGATTTTCGTACCAAGCGCTTTGCCGATTGGCACAAAGATCTGAAAGGGAACAATGATCTTTTGTCGATCACTCAACCGCACATCATTAAGGCCATTCACAAAGAATACCTGAAAGCGGGAGCCGACATCATTGAGACGAATACCTTCAGTGCCACCACCATCGCCATGGCGGATTACGACATGCAGGAATTTGCTTACGAGCTGAATTACGAATCAGCCAAGATTGCCAAAGAGGCAGTATTGGAATATCAAAAAGAGAGCGGAGACACAACCCCGAAATTTGTAGCAGGCGCTTTTGGCCCGACCAACAGAACACTTTCCCTGTCCCCCAATGTGAACGATCCCGGATTCCGGGCTACCACTTTTGATGAATTGGTTGTTGCTTATTCCGAACAAGCAAAAGGCTTGATCGAAGGAGGCTGCGACTTACTTTTGGTAGAAACCATTTTTGATACACTTAACGCGAAAGCTGCTTTGTTCGCCATTCAGAATGTTTGCAAGGAGGAGAACATAAAAATGCCAGTAATGGTTTCCGGAACAATTACGGATGCCAGCGGAAGAACTTTGTCGGGACAAACCACCGAAGCATTTCTGAACTCCATTTCGCACGTTGATCTTTTGAGTGTTGGTTTGAACTGCGCCTTGGGAGCAAAGGACATGCGTCCTTATTTGGAGGAACTTTCAGACAAAGCACCGTTTTACGTGAGTGCTTATCCGAATGCCGGTTTGCCCAATCAGTTTGGGGAGTACGATCAGGATGCTCATGAGATGGGACATCAGATAGAAGATTTTTTGCGTGCCGGATTCCTGAACATTGTCGGAGGCTGCTGCGGAACAACTCCAGCTCACATCAAACGCATTGCAGAGTTGGCAAAAGTTTCCAAGCCGAGGAAGAGACCTGTGGCGGACACGCTGATGCATTTGAGCGGACTGGAACCCTTGACCCTACGTCCTGAAAGTAATTTCATGAACGTGGGTGAACGAACAAATGTAACAGGTTCTAAAAAGTTCCTGCGATTGATCAATGAAGGAAATTACGAAGAAGCTTTGTCGATTGCCAAAGATCAAGTGGATGGAGGAGCACAAGTGATTGATGTGAACATGGATGAAGGGATGTTGGATAGTGAAGCCGCCATGACGAAGTTTTTGAATCTTATCGCTTCCGAGCCAGACATCAGCAAAGTGCCCATCATGATAGACTCTTCGAAGTGGAGCGTGATCGAGGCGGGATTGAAATGCGTGCAAGGAAAAGCGATCGTGAATTCCATTTCTTTGAAAGAAGGGGAAGAGAAATTCATTGAGCACGCCAACAAGATAAAACAATACGGCGCGGCTGTAATCGTCATGGCTTTCGACGAGCAAGGCCAGGCGGATACTTTGCAACGCAGGATCGACATTTGCAAACGGGCTTACGATGTGCTTGTCGAGAAAGTGAATTTCCCTCCGCAGGATATAATATTCGATCCGAATATTTTTCCGGTTGCGACCGGAATGGAAGAACACCGCTTGAATGCCCTGGATTTTTTCAATGCAACAAAATGGATCAAAGAAAATCTTCCGCACGCAAAAGTGAGCGGTGGTGTGAGTAATGTTTCATTTTCTTTCCGTGGGAACGACCACGTGAGAGAGGCGATTCATAGTTCTTTCTTGTACCACGCCGTTAAGAACGGAATGGACATGGGAATTGTAAATCCAGCACAGCTACAGGTTTATGACGACATTGAAAAGACTTTGCTGGAGTTGGTAGAAGATGTCTTGCTGAACAGAAGGGATGATGCAACGGAAAGATTAGTGGAACATGCAGAATCTTTAAAAGGTGTTACGCGGGAAAAAACTGAAAAGGACGAGGCTTGGAGAAAAGGAACCGTGGAAGAAAGATTGAGCTATGCTTTGGTAAAAGGATTAGTGGAATACATTGATGTCGATACAGAAGAAGCCAGATTGAAATTGGGCCGACCCTTGCATGTGATCGAAGGTCCTTTGATGGACGGGATGAATGTGGTGGGTGATTTGTTCGGAAGTGGTAAAATGTTTTTGCCGCAGGTGGTGAAGAGTGCGCGTGTGATGAAGAAGGCAGTTGCTTATTTGGAACCTTATCTTCAGGCAGAAAAAGAAGCAAACAAATTGGCGGGAATTGTTGGTAACGGAAGAACCAATGCTGGAAAGATCCTGATGGCGACTGTTAAAGGCGATGTACACGACATCGGTAAGAACATAGTCGGCGTAGTATTGGCCTGTAACAATTATGAAATCATCGATTTGGGTGTAATGGTCTCTGCAGATAAGATCCTCGAAGAAGCAAAAAAGCAGGAGGTCGACATCATCGGCCTGAGCGGCTTGATCACTCCTTCCTTGGATGAAATGGTGCACGTTGCCAAGGAAATGGAACGTTTGGGATTTAAAACCCCTTTGCTCATTGGCGGTGCTACCACTTCGAAAGTGCATACTGCCGTAAAGATAGCGCAGAATTATTCCGGTCCTGTCGTACATGTGAATGATGCAAGTAAGTCCGTTCCCGTTGCCAGCAGCCTGATCTCGGATGAATTGCGTGATGCTTTCATGGCCGATATTACAAAAGACTATGAGCGTGTTCGTGAGCAAAACAAGAATGCTCAGTCGCAGAATAAATACATTTCCATCGCTGAGGCCCGTGAAAATAAATTTCCGGTCGATTGGACAAAACGGGAAATCGTAAAACCCAGTTTCATTGGGACTAAAGTCATTACCGATTATCCGATCAATGAGATCGCTGAGTACATTGACTGGACACCGTTTTTCATTTCCTGGGAGATGAAAGGTTCTTACCCGAAGATCCTGAAAGACCCGACAAGAGGTGAGGAAGCTAGAAAACTTTTTGACGATGCGCAAGCGATGCTGAAGAAGATCATTGCTGAAAAATGGTTGCAGGCAAATGCTGTGATCGGAATTTATCCTGCGAAAGCAGTGGGAGATGACATTGAAGTGTATGAGGATGAAAGCTGCAAAAAATTGGAAACTACATTTCACACTTTGCGTCAACAAACTAAAAAACCAGCAGGCCAATACAATGTAGCACTGTCCGACTTTATGCTTCCCAAAGACCTCGCCCCCAGCCCCTCTCCGAAGGAGCGGGGAGGCGCTCCGAGATATCATACAACGGATTCAAAGAATTGGAGTCGAAATTTGATTCACGCAAAGAGTATGCGTAAAGAACCAACCCCTGCTGAGGAAAAATTATGGCATGAGTTACGCAATAGAAAGTTGGAGTCGAAATTCAGAAGACAACATCCAATCGGACAATTCATTGCAGATTTTGTTTGCATAGAGCAGAAACTGATCATTGAAGTAGATGGAGAGATACACGATCATCAGAAGGAATATGATGATGGAAGAACGTATATGCTGGAAGACATAGGATACAGAGTCATTCGCTTTTCCAATGAATCGGTGTTAAAATCGTTTGACGAAGTAATTGCAAAAATCAACGAAGAACTCACACCCCTCTCTTTCGGAGAGCGGCCGGGGGTGAGGTCCGAGTGCGACTATATTGGTGCGTTTGCACTAGCAACAGGCTTCGGTATCGACGAACATGTGGCCCGTTTCGAGAAAGACCACGATGATTATTCAGCCATCATGTTGAAAGCACTTGCCGATCGCTTGGCGGAAGCTTTTGCGGAATTGATGCATAAGAAAGTGAGAACCGAATTCTGGGGATATGCTAAAGATGAAAATCTTAAAAACGAAGAATTGATCAAAGAGGAATATGCAGGGATTCGTCCCGCTCCAGGCTATCCGGCCCAACCTGATCATACCGAAAAACCCATTATCTGGAAATTGCTGGATGTGGAGAAGAATACCGGGATGATCTTAACTGAAAGCATGGCCATGGTTCCGACGGCTGCTGTAAGTGGCTTGTATTTTGCAAATCCGGCTTCGCATTATTTTGGAATTGGGAAAATTAAGAGGGACCAAGTAGAAGAGTATTCAAAAAGAAAAGGAATGAGTTTGGATAAAGCTGAACGCTGGTTAGGTCCTAATTTGGCGTACTAATATTTTTTATAAATTTGACGAATGAAATTAGTTGCTAAATATTTTTTCTTACTACTTGCTTTCTTGTTTGTAGCGAATGATTCATTCGCACAAAAGGGAAAAGCAAAACCGAAATCATCCAAATACGATTTTCAGGGACCCTACTTTGAAGGACTCGCACGTGTGAAGACAAATCACAAATGGGGATTCATAGACACGACAGGAAATGTGGTCATCCCACCGAAATACAACGAGGTCACTAATTTTGATGGCGGAGTTGCAAAAGTAAGAGTTGGAACAAAGTGGGGTTTGGTGGATAATAAAGGAACGGTTCTGCGTAAACCGACTTTTGATTCTATTGGGGAATTTGTTAACGGAGTGGCAAAGACACTGCTGGAGGGGGAGGAGTATTACATGAACAAAGAAGGCATGCGGGTGGATAAAAATGGGAAGCACATTGTTAATGGTGAATAGGAGTAAATACCTAACTCTAACGAAGCAATAAGGCGCTACGAATTTATGTTCTGTTTTTCAAATCCTTCTTAATCCCTTTTTTATTTTGTGCTGCTGAATATGCATTTGTTTGAGGCGTTTCAGCACTTAATAATTGAAGTATCTTTTGATACTTAAATCTAAGAAGGAGGGTTAACAAGAATTTTCTTTTCCTTAACTGCAGTTGCTGAAATTCACTGTTGCTTTATACCTAACTTTTTATTAGACTTGTACTCTACTCCAAGAAGATGAACTTTATTGTAAATAATTGGAATTTGCTTTCTTTGGTCGGAATAACGGAAAACAGCAGCGTTTCCGACATGAAACGGATCAAACTCACCAACCGGTTTGGTGTGATCGCGGTCTTTTTTACTCTTCCCTATATTTTGGGTTTTTATTCATACGGTTTTGAAAGGCTTAGCCTTTTACTTTGTTTTATTTCTGTTCTTTATTTATCCACCATCTATTTCAATTATCTGAAATTTTACAATGTTGCGAAGCTTATTTTATATTGTTCGGTGCTGGTGCATCAGTTCATCGTGGCTTCTGTGTTTGGTGAAGCGGCAGAGGTGCATCTGATGTACATGGCGCTGATACTTTTGCCCATTGTATTGTATGATTATAAAAAGCAAGCATCATGGATTTTGTTTTACATTACCATCACTGCTATGGCTATTGTTTTATTGTACGCGACTGATTTTTCTTTATTTGCCATACAAGTTCCTGATTCTGTGATAAGGCTGCTGAACATCGCATATAAGATCAGCACGCTTGCGGGAGTAATCGTGATTCTCTGTTCGATTACGGTCGTTTCCAATAAAACAGAAAGAACGCTTGATGCCGACAAGCTTCTACTTGAGTATCAGCTGAAAGTGCTTTTTGATAATTCATTTGATGCATTATTCCTGGTGGATGCAAAGGCAGGAAAGATCATCAAAGCAAACATGCGTGCCGTTGAATTGTTTGAGATGGAAAAAGAAAGTGATTTTAAGGGGCAACTCGGAGCGGATTTTCACATGGAGCCGCTTTCGGGCGAGGCAGCCCATAGTATCCGACTGCAGCTGATCAATGCAGGAAAGTACGAATCGGAAGTTTTGTACAAAACACGCAAAGGAAACGAGTTTTGGGGAGCATTGGCAATAAGGATGATTAACATAAATGGAAAGCCTTATCAGTCTGTTCGGGTAACCGATATCTCTGCGCAGAAAAAAGTAGAAAAACAGACTCAGGCATCTTTGAATGAAAAGGAAATTCTTCTTGCGGAAATTCATCACCGTGTAAAAAATAATCTTGCTGTCATCAGCGGTTTGTTGGGTTTGCAGGCCTCTTATTTGGAAGATGAAAAAGCAAAAAAATTGTTTGAAGAAAGTCGCGATAGAATCCAGTCCATGGCCTTGATCCATGATAAGCTCTATCAGCATGAAACAATGGCGAAGATAAATTTTGGTTCGTACATCACCGATCTTGTGGATCATATCAAAAAGTCCTATCCATTTGGAACCGCGACCATTCAATTTTCTGTGGTCTGCAATGATATTTTTTTAGATATCAAAGATGCTGTTCCCTGCGGATTGATACTGAATGAGCTGATATCAAATTCATGCAAACATGCATTTAAAGGGAAAGCAAATGGAGAGATCAAGATCGTCTGCACAAAAATGGCGGAAAGGTTTACGATGGCTGTCACTGACAATGGGATTGGGTTTGACGCTGCAAAAGCATTGGAGAATCAACAAACACTTGGATTAACACTTGTATATGCTCTGTCGGATCAAGTGAGCGGACGTGTAAAAACAACTTCCGGGGACGGAACAGCTTTCTATGTATCGTTTGAAGTATAGAAAATAAGTGTTAGCGATGGAGCCAGATTTCGAAAGATTGCAGCAATTAAGGAAGCTTCTAAAAATAGAGCGGGACGAAGATTTTGCTCACTACAAGCAGCATTTTTCACGTAACAACATCAACCATCGCAGGCAGAATGGCGTGACCTGGTATCCGATCGTCATTACCAATACCGAAATTGGTTTAGGCGAATACATTGCCATCGACATTGAAAGAACAACCAATCACAATGAACCTCATCAGTTCTCCGGAGGCAAAGTAGCTTCGCTGTTTTCCAACAACAGCAATGAAGAAGGAACACTCAACGGAACAATCAAAGTCCTCGGGCCTAACAAACTCCGTCTTTCTCTGAATGTGGATGACCTTCCGGAATGGTGTGATGATGGCAAGCTTGGTATCAATTTATTGTTTGATGAAACGAGTTATAAGGAAATGGACATTGCTTTGGAAAAAGTGATTTCTGCCTCCAATAATCGTCTCGCACAGCTGAGAGACGTAATGTATCAGATCAAGCTCCCTGCTTTTGAGAAGTCCGATGAATCCTTTCACATCACCGGATTGAATCAGTCACAGAACAATGCTGTTCGAAAGATCCTTTCAGCAAAGGATATCGCAATCATTCACGGTCCTCCAGGGACCGGTAAAACCACCACTTTGGTTCAGGCGATCAGGCAAACTTTGTTTACCGAAAAACAAGTATTGGTCTGCAGTCCCAGCAATACTGCCGTCGATCTGTTGACTGAAAAATTGCACAGAGAAGGTATCACGGTTTTGCGTTTGGGAAACCCGGCAAGGATCTCAGAAGAAGTCCTGATGAATACGCTCGATGCCAAAGTGGCTGCACACGAATCCTACAAGGACCTGAAGAGTTACCGCAAGACAGCTGACGAGTATTTTCGCATGGCCGGGAAATACAGGCGCACTTTTGGAAAGGAAGAACGGGAACAGCGACAATTGCTTTATCAGGAAGCCAGAAAGATTTTGCACGAAGCAAGAGCATTGGAAGATTACATCATCAGTGAACAGTTTGAAAAATCACAAGTGATTGCTTGTACACCAGTTGTTTCATCAGGACGGATGATGCGCGACAGACAGTTCTCCACGGTATTCATTGATGAGGCGGCGCAGGCTTTAGAGCCCATGTGCTGGATTCCCATTTCCAGAAGCAACCGCGTGGTTTTTGCCGGAGATCATTTTCAGTTGCCTCCCACGGTAAAGTCGAAAACAGCAGAAGCCCAGGGGTTGAAAGAAACGTTGTTTGAGCGTTGCATGCAAATAGAGAACGTTTCGGTGATGTTGAACACACAATACCGCATGCACGAACACATCATGAATTTTTCCAATCAGAAATTCTATGATGGAAATCTGAAAGCTGATGTTTCCGTGAAAGAGACACTTTTGGATACGCAGGACCTTCTGCTGAACACAGCACTAGATTTCATCGACACGGCAGGCTGTGGCTACAGTGAGATCGTCAACCCCGAGAGCCTAAGCATTGCCAACCCCGAAGAAGCGCAATTGCTTTTGAAACATTTGAAAATGGTCCTGGAACAATACGCCCAATCAAAAGAAGCTACCAAAAGGATCAGCATCGGGATCATTTCTCCCTATAAGGAACAAGTTCAATATCTGACGGCGCAGATTGCTGGCGATGAGGAGCTCGAAAAATTCAAGTCGCAGATCGCCGTTAAAACAGTAGATGGATTTCAAGGGCAGGAACGGGATATCATCTACATCAGCATGGTAAGAAGCAACGACCAAAGGGAAATCGGATTTTTGAGCGATACCCGCAGAATGAACGTGGCGCTCACCAGAGCTAAGAAAAAACTGGTTGTGATTGGCGACAGTGCTACCATTGCTAATCATCCATTTTACAAGCATTTTTTGGATTATGCAGAGTCGGTGGGCGCATACAAATCGGCTTGGGAGTTCATCTCCTAGGGCCTTTAAGCTTGTTTTAGCCCTCTTTTCTTATTTCCCCCTTTTTCCCCGAAATATCAAATTCTATTTTTAAATTTGTAGCTCATTATATGGAAATGAACAGTCTCAAAAATCAGTTTATTTTAACTTCGGTTCTGGCACTCTTTTGTGCTTCTGAAACAGTTGCCCAAACACCGATGGCGAATCAGACAATGACCTTGGAACAATGCATTGATTACGCATTGAAAAACAATATCCAGATCAAACAATCGGAGTTGAATACGGAATTGTCGAAAGTCACCCTCACCCAAAGTAAAGCTGAACTTTTACCTTCCTTGAATGCAAATGCTTCTCATACTTATAACATCGGGCGGACGGTAGATAGGTTTACCAATCAGTTTGCCGATGCACAAGTGCTGTCACAGAATTTCGGACTGAGTACCGATGTGAACCTGTTCAGCGGATTTCAAAACATCAACAGCATTCAGCAGAATAAGTTCGCTTACCTGGCCGGGAAATACGACGTTGAGAAAATGAAGAACGATGTTTCCCTGAACATTGCAACGGCCTACCTTCAGATCTTGTACAGCATGGAGTTGGTTGACAATGCAAAGAATCAAATGGGCATCACCTCCGCGCAGGCAGACAGAACGAAAATATTGGTTGAAGCAGGATCCATAGCAAGAGGGATGCTCTTAGACATACAATCACAATTGGCTTTGGAAGAACTGACTGTAACCAATGCACAGAATCAACTCGATATCGCCTATCTGAACTTAGCGCAGTTGTTGAACATGCCTTCCGCAGAAGGCCTGACGATAGTGAAACCGGAACTGAATGTCGGCACAGATGCTTTGCTTACCGCCACTCCAACACAGATCTATAATGCAGCCGTTAGCAATCTGCCTGAAATAAAAAGTGCTGAATTTAAAGTGAAGAGTGCAGAAAAATCTGTTGATGTTGCCTGGGGTGGAGTGAGTCCACGGTTATCTTTCAGCGCTTCCTATGGAACAGGGTATTCAGGTGCTAGTCAGCGTTTTCTTACGCCTCCTACGTTTCAGGGATATTCACCGAATGGCGACATCACGTCTTCCGGCGATACGGTTTATTCTCCAATTTTTTCTTCCGGGACGCTGGAGAAAATTCCTTTTTTTGATCAGTACAACGACAACGTGAACAAATCCTTCGGGTTCTTTTTGACCGTTCCGATCTTTAACCGCTTACAAACCAAAACAGCGATCGACCGTGCACGCATTCAAAAAATGAATGCAGATCTGACCGTTGAGTCTACGAAATTACAAGTACAGAAAAATGTGCAACAGGCCTATGCCGATGCCAGTGCGGGATTGAAAAAATACAATGCTTCTCTGAAAGCAATCGAAGCCATGCAGGAATCTTTTAAATACACGGAGCAGAAATTCAATGTCGGATTGCTGAACACCAACGATTACAACGATGCCAAGAACAAGCTGATCAAAACACAAAGCGATCTCTTGCAAGCAAAATACGAATACGTTTTCAAAACAAAAGTGCTTGATTTTTATCAAGGAAAACCATTGAAATTCTGACCTCACCCCTAACCCCTCTCTAATGGATAGCGGGAAAGATGTAAACTAAAAAATAAAATGAAAAAAATAATCTGGATCATTGTCGCGGGACTTGTCTTCTTGGTAGCCATCATGATGATGAAGAACTGCTCTGGCAATAAATCAATAAAAATTGCTATTGAAAAGGCCGGCAAAAGAAATGTCACTGAATCTGTTTCCGCGAACGGAAAAATTCAGCCAGAAGTGGAAGTGAAGATCAGCTCGGATGTATCAGGTGAAATCGTAGAACTTTTTGTGAAAGAAGGTGACCAAGTGAAAAAGGGTGATTTGCTTTGTCGCATCAACCCTTTGATCTATGAGTCCAATTCCAGCAGAATGGTGGCAACACTGAACGGAGCGAAAGCCAACCTGGCAAATTCAAAGGCTCGTCTGGAACAAGTGAAAGCAGGGTTTGCAAATTTGGAAGCCTCCTTCAATAGGAACAAAAAATTATTTGATCAAGGGGCCATTTCTCAATCTGATTTTGACGCAGCCAAAGCTTCTTACGAAGGAGCCAAAGCGGATGTCAAAGGAGCAGAAGACAATGTGGACGCTTCTGAATACAATGTTAAGAGTACAGAAGCTTCCCTGAAAGAAGCAAATGATAATTTGGCCAAAACAGCTATTTATTCTCCGGTGAACGGAACGGTTTCCAAATTGAACAAAGAAAAAGGGGAACGCGTTGTGGGGACAGCACAGATGGAAGGAACTGAGATCATGCGCCTGGCGAATCTTAACGAAATGGAAGTAAGCGTAGAGGTGAATGAGAACGACATTGTCCGCGTACACACCGGTGATACTTCGACGATCGAAGTGGATGCTTACTTGGGTAGAAAATTCAAAGGCATTGTTACTGAAATTGCAAACTCTGCGAATACTACCGGCGTGACGGCTGAACAAGTGACTAATTTCGTGGTGAAGATCCGCATCCTTCAGGAATCTTACATGGATCTTTTAACGGCTAATAATAATGTTGCTCCTTTCCGTCCTGGAATGAGTGCTACAGTGGATGTGCAGACCAAGAAGGTCTTGAATGTCATCACGGTTCCGATCCAGTCGGTGACTACACGTAACGACAGTACCGAGTACAATCTGGCGAACGGAGGGAAAGAAAAGAAGGATGATGAAGAAATAGAAGTAAAGAATGACAATGAGAAAAAGGTAAACAACGATGACCTGATCAAGATCCAGGAATGTGTTTTTGTTTTCAGTGCTGCCGACAATAAAGTAAAGATGGTGAAAGTAAAGACGGGTATTCAGGATAACAATTATATCGAGATTCTTTCCGGCGTGAAAGATGGCGATGAGATTGTGTCGGCTCCCTACAGCGCGATTGCTAAGGAGTTGAAAGACGGTGACGTGGTGAACAAAGTGGACAAAACGGAATTGTTTTCGACTCCTAAAAAGTAAGACGAAACATGGCTCTCATCTTAAATATCGAAACAGCAACTACTGTTTGCAGTGTTTCTCTGGCACGAGATGGCGAGCTACTTTCTTTTAAAGAACAGAATGGGGACTATTCTCATGCTGAAAATCTGACCCTGTTTATTGAAGACGTTTGCAAACGAGCAAACATTTCTCTCAAAGATGTTGATGCAATTGCTGTGAGCAAAGGCCCGGGTTCATATACAGGATTGCGGATTGGAGTGAGTACTGCGAAAGGACTGTGTTATTCTCTCGATAAGCCTTTGATTGCGATTAACACTTTAAAACACCTCGCGTTATCGGTTCTCCCAATTCTCCCAACTCTCACCACTCCCGACTCCCAACTCCCGACTCCCGACTCCCAACTCCCCACTCCCCACTCCCCACTCCCGACTCCCGACTCCCAACTCCCAACTCCCAACTCCCAACTCCCGACTCCCAACTCCCCACTCCCCACTCATTTGTGTCCCATGCTCGATGCAAGACGGATGGAAGTGTACTGTGCAGTTTATGATTCCAAAGGAAATGAAGTGAGAGCGACTGCCGCCGAAATCATTGATGAAAATTCTTTTGGGGAGATTTTCAAAACAAGCAAAATTGTTTTTTTTGGTGATGGCGCTGCTAAATGCAAAGGAGTTCTTTCACACAACATTAATGCTGTTTTTCTGGATGACATTGTTCCTTCTGCTAAAGACATGATTAAACTTGCTGAGGAGGCTTTTAATGCAAAAACTTTTGAGGATGTAGCTTACTTTGAACCGTTCTACCTGAAAGATTTTGTGGCTGGAAAAAAGAAAGGGGAAGCCTAGTTCAGCTCTCCCGAAAAAATAGATCCGAAGAGTATTCCGAAAAAAATTAGAAATGCGAGAACAAGCATTAGGTTTAATATAAAAGCATGTGTTTTGTTTTCCTTGTGCTTTACCTTCCACCAACCAAAAATGTATAAGGTTCCCTTAGCTTTGTGATGCAGGCCATCTTCCTTTTGCAAATTATTTTCGCGGCTTTCCAACCACATTCCTATAGGAATCCTGAGAAAGATCAAGCTGCAGGTCACCACAATTATCGAAACATGGTAGTCCTCAATAAATTGTCCGAATATAGTTTTTGGCGAGTAGGTGTCTGCCACTATCATGCTTGATAAAAGGACATTGAGTAGAGCCATCTAATAAAAACTATATCCGAATTTCACAATCCCGATTGAGTTGTTCTTATGATCGCGGTTGATCTTCGATTTTAGAATGGTATTCGTCTCGTCATATAAATAACTGGTCTCTCCAACCAAAGCGTCGTTCTTGAATTTTTTTTCTTCGAGAAGAACTCCGCTGGCATCGTATTTATAAACGGTATATTCTTTTACATTCCCACTTTCATTGCTTGTATAAGTCTTTTCAGTCAGGAACTCTTTGTTGTCGTATTGATAAACGTTTTCCTGACGCATCCAGCTTACTATGAATTCATAGCTCTCCGAAAGTTTATTTCCCTTCTCATCGTAATTGATGATGGCTTTTTTGTATTCACGCCCCTCGTCATTCAGACAACGCTTCTTGACTTGAGTCGGGGTCATTTGAACGTATTCGAATGTTTCGCTGGAGAGAATGTTCTGCACACCAAGTTTGAACAGCTTCTTATCCTCACTGATGTTTGTTTCGCGGAAGTGCAGTTCTTTTATGATCTGATCCTTGTTGTTGTATTCATAATAATAAGAATTATAGTAAGCACCCATTTTCACCCGCTTCGCAATGATCCTGCTCTTTTGATCGTAATAGATGTCAGCAAATATGGTGTCGTTGAAGTATTTTGTCACCGTCTTGTTCGTAGCGGCCTGTACGAGCTTTCCTTTTCTTCTGATCTCGGGAACATCTACAACTTCATTCTCAGCGAAATTCAAAATGGTGTAATAATAGCGGATGGTCCTGCCGAGACTGTCGAATTCATAACCCTGACTTGCGCCTTTGTCAATGATGATCTCTCCGTCGGGCTTGTCCACGATCACCACATCGATCTTGCGGATCTTGTTCTTTTTGATGGTCTTGGCATTGAAGGAAGATGGACCTATGCCGATTTCCGTCGGAGCAGTGCTAATCAGTTGGCCAAACGCGGCTAGCTGGAGTGTTAAAAGGAGAAGGGTAGTCAGTAATTTCATTCAAGCTGCATTTGTTTCAGGGCTTCGTCCATTTCTTTTACCGGTGCCGAACAGGTGTTGTTGCGGCAGACATAGATCAGAGTTTCTTCTCTTTTTTGTCGGTTCAGCAGCAAAGGTAAAGAGCTTTCAGAAGCACTTCCTGCAAATATCTTATTTGGAATGTAATGTTTATGGAGGCTTTTCCTTTTTTCATCAACAGCTTTACCAACAATTGCCAATTCGTGGAAGGGCGCGGTAAAATAGAGCATTAGAATCGCCCAGTTGCTGTATCCCGCACCATATTGCTCCAGTTCGCCGAGTACGTTGTTTAGCATTTTGCTGCTCATAGTAATATAGTCTGGCAGCCCGAAATGATGGCCGAGCAAGAACAACGATTTGGCGATGCCTGAATTCGACGCAGGGATCACATTGTCCGAAAGTTCCATTTTCCGGCTGATCAGAGCTTTGTCTTGGTCGGATGTGAAATAGAACATGCCGGAGTTTTCGTCTTTGAAATGTTCCAGGACGTACAGCATCAAATCATTGGCCTTATATAGGTGGCTTTCATCGAAGGAGATTTCGTACAATGCAATGAAGGCTTCAATGGTCCAGGCGTAATCTTCTAAGAATCCATTTACCGCACCCGTATTCAGGTGGAAGAGCTTTCCTTTTTCATCCTGACAATTCTTTATGAGATAGTCTCCATTCTTCAAGGCAATTTCCTTAAAATAATTTTCATCAAACACGGTATACGCGTCTGCATAAGCTTTTATCATCAGAGCATTCCAGGATGTGATGATCTTGTTGTCGAGACCCGGACGGATGCGCTGCTCTCTGACTTTCAGCAATTGTTTTTTGCTTTCTCGGATGAATTTCTGTAATTCTTCCGTACTGATATTGTTGCGCTTTGCAATTGTTTCCTCCTCCTCGTGACGCAGGAGAATGTAGTTTTCGTGTTCCCAGAAGCCTCTTTGATTGACATTATAGTAATCGGCAAAAAGATCGAATTTTTCTTTGAGAAGTTCTTGCAATTCGAATCTTGTCCAGACATAATATTTCCCTTCTTCGCCTTCCGAATCAGCATCTAGGGCAGCATAGAAACCGCCATCAGGGGAAGTGAGTTCCCTCTCGACAAATGCAAGTATTTCATAAACAATTTGTTTGTAAAGCGGATCTTTTGTTTTCTGATAGGCTTCACAATACAAGGTGACCAGTTGTGCATTGTCATAAAGCATCTTTTCGAAATGTGGCACCTTCCAGAGGTGATCCACCGAATAACGGGAAAAGCCCCCGCCGATCTGATCGTAGATCCCGCCGTAAGCCATTTTCTTCAAGGTCAGCTGAATGTGGTCTAGGAGTTCTTCGTCCTTGGTATGATGTGCATACCTTAGTAAGAATTGATAATTGTTGGGCAACGGAAATTTGGGTGCTTTGTCCGGACCGCCATCTACTTTATCTAATCTCGTTTTCCAGGTCTTCACACTTTTATGCAGCGTTTCTATTTTGAATGAAGCTTCCTCGGGGTTTGTTTTCACCAGTTCTGCTAATCTCACGCCTTCGGTCAGCTGTTTAGCATAATCAATAGCTTTTTCGGGTTCCTGCTGATAGAGGTCCGCCAAATTCAGAAGGATGTTCATCCAATTGCTTTTGGGAAAATAGGTTCCGCCGTAAATCGGTCTTCCGTCCGGCAAGGCGAAACAATTCAATGGCCAACCTCCCTGGCCCGTCATCAGTTGCACTCCCAGCATGTATACCTGATCGATGTCAGGCCTTTCTTCACGGTCGACTTTTATGCAGATGAAATGATCGTTCATCAGTTTTGCAACGTTCTCGTCTTCGAAACTTTCGTGCTCCATCACGTGGCACCAGTGGCAAGCAGAGTAGCCCACACTGATCAGGATGAGCTTGTTCTCTGTTTTTGCTTTCTCCAATGAGGCTTCGTTCCATGCCAGCCAATTCACAGGATTGTGCGCGTGCTGCAACAAATAGGGGCTGGTTTCGTGGATGAGTGCATTCGTATGTTTGTGTGGATGAGAATTCATTTTGTAAAAATACGGACTAATAATTTTTATTTACCGATAATAATTTTTAATTTCATACGTGCCTTATAATCTGCTCAAGCAAAAAAACACTTATTTCAAAAATCTTTCTCCGGATGCACAGGAAGTTTTTGTCGACCGCCTGTTCAAATTCATGGAAGACAAAAAATTCATCGGCAGGGAGGGGTTGGTGATCACCGACGAGATTAAAGTGCTGATTTCTGCGGCTGCCATTCAATTGACTTTCGGTTTGAAAGATTACATGATCTCTCACCTTTATGCGATCAATGTTTTTCCGCGAATTTTCTTTTCCAAATATTTGAACACCAACCTGAAGGGTCTCAATACCCAGAGTGGAGTGCTCTCGCTTTCCTGGAACGACTTCAAGGAAGGGTATGCCGTGGACGATGACAAAGTGAACCTGGGTCTGCACGAACTGGCCCACGCCCTTTACATCGACCTCGATGAAGAGGGAAATTATGACGAACATTTTTCGGCCTATCTCGAAAAGTGGGAAGATGTGGCGATGAAAGATTATCTAGAGTTGAAAGAAAAGAAAGTGACCTTCCTGCGGGAGTATGGTGGGACCAATATGCACGAGTTTTTTGCTGTCTGCGTGGAGCATTTCTTTGAAGCACCCAAAGAATTCAAAAAGAAGCTGCCGCATTTATACAACTACATTGTGCTGATGCTGAATCAAGATCCGGACAATGTGAAGGGTGATTATCGGGTACGCGTGTATGCCGAAAAGGCTGTGGCGGTGATGGAAGTAGTGGCGGATAGCAGCAACAATCAAGACAAACTAAACAAACTCATTCTCGATAATTCCCATATCGATGAACGGTATTCTTTGTTTCAAACAACGATACAGCGCAATGGAATATACGTGGCTATGATCGCTACGTTCGTCGGATTGTTTGTCGGCATACCTGTGCTCATCTGGTTTTGGTCGACCACGGTCATCAGTATCGGAGCGGTCTTCATTCTGCTTTTTATTTGCGGAAGCCTGGGTTTCATCCAATGGAAATATGTGAAGGACTATCTCGACATGGAATATCACCAGTTTGCGATGTATGCTTTTTCAGGGTTCGGGATGTGCCTGATCAACATTCTTTTTTGTCTGAATACCTTCATTCCCGTAAAAACGACCACGACCACTTATGAAGTGCTTGCTTTCAGAAGCGGAAGCCAGGGCCTGGAGGTTAGTCTGCAGGGGGAAGGCAACAGTGCTTCCCTCGAACGAAATGTGGCTGCCTTCGTGATAGAACATTTTGAAAATTACGAGGACGCTGAAAAAATTGAAGTGACTACCACAACTGGTTTGTTGGGACTCGACAGAGTTGAAGCTTGTCGGTTACGCAGTATGAAAAATTAATTCAGCCCTACGGGAACACTTTCGCTCAGCTCTACCGGATAATTTTTTTTCAAAAGCAATTTCCCGACTTTCAGATTGCCTTTCAACCCAATGCGGATGCTTTTACTGCTTGCGAGCGACATTAATTTAGGAAGATCCGACAAGCTAATGGATGAGAAATCCGATTTGATCTTGAAAGTATAGGATTGTTCTGAGTTAGCCTTGATCTTTACATTGTCCGCCAAACTTGCCTTCCCGCCCGTGATCCCGTTCAACGTCACGTCAAAATCCGATTTATATATTTTAAATGCGGTCTTATTCGGGTTCTTTATTTTGATCACCATTTCTGCTTCAGCACCCTGCTGGGAAATTTTTGTCAGCTTCATGCTTTCTATCCCACTGAAGGTTACTTCCTTAAATTCTCCGCAGGAAGAAAGGAGGAATGAACACAAAATAATGGCAAGAATGTTTTTCATAAAAAGGAATGTTTAAAAATTAATACATCTCCGAAGCGTCATTGAGGGCAAAAGCAATCTCTCACAAATGGCTCCAGTTGTCCCCGTCGAAATGACGACCCTGACACATCATAGACAGATTCGAAATCCCGATAGCTATCGGGATCGTTTTTTCGTAATTCGTATTATTTACTTAAGTCAGCGAAATTTTTAAAGAAATAAGGAATCGTCTCAATGCCTTTGAAGTAATTGAAAACACCGTAATGTTCGTTAGGTGAGTGAATGGCATCGGAATCCAGACCAAAGCCCATCAACACGGAATCTAATCCCAGTTCTGATTTAAACATCGCAACGATCGGAATGCTTCCTCCGCTACGGACCGGTACTGGCTTTTTTCCAAAGGTCGTTTCCATCGCCATGCTTGCTGCTTTGTAAGCTACCGAAGTGCTCGGTGTTACAACCGGCTCTCCTCCGTGGTGAGGCGTTACTTTTACGCTGACAGATTTCGGAGCGATGCTTTTGAAATAGTCCGTGAAGATCTTCATGATCTTTTCGCTGTCCTGATGAGGAACCAAGCGCATGGAAATTTTTGCATATGCTTTTGATGCGATCACCGTTTTGGCTCCTTCACCCTGATAACCGCCCCAGATACCATTCACATCCAGGGTCGGACGGATCGAATTGCGTTCGTTGGTGCTGAATCCTTCTTCTCCGTGAATGTCGGAAAGGTTCAAGGATTTTTTATATTCGTCCAGACTGAATGGAGCTTTTGCCATTTCAGCACGCTCTTCAGCAGTTAAAATTTCAACATCATCATAGAATCCAGGAATGGTGATGTGGTTCTTGTCGTCTTTCATTTTTGCAATCATTTCGCAAAGAATGTTGATCGGATTGGCAACAGCGCCTCCATAAAGTCCGGAATGTAAGTCGCGGTTAGGGCCTGTCACTTCTACTTCTACATAAGCCAGACCTCTCAGTCCGACGGTGATGGAAGGAATGTCGTTTGCAATGATTCCCGTATCAGAGATCACAATCACATCCGCTTTTAATTTTTCCTTGTTCTGTTTTACAAATGTGCCCAGGTTATTGGAACCAACTTCTTCTTCTCCTTCGATCATGAATTTCACGTTGCAGGGAAGCGAGTTCGTCTGCACCATCAATTCAAATGCTTTCACGTGCATATACATTTGTCCTTTATCATCACAGGATCCTCTTGCGAAGATCGCTCCCTGCGGATGCAAGTCTGTTTTTTTGATCACCGGCTCGAATGGTCCGGATGTCCATAATTCAAGGGGATCAGCGGGCTGAACATCGTAATGTCCGTAGACCAGTACCGTCGGTAAATTTTTATCTATGATCTTTTCTCCGTATACGATCGGGTATCCTGCTGTTTCGCAAATCTCCACGTTCTCTGCCCCGGCTGCAATCAATTTGTCTTTTATCAGCGCTGCCGTTTTCACTACATCCTCTTTGTACTTGGGATCTGCACTTACGGAAGGAATGCGGAGAATCTCAAAAAGTTCATTCAAAAAACGGTCTTTGTTTTTTTCTATATAAGAGTTGATCGCTGGATTTGTCATTTATACTTAGTATTAAGTTAGAATTCTGCTTGGAGATTTTGTGCCGACAAATTTGCAATTATTATCGACACCAGCCTTTTTTTGTTAAAAAATTAAGCGGGCTCCGGTTCCGCTTGAAAACTAAGTTGGTCAAAGCCCGGTAGTTTTCAAATTCTTCATAAATAAAGACCATTAGGACTTAAAATGGGCATTTTTTTGTGGTTTTTTCTCAAAATAGCGCCTTCAAAGCATAAGAATTGTCAAAAACACATTTTCAGGAGCCCTCAAAAATGTAGTAATTGTGTTGAAATATTAAGTTCTGCCTGCAACTATCTGGCTGAAAACCTCATCTGATGATATGTTGGAAGGCAATAAGCTGGTTAAAAGCGACAATTTTTGTTCGATGAACTTGTAATAAGAACAGTTTAATCATATATTTTTAACGACTTTTTGATATATTTGCTTGATAGCCAGATTACAATAAAAAAAATGCATTTCATCCTACACAGGTTTAAAACTATCTTTTTTTCCCTTACTGCCTTGGTCATACCAAGTCTGCTGGATGCCCAGTTGACGGTAAGCACTTTGCCTGCTCCGACGTTCATGGTGCAGAACGTGCTTTTAGGTGGCGGTTTGACAGCCAGCGGGATCACTTACACCGGCAGCCCCGGAGCAAGAGGAACTTTCAATGGAGTGGCTTCCAATATTGGTTTCGCATCGGGGGTGATCCTCACCACGGGCGACCTGAACAATGCGATCGGGCCGAACAACATGTCCGGAGCATCATTGAGCAATCTGCTTCCGGGAGACCCGGATCTGAACATCATCATGTCACCGGTAGTGAGTTTTGATGCTACTATCCTCGAGTTTGATTTTACAGCAACTTCCGATACTCTGAAATTCAATTATGTTTTTGGCTCCGAAGAATACATGGAGTTTGTCAGTTCAACTCCCGGCGGCATCAATGACGGATTCGGTTTCTTCATCAGCGGCCCGGGTATCAGCGGTCCGTTCAGCGGAGGTGCCGAAAACATTGCACTCATCCCAGGAACGGCTTTACCCGTTACCATGTTCAACCTCAACCTGAATGTGAACTCGGCGTATTATTTCGACAATGGTGACGGATTCGGATCGGGTACGGCTCCTGACGGGCTGAGTGTTCAGTATGACGGATTCACGGTGCCTTTGACGGCTACCGCCATTTTGCAATGCGGACAAACATACCACATCAAGCTCGCGATCGCTGATGGCGGAGATGACCAGTTGGATTCAGGAGTTTTCATTGAGGAAGGAAGTTTTGTCAGTACTGGAAATGTTTTCATGTCTTCCGCTACTAGTTTTGGTGGTGCGGCTACAGGAAACGATACCACCATCTATGAAGGCTGCGGCTTCGCTTCGATCTTGTTCGACCGCGGAACAAACAATTTGGCTGTTGCAGATACTTTTTATTTTACGCTTGCCGGAACGGCCATCAACGGTTCAGATTATTCCCCTATCATCGATAGTGTTTTTTTTCCGATAGGACAAGATACAGCATACGTCACCATCAATTCAATAGCTGATGCACTGGTCGAAGGAACCGAAACGGTGATACTGACGGTTTACGCCAGCACTCCTTGCGGAAACGATACCGCTTCACTCACGTTGCTCATCGTTGATTCGCCTCCTCTTACAGTAAGTGTTAACAACGATAGTATCCTTGCTTGTCCTTTCATCAGTATTCCTCTGACTGCTGTCGCCGCTGGTGGCGTGGGCATCGGAAATTATAATTATACCTGGACGAACAGCTCCAGCACTGCCGCCGTGGCGAATGTAAGTCCGGCAATAACAACAACGTATGTGGTTACAGTGACCGACAGCTGCGGAAATACAGCCAGTGACAACGTCACCATCACCGTTGTTCCATACACACCTTTGCAAATGACCCTGAGTAACGATACTAGTATTTGCAGTGGCATCAGCGTCTTGCTCGACGCCAACCCAAGCCTCGGGCTTCCCGATTATGTTTACAATTGGTCGCCTTCTATTTCCATCATTGATTCAGCAACGGTAGCTCCTGCTGTTTCCACCAGTTACACCGTGACCGTGACAGATGCTTGCGGGCTAACCATCACGGACATTGTGGATGTTATCGTTTTTCCTATTCATGCGGAGTTCGGACAAGACTTTGTGACGAATCAAAGCATTCAGTTTTATGATCAATCCACCGGTGCTGTTTCATACTATTGGAATTTCGGTGACGGCTCTGAAGATTCTGTTTCGACGTTGCAGAATCCTTCACACAATTACTTGCAGGAAGGAACTTATACGGTAATGCTGGTGACAACCAACGTGGAAGGCTGTAAGGACACAACTTATCAGGTCCTAAATGTCCTGCCTGATTTTTATTTTTATTTCCCTAATGCTTTTTCTCCGAATGGAAACGGCAGGAACGATGTATTCATGGGATACGGCGCAGGAATTAAAAAATACAGCATGAGAATTTATGACCGTTGGGGAGAACTGGTTTTTTCAACAGAGGACATCGATACAGGATGGGATGGAACTTTCAAAGGAAGTCAATCTCCCTCCGCAGTGTATGCCGTCATATTTGATCTGGAGGGGTATCATGATGAAGTCAAAAGATATTTAGGAAGTGTCACATTAGTTAAATAGCAAAAAATCAAATCCGAATGAAATCAGTCATTACAAAAATTACAACAGGAATTGCCACAGTACTTTTCTTTAATACGGCTTCGGCTCAATTAGTTGTCGCAGCTGCCACTCCGGCTCAACTGGTTGATACACTATTGGGGACAGGGATTACTGTAAGTGGGATCACATATACGGGAGCGGTGAATGCCCGTGGTACCTTCGGTGGTGTATCTAATATAGGTTTTCCTTCGGGAGTACTTTTGACTTCGGGAAACATTATTAATGCAGTCGGGCCAAACAACACTTCCGGTGCTTCTTTAAGTAATGGGCTTGTGGGCGATCCGGATTTGGATATCATCATGTCTCCAACCATGAGTTTCGATGCTACGATTTTAGAATTCGATTTTATTCCGACGTCTGATACGGTTAAATTTAATTATGTTTTTGCTTCTGAAGAATACATGGAGTTTGTTAGCACAACTCCGGGAGGGATCAATGATGGATTTGGATTTTTTATCAGCGGCCCCGGTATTTCCGGTCCATTCAGCGGCGGTGCAGAAAATATTGCAATTATTCCCGGAACAACGTTGCCTGTGACAATGTTCAATTTGAATTTGTACAGTTACTCAGCATACTATTTTGACAATGGTGATGGCTTTGGAAGTGGTACGGCGCCAGATGGTGCTACCATTCAATACGACGGGTTCACCGTGCCTCTCACAGCAACCGCTGCTGTTCTATGCGGACAAACATATCACATTAAACTTGCAGTTGGAGACGGTGGCGATCATGTCCTCGATTCCGGAGTGTTTTTGGAAGAGGGAAGTTTCACCAGCCAAGGTGTTCAGATCATTCCTGAAATTTCTTACGGTGGTCCGAATGACTCTGTTTTGTATGAAGGATGTGGATTGGCATGTATCTATTTCGTACGTTCTTCAAATCTCGCAAATGCCGACACGGTAAATTTAACCATCGCGGGATCTGCTGTTAATGGAGTGGATTACAATACAGGAGCTCTCGGCGTTCCCTTGCCTTCCGTATTGATTTTTGCACCGGGACAAGATTCTATTTCTTATTGCATCAATGCTGTACCGGATGGAGTTTTGGAAGGACTAGACACAATCGATTTGACAATTTTTCTGACTGGGATATGTGGTGGAACGACTACTAACGCGACAGTTTACCTGAATGAATTTGATTCACTCTCTGTGATTATGAGCACAGATACAAGTATTTGCAGTGGTTCTGGCGCGGCAACGATAACAGGACTGGTCACCGGTGGGGTTGCTCCTTACACGTATTCATGGTCGGGTGGGGCTGGCAGCGCTTCTTCGGTCGCAGTAACTCCGGTTGCTACTACAACGTATACTTTAACAGTGAGCGATGCCTGCACGAATTCGGTCGACCCTACACCAAACGTGTCGGATAGCGTTTTGGTAACTGCGATTCCTGCACCCGTCATGATCATAAATACTCAGGTTGCAGCAGTGAATGATTCAACGATGTTCGAAGGATGCGTGGGCTCCACCTGTTTTCATTTTATAAGAACATCTACTCTTACTGTAGCCGATACCTTTAACATCACCATTGGCGGAACCGCTACAAACGGAATCGATTATAGTGTTACGCCTGGCGCTACTGCTTTGCCAAATCAAATCATTTTCCCTATCGGAGTGGATTCTGTTCAATATTGCATTGATGCAGGAATCGATGCTGTTGAAGGCGTTGAAACTATCTTGTTGAGTGTAATTCAAGGAGCTGTCTGCCCTCAGCCAATCAGTTTCGCCAATTTATATATTCAGGACGTAAGCCCAATGACAATTGTCACCAGCGGAGATACATCTTATTGCGGTTCGGGTACAGCTACAATTAGCGGTGTTATCACGGGAGGCGTACTTCCATATACCTATTCCTGGTCGGGTGGAGCCGGATCTGCAGCTACGGTTGCGGTGAGCCCGGGCGCTGGTAACACAACCTATTACCTGACAGTAGGTGACGCCTGTACAAACACCGTTGATCCGACACCAAGTGTAATGGATAGTGTTTTGGTAACTGTATTTCCTGCGCCGGTAATGACCATCAGTACGCAAATTGCAGCGGTGAACGATTCTACTTTGTTTGAAGGCTGTACACCTGCATGCTTTTATTTTATCAGAACTTCTCCGCTTACAGTCGCAGATACTTTTAACATCAGCATAGGAGGAACGGCAACGAACGGAACAGATTATAGCGTTAGTCCAGGAAGTTTACCATTGCCCAACCAGATCATCTTTCCGATAGGTGTGGATTCTGTTCAATATTGTATCAGCGCAGGAATCGATGGCGTTGAAGGAATTGAGACCATCGTTCTGAATGTCATTCAAGGCGCGGTATGTCCTCAGCCGATCAGCATTGCCAACTTATATGTCCAAGATGTAACACCGATGTCAATTGCTGTTAGCGGAGACACAACATTTTGTAGTTTTGGCGGTGTAGCACCTTTGGGTGTCATGGTAACAGGCGGACTTCAGCCCTATACGTACACATGGAGCGGAGGTTTACCGTCCACTCCAAATCCCAGCCCTACTGTAACAACAACGACTACTTATACTGTTACGGTTGCTGATGCTTGTCCCACTTCAACTCCTTCCGTTACCAATTCTGTAACAGTAACTGTAATAACTTTTGCTTCTATGGTAGCAACAGCAGGCTCCGATATGCTCGTTTGCCCTGGCGATCTTGTCGCGCTGAACGGACAAATAACCGGTGGAGGTGCACCCTATACATTTTATTGGACTACCGTTTCCGGTTCTGACAGTGTTAGCTCTCCCGGCAGTGCTAATACAAGTGTTGTTGCAACCACCCCCGGCGTATACATGATAACGATCATTGATACCTGCGGAAATGTTCAGACAGATCTGGTGACGATCGATGTTGAAACTAGCTGTGTTTTAAACATTCCAAACATCATTACACCGGATGGTACAGGTCCGGTAGAAAATGAATTTTTCTATATTGAAAATTTGGATAAATTCCCTGGAAGTTCTGTTGCAATTTACGACCGTTGGGGAAAAAAGATTTATGAAAGTGCAGATTATCAAAACAATTGGACCAGTGGAAAACAAAGTGACGGAGTTTACTATTATGTGTTAACAGTGCCTGCTTCCGGAAAGGTAATGGCTCAAGCCCATGCCAGTTCTTCTTTTAAGGCTTCTGAACAATCCGATAATAAAGTGTTTGCAGGATATTTCCACATCACACGTTTAAAATAACACGTTTATTTGATTGTGAATTTTAAAAATGCGGTTGATACGTTTTACGCTCTTAAGTCTCTTGATGATGTTCTCATTAAAGAATTTCGCTACTCACATTGTGGGTGGCGAAATTTATTATGACGACCTCGGAGGCAGCACTTACCGCATCACTCTAAAAGTTTACCGCGACTGTTATAACGGAGTTCCTCCGCTCGATAATCCTGCTTGTGTTTTCATCTTCAACAGTGCGGGAGCTTTCATAGACAGTCTTCAAATGCCTTTGCCGGGAACAGTTGTTCTTCCCGCCACGATCAACAATCCCTGCTTTACGCCTCCAACGAATGTCTGCGTGGAGGAAGCCATTTACCAAGCCATTGTGAATCTTCCGAACATTCCCGGGGGATACAATTTGACTTATCAGCGTTGCTGCAGGAATGGAACGATCTTAAACCTCGTGAATCCGGGTGACGTGGGTTCTAGTTATATGGCGCACATCCCGGATAATACGATCGCGCCCTTAAATAGCAGTCCGCGTTACACCAATTTTCCTCCAATCTTTTTATGTGCCGGTGTTCCTTTGTCGTTTGATCATTCCGCCACCGATCCCGATGGTGATTCCTTGTTTTATGAATTGTGCGATCCTTATACCGGATTGGATCCTTTCTGTCCACAGCTCGGACCTCCAGCGGCTATTATTGG
>JBKJQG010000360.1:0-7980 GCA_046594925.1 Bacteroidia bacterium
AATTAAATGAAAAAATACACCTTTACCGAAAAGAAAGACACCCGCTCAGGATTTGGAGCAGGATTATCAGAACTTGGAAAAAGCAATCCGAACGTGGTAGCGTTGTGTGCCGACCTTACCGGTTCCCTGAAGATGGATGCTTTTGCAAAAGACCATCCAGAGCGTTTCTTTCAGGTAGGAATTGCTGAAGCCAACATGATAGGCATTGCAGCCGGTCTGACCATCGGTGGCAAAATCCCCTTCACAGGAACTTTTGCGAACTTCTCTACAGGAAGGGTGTATGACCAGATCCGTCAATCCGTTGCTTACTCCGGAAAGAATGTAAAGATCTGTGCTTCCCACGCCGGGTTAACACTGGGAGAAGACGGAGCCACTCACCAGATCCTGGAAGACCTGGGATTGATGAAAATGCTTCCGGGCATGACCGTGATCAATCCTTGTGATTTCAATCAGACAAAAGCTGCGACAATAGCCATCGCCGCATATGAAGGACCAGTTTACCTGAGATTCGGCCGTCCTACCGTTCCCAACTTCACTCCTGCTGACCAAAAATTCGAGATCGGAAAAGCCGTGATGTTGAATGAAGGAACAGACGTTACCATCTTCGCTACCGGACATTTGGTATGGAAAGCCATTGAAGCCGGAGAACAACTTGCCGCTAAGGGAATAAGTGCAGAAATAATAAACATACATACGATTAAACCTTTGGACAATCTCGCTGTCCTAACCTCGGCAAAAAAAACACGCTGCGTTGTCACCGCCGAAGAACACCAGATGAACGGAGGATTGGGAGACAGCATAGCACAGTTACTGGCCAGAGAGCTTCCTACTCCATTAGAGATGGTTGCTGTCAACGACAGTTTCGGAGAAAGCGGCACACCGGATCAATTGATGACAAAATACGGTCTGGATACTGTGAACATAGTCGAAGCAGTGAATAAGGTCTTAAAACGCAAATAAGAGCCTCCTCTCAGCATCCTGAGACGGGCTTTCAAGATGAACGATCAGGCAACACATAGCATTTCCAAGATCTCTCCCCACGACCTGGAGATCATCGAACAGTTCCGGAACGAGGCTACACGCAATTATGCTTTCAACCTCCTGGTCCGGGAATATCAGAAACGACTTTATTGGCACATCCGCAAGATCATCATCAACCATGATGATACGGACGATGTGCTTCAGAACGTCTTCATCAAAGTCTGGAGAAACCTGGAGAATTTCAAAGAAGAATCTCAGCTCTTCACCTGGATGTACCGCATAGCGACCAATGAATCCATCAACTTCCTGAATCAGAAGAAAAGACGTGCAGGCATTCCGCTGGACGATGTGTCAGCCTTTCTGGCCAACAACCTGGAAAGCGACAGTTATTACAAAGGCGACGAGATCCAGACCAAACTTCAGAAAGCCATACTGACATTACCCGACAAGCAGCGCATTGTTTTCAACATGAAATACTTTGATGAAATGAAATACGAAGAAATGAGCGGCATCCTCGAAACATCGGTCGGGGCGCTGAAAGCATCGTATCATCATGCGGTCAAAAAAATTGAAAATTATCTAAAACAGCATTAAACCTGGCTTGGAAATCAATCAAAACAAGAGAATGAACAAAGATCACCACATAGAAAATGAAGGCGAGGACCTGAATGGGTTGTCGCCACAGCTCAACGGGCTGAATGGCAAGAACCCCTTCAATCCATCAGAAGCCTATTTTGATGCTTTCACATCCAAGCTGCAAAACCGCATTGAGGATGAAGAAGACATCCGAGCAATGGCTCCTACCCTTTTGAGCATCGACCGTTACAATCCTTTTGAAGTGCCGGCGGAATATTTTGACGAACTGCCAACCATTATTCAGGAAAAGGCAATCGCTGATAAAAAAGCACCGGCAATTTTGGGATGGCTACAAATCCTATTCCGTCCACGCTTTGCTGTCCCTCTGATACTGACCATCGTCATTGCTTTTTCCGGGATTGGTTACCTGAATACAGACAGCGATAAAAATGTGGAAACAGAAGAATTGTCGCTGGAAGACAATCTTTATTACATAAGCGAGAATGACATCATCGACCAACTGACGGCAGACGCATCCTTGAATCCTTCTGCTGATGCGGAAGACGAGAACAGCATTGAGAATTACCTTATCGATAACAACATTGACGAATCAAATTTAAGTTTAGAATTATGAAAGCAACATTAAGAACCATCCTTGTCCTGGCCTTTATCACACTAACAGGCATGGCTTATTCTCAACCCATGGGTCCGCCGCCAAATGGAAAGAACCGCCAACAGGAAAAGCAGGATAACATCGAAGCAATGAAAATTGCCTATCTAACCAACAAACTGGACCTCACTCCCGAAGAAGCACAGAAATTCTGGCCTGTTTACAACCAGTACAACGAAAAACTACAGGAACTGCGGAAAAAGCGGAAAATGGATATCCGTGAAGCAAAAAAGAATTTCGATGAGCTTACTGAAAAGGAAATTGAACTGGCGATGGAGAACGATTTCCTTTTTCGCCAGAAGGAACTTGATATTCAGAAGGATTACCACAGTAAATTCAAATCTGTGCTCTCTATTCGGAAAGTGTCTCAACTCTATCACGCCGAAGAACAATTCAAAAGGGTGCTGATTGACAAACTCAAGGAAAACAAACAGCCTCCGGCAGAAAAGAAAGATTAAGAACGCGGGTGAAACTGAATGATCGCCTGTCTCAAATACTCGCGGTCGAGGTGAGTATAAATTTCTGTTGTAGTTATAGACTCGTGTCCGAGCATTTCCTGTACAGCCCTCAGATCTGCTCCTCCTTCAATGAGATGTGTAGCAAAAGAATGGCGGAAAGTATGCGGACTGATCTTCTTCTTTAACTGAATGTTGAAAGCCAGTTGTTTGATGGTGGTGAAGACGTGAACCCGGGAGATCTTACTTCCGCGGTTGTTCAAGAAAAGAAAATCTTCATTGTCCTTCTTGATCGGAACGTGGCAGCGAACCTCATTCTTGTAGATCTCGATCTGTTTGATGGCGGCAGTCCCTATCGGGACAAGTCTTTCCTTATCCCCTTTCCCAGTCACCTTGATGTAGTCTTCCTGAAAAAACAGATTGGATATTTTCAGATTTACCAATTCACTCACCCGTAGCCCACAACTGTAAAGGGTTTCGAGCATGGCTTTGTTGCGCTGCCCTCCTACTCTGCTCAGGTCGATGGCTTCTATCAAACGGTTGATGTCGTTCACACTCAATGTATCAGGTAATTTGCGCGCTAGTTTCGGAGCTTCGAGCAAAGCAGTCGGATCTATCGTCAATAGATTTTCCAGCAGCAGGTACTTGTAAAAACCTTTGATCCCGCTGATCATGCGTGCTTGGGATCCGGCCGACATGCCCAATTCGTTCACCCATTGCGCGAACTCCTGTAAATGACTCAACTGAATGTCCTTCGGAGAAAGATCGTATTTTTTGAATTCCAGGAACTGACAAAGCTTGTTCACATCGTGCAGATAGGCTTCGATGGAGTTTTCCGACAAGGATCTTTCCAATGACAAAAAGGACTTGAAGCCTTTTATGTAAACACTCCAGTTCATTGGTTCAATAGTTCATTGGTTTATTGGTTTATTGGTTCAATAGTTCATTGGGCTGGTTGCTATCGGCGTTTCCCTTTTATTTGATTTCTTGTAAAAATACGAAAGGTAATTTTCGCTTATATTTACACGCAGAACTAATAATAAACAAACAAGAACTCATAACTATCGTGAAACTCATCATCATAAACGGCCCCAACCTCAATTTATTAGGTACTCGCGAGACGGATGTCTACGGAAGTCAGACCTTTGAAGCGTATTTCAAGGACCTGAAAAAGAAGTACGACAACATTGAACTGGATTACTACCAGAGCAATGTAGAAGGTGAGCTAATCAATAAGTTGCATGAAGTTGGTTTTTCTTTTGACGGGATCATCATCAATGCCGGCGGCTATACGCATACATCTGTCGCTTTACGCGATGCTATTGCTTCCATTAAGACACCGGTTATCGAAGTGCATATCTCCAATGTATTTGCCCGTGAGGATTTCCGACATACTTCCCTGATCGCACCAAAATGCAAAGGTTCCATTTCAGGTTTTGGGATGGATTCTTATAGATTGGCTGTGGAGAGTTTTTGTTAAAGCTGCTCTTTATAGAGACTTAAAACAACTTTGTTATCTATAAAAGTCAAAAACCCGCATTAAGTTAACAGCAACAAACTATTTTTTGCCTTTGCCTTTGCCGTTACCGTTACCAGGATTTGAAGAATTTGGGTTATGTGGATTCTTGGAATTCTTAAACCAACCCTTGTGCTTACCGTTGTCCTTTGTATGAACAACAAGACAAGAGGAAGTACCAAATAGAAAAGCGGTCAATAGGAAAAGAATGGCTATACTTTTAAGTTTTTTCATAATCAAAAATTAATATATTATCTTTATTCAGGTAAATATCGATAAAATAACCGGTAAGGCATACTAATAAGGCAAGCCAATTCCTTACAACTCGCTGATTTCTCTAACCGTTTTCTTTCCTCTAATGTAATAATCAGCAATAATGCTGTGCAGGTAGACTCCTGTGGTAGTATATGCTTTGATTTGTTGTTTCAGGGCTTTCCTCTTTCTTAAGGTTGTTCCTAAACTACCATAAAAACTAAAATGTGCTTTCAACACTGCAACGAAATGGGAAAACTGTCCGGATAAAAGAAACTTCATTCCCGCTACTCCATCCAATACCATTCTCCACTTTAGTTTCAGTAAAAAATACTGAGGCGGGTGATTTTTGCATAGAAGAATGAGGTTATTACGAAAATTCAAATATGTCTTCTTAGGACTGGTTTTGTTCAGTGTTCCTCCACCCACGTGGAACACCATAGAATCAGGGCAATACATGATTTTATAACCAAGATTTTTCAATCTCCAGCATAGATCTATCTCTTCCATGTGAGCAAAAAAATCTTCGTCGAAGCCTCTGACCTTGTGATAGAGTTCGGCTCTCACAAACAGACAAGCTCCGGTGGCCCAGAACACTTCTTTCACATCGTCATATTGTCCGCTGTCTTCTTCAAGCGTATCAAGGATTCTGCCTCGACAGAATGGGTAGCCGAATTTGTCAATGAACCCTCCCGCCGCTCCGGCATATTCAAATAGTTTTTTATCGTAGAAAGATCTTATTTTGGGCTGACAGGCAGCGATGTTCTTATCAGTGTCCATCAGTTTGATGACTGCATCGATCCAACCGGGTGTAACTTCCACATCGGAATTCAGAAGCACATAGTATTCCGCGTCTACCAATTTTAACGCGTCATTGTATCCCTTGGCAAACCCGCCATTCCCTGCATTCTGAATGACTCTTACTTGTGGGTAGGTACTCTTCAGAAAGGCTATGGAATCATCAGTAGAGGCATTGTCGGCAACAATGATCTCCGAAGCAGCCGTGTTGCAGGCAAAAACAGATGGCAAAAACTGCTCAAGAAAACCTTTACCATTCCAGTTTAAGATGACAACAGCAACCTTCATAAATTAAAATAGAGCTTGATTAGCGGGGGTTATTAAAATTATCTTCTGCATTCCCGCCATAATGCTCGGGTGCATCTTCCTTGTCAAAGTCGTTAGATTGGGTATCGCGTTTGCGAAGCAACAATCTCCAGCGTGTATTAATGATCTCCCCTCTTGCTTCGGAATGGATGAGCACATATTTGTTGGTCACCAGATCCGAATTCATAAAGATGAATTTCTTGCTCGATTGTTTGTTGTTGGGATTCGTCACGATCTGTGATTTATCTACTAAAGAATAATATTCCCAAATCTCATAGGGATAGGAACTTGGCTCTGTTTCGTATTTCGAACGTTGATCCGGCGGACCGTATTGAAGATACACTCTTCCTCTATCGGTATCAAAACCTTTCAGCCCATAGGTCCCGAATTCTTTGTTGACTTTCTGAACTTCTTTGTAATAGTCCAGCCAAACCCGCTCAGGCGTCACCGAATTTCTTGCTTTCCAGAAATTATAAAAATACTGCTGCATCAAAGTCAAGTCTTTCCCATTCATTTGATTTTCTGCAAACTGGATTTCTGATGAGTTGGAGATCGGCCGCAAGGTCTTGATGTAATAGCCCATTGAATCCACGTTCTTGTAATAAATCACAAATGTGTTGGTCACAGTGATGGACTTGATGTCTTCAAAGCTTAGGGCAACCGGCTTGTTGGTTCTCTGAAAAAATGTTTTCTGCTGTGCCTGGATCTGATTCTCCTTGTCCCGCACTTCTACCACCAGATTATAATTTCCGGAAGGCAAGGATTCAATGTTGAATTCCGACAATAGAATGTTCACTTCATTTGCAGTCTGTTTATTAAATCCGCTGAAGTTGCTTAGTTTTTCTTTGCTTTCGAAGGATTCCAGATAATAAGAAACGATCATTCTGGCCGAGTCGCCCAATATTTTTTTTCCACCATACATCTCCGTGTAGAACTTCATCCGGGTGATGTTTTCCGGATAATAGTTGGATACGTATGGAGTCAGATCAAAGCCACTTTTAGTAAGAATGGAAGGCGTTGGGGCTTTGACATAGGATTCCAGCAACTGAATGGAGGAGACACCCATGATGTTGGCAGGAAAATCAATGGTCACCGGAACAGTCGTCACAAATGCTTGTTCTGAAGGCTTGTTCTTATCCGCAATAGAAAGTTCCATCTCATAATTTCCATTCGGAAGTGTGTAACGTTGCTGATCAATGAAATTAGGAAAACCTGAGGTGGTATCAGCTGTTTCAGGACTGCTCAGTGAATATTTCTGAGCGTTCTTGATCTCGCCCTTCAGTTTGAAAGCAACGGAAATGTCGACTGTGCCTTGGAATTTACCATTCGGGGATTTTACGAATTTCAGGGAATAGCCCATCACTGAAATATATGTTTCTATGTATGAACCTTTTGCGGGCGTGGAAAAAGTCCCATAAGTCATGAATGCTGTTACTTTCTCAGAATAGAGGTCGTTGGCAATAAATACAAACGCCAGACAAGGGATAAGCAGGTACTTTTTCATAATCATACGTTTTTTGTGCACATGCACAATGACGGGGAAGTACAGCAAAGTTAATGAATTAAAGTATTTTTTGCACTTTTTTATTTGATAACAAAAAAAATACTATTTTTGCAGTCTGGAGAAATGGCAGAGTGGTCGATTGCGGCAGTCTTGAAAACTGTTGACTGTAACAGGTCCTGGGGTTCGAATCCCTATTTCTCCGCTGATAGAAATATCAAAATAATGCAAAAAGCATCAAATCCCTTGGGTGGCAACACTTTCAAGGGATTTTTTGTTTTTGACAAAACCTCAAAAACCACTTAAAATCCCTTAATAGAGTTACCCTAATAGTTACCCTCGAGGTAAAAAATGGACCGAGGGTAACTTTTTTCCCGAAATGCTTGGTAGCAAAGGGCTACAAAAAAAGCAACTAGAACCCAACCAGTCTTGTCTTGGTTTTTCTTCAGAGTAGAATTGCAATAAATAAGTATTAACCAAACCATTTAAAGCAATGAAAAATTTCAACCACGCCTTTTATGTAAAAAAGGAAAAAATCAATTCACTAGGACAAGTGCCTATCTATGCTCGCATTGTAACAGAAGGCACAAAAACGACATTTGCAACAGGCTATTGGGTGGACCATCAAAAGTGGGCGCAAAACAACCAATTAAGAACAGCTAGAGGAGCAGATAGTATTCGCTTACGTGAAGACTTAAACCAAATAAAAATTGAGTTAGAGCAAAAGGCTAAACTAATCCTTGAAGCAGAAATGGACCTTACGGCAGATACTCTTAAGGATGCGTATCTGCTAAAGGAAAATTTCTTAAAGCAAAAAAGCAAGACATTCATGGAGGCGTTTGATTATCATAATGAGAAGTTTATAGAACAAATTAAAGCTGGTAAAAAAAACAAACACAGTTTAACAAAATTCCGCAATACAGAC
>JBKJQG010000011.1:0-5500 GCA_046594925.1 Bacteroidia bacterium
TAATTTTTCCGGTTACAACTACATCATTTCATCCGATTCTTCAGCGATTGTGGATTTTCAGATCTTAATGCAGGCAGATAAACTGGCTGTTGCTAATAGTTCATTCTCCTGGTGGGCTGCAAAGCTAAATGTTAAATGTTCACAGGTGTTTGCGCCTAAATTCTGGCTGGGCTTCAGAATAAAAAAAGAATATCCCGGGGACGTTGTTTCCGAAAAATGGACGCAAATAGAATGTTTGTAAACCTAAAGTTGATGTCGGTACCAATCATATTTATTCATAAGAACATTCACAATGGTAATAATTCATATTTGAATTATTCACTTTCGCAGGCACACTTGTTGAATCCAGACAGTCCGATATATTTAATTACCGATGACGTCCGTCCCACGATGAGTTTTGTGAACTACGTACAGCTTCATGATCACGACTTGGAAGCAAAGCTGTTTGCTGAATTGTACAAACACATGTCAACCAACAACTTTGAACATGAATTGTTCTGTTTTCAACGTTGGTTCATCATTCAGGACTTTCTTAAGAAAAATGAGATCAATGATTTTCTTTATCTGGATTCCGATGTGCTGCTGTTTTGTAACGTTGGAACTGAATTCCGAAAACTGAAAGGCGTCTACGATTTCACGATCTGCAATAAGATCGGCCCACAATACACCTATTTCAGCGACAAGGAATATTTGAATAAGTTTTGCGAATTTGTAAAAGAACTCTATGTCAAACCCGAATATTTCAAACGCTTGAAGGAAAAGCATCAAAAGCACCTTGACAATAATTTGGATGGGGGAGTTTGCGACATGACAGCTTTCGGGGAATATCAATACCATCAATTGGGGAAAGTGAAGGACCTTGCAGTGCCTGAGAATGGATCCGTATTTGACGACAATATCAATTGTTCCGATGGTTTTGAGATGAACGACCTGGGAATAAAAAAAATGGATAAAAAGAAAGATCAGGTATTTTGCCGTCAGATCGAATCCGATATAAAGATCCGTTTTAATGCCTTGCATTTTCAGGGATCCGCAAAAAAGCACATGTATAAATTTTACGTTGGCAATAATTTGCTTATGCAAAGGTTGAAAGACCGTTTAATGGAAATGAAGTCTAAATTGAGATAAGATGGCAACAGCTCCTGTCGCGCTATTTGTATACAATCGCCCCGAACACACGCGGAAGACGCTGGAAAGTTTAATGGCGAATCAATTGGCTTCAGAATCGAACCTGTTCATTTTTGCCGACGGTGCAAAACCTGGAGCTTCCGAGAAGGTGTTGAAAGACGTTCAGGAAACAAGAAAGGTGATCCGTGAGAAGAAATGGTGTGGAAAGGTCATTATTTTTGAAAGCGAAGTGAATAAAGGATTGGCGCAATCAATCATTGAAGGGGTCTCGAAAATTGTCGACGAATTCGGGAAGATCATCGTTTTGGAAGACGATCTGTTATCGTCCCCATTCTTTCTTAAGTTCATGAATGATGCCCTGTCCGTCTATGAAACATCAACGGATGTAGCATGCATTTCAGGATATATTTATCCTGTTAAAGGGAATTTGCCTGCTTCATTTTTCATAAAGGGAGCCGATTGCTGGGGATGGGCAACATGGAAAAGGGCTTGGAACATATTTGAAAAGGACGGAAGTAAATTATTGCAACAATTGGAAGAGCGCTCCCTCATCTCAGAATTTGATTTCGCGGGATCCTATCCATTTGCCAAAATGTTGAAGGATCAGATTGGGGCAAAAAATGATTCCTGGGCTATCCGATGGTATGCTTCAGCATTTTTGACGAACAGGTATTGTTTATACCCCGGTGAATCGCTCATCCAGAACATCGGTATCGACGGGTCTGGAACCCACAGCGGAGATTCTAAAAAATGGCAGGTGAATCTTAGCTCCAAAGCCATTGATGTGAAACAGCTTGCCGTATCTGAACAGAAGGAAAACAAAAGGCTGATCATAGATTATTTTGAAAGCCTGAAGTCGGGGAATGAACCATTCATCAGAAAGTTGATGAATCAACTAAAATGGATCACTCAAGGTGATAAATCATAAAATGAATAAGCAAGCGCTCAGGTTTTTAAACGTTAGCAATAAAATGCATTCAAAAGTGTTTCACCCGGAAGCGCTTTATGGAGTTACCTATGAGCAGGCCGTATGTAAGGGTCAGGAGGCTGCTGATCTGATCAGGGAAAGACTTTTGAATGACGCCCCTTTAATGGTCGCTCGTTTTGGTTCGGTTGAATTGCAATGTTTTCTAAATTATCACTTCATAAAAATGGACGGATCGCTTTTTAGCAAATCCATCTCCTATATGAAAGGCAAGATCGGACCTTTTTGGCTGGAGGAGAAATCCTTAAGATCGATGTGCAACAATGCTGGTTTTTTTCCGGAAGATGAAAAATACCTCGAGCAATTTTATGAAAGAATGAAACAGGATATGCAAAGCATCGACATCCTGGGGTCCTGGCTGAAAGAGGAAAAGGTGGTTGATGATCTTATTTCAAAAGCAATTAAAGTACAGCTTCCGGATCTGGAGCCTTATTATAACAAGCGACCATGGACGAAAGCATTGGAAGGCAAAAAAGTCCTGGTCATACATCCATATGCGGAAAGCATTCAATTGCAGTACAAAAAGCGTGAGCTATTGTTTGAAAATCAGGACATACTGCCTGTCTTCGATCTGAAAACAATCAAAGCGGTGCAATCGATTGCGGGAAGCAAAACAGGATATGCTTCATGGTTTGAAGCACTGGATGCGATGTGTGAGGATGTTTCGAAAACAGATTTTGACATTGCCATTATTGGCTGCGGCGCCTACGGGTTGTCACTTGCAGCCTATGTGAAGCGCATCGGAAAAAAAGCAGTTCATCTTGGTGGTGCTACACAGATCCTATTCGGAATAAAAGGGAAACGTTGGGAAGAGCATGAAGTAATCTCAAAGCTGATGAATGAACATTGGGTAAGACCATTGCAAAGTGAATATCCGGCAAATTATACGAATGTGGAAGCAGGCTGTTATTGGTAATATTTAAACTGACGAATTGTTTGAAAAAGATTCTACGAAGTATCACGCCGATTTTTATAAAAAAAATGTACAGGGATCTTTTTTATAAAGCTCCTGTTCACGGGTGGTTCGGAAATTATGGAACTTGGACGGAGGCACAGTCGAGATCGACCGGATACGATGCTGCCAATATTTTAAATACAGTAAAAGCAGCTGTTTTAAAAGTGAAGAATGGAGAAGCGCCTTATGAAAGGGATTCTGTAGTGTTTGAAAAAGTAGAATGCACAGTGCCTTTGTTGAACGCATTCAAGAAAATTGCATTGGAAGGTAATGGCGTATTACACGTTATTGATTTCGGAGGCTCTTTAGGCAGTTCCTATTTCCAAAACCGCAGTTTTTTGCAAGATTTAAAAGAGCTGAAGTGGAACGTGGTGGAGCAAAAGCATTTTGTGGATTGTGGCAAGGAATGTATTGAGGGTGAACAGCTGAAGTTCTATTATACGATTGAAGAAGCAATAAATGATTCAGGTAAGCAGGTGCTGTTGCTCTCGAGTGTGATACAGTATTTTGAAAAGCCCTATGAGTTGATAGAAAAATGTCTAGCGTTCGACTTTGATTACATCATTATCGACAGAACCGCTTTTGTGAAGTCACAGCCCGAAAGAATTACCGTGCAGATAGTGCCGGAGTCGATCTACAAAGCTTCTTATCCTGCCTGGTTTCTGAATGAAGAAAAGTTTGTGGGGTCTTTTAAGAAGCAGTATGAAATCGTTGACGCATTTATCAGTGACCTCTCGAAACCGATGAACATTGATAACAAAACAGAAGTGTACTGGAAAGGATTTATATTAAAAAAGAAACAATGAGCAAATTACCATACTTGAACTTGGGTTGTGGGGCAACCTATCACGCCGATTGGACCAACATTGATTTTGTTTCCGTTTCGGAGCACGTTCGCGGGCATAACCTTTTGAGTGGGATTCCTTGTGCTGAGGGTAGTTTTAAGGTAGTATACCACTCTCACGTGCTGGAACATTTCCCAAAAGACAAAGCCACGGATTTCATGGCGGAATGTTTTCGTGTGCTTCAGCCCGGCGGGGTGATCAGGGTGGCCATTCCGGACCTCGAGCAGATCGCTTTGAATTACATCAGGTACCTGAATGAGAGTCTGGAAGGAAAAAAAGGTGCGGAGCAAAAATACGATTGGACGATGCTGGAATTGTTCGACCAGGTTGTGAGGTCGAATTCCGGTGGAGAAATGATCGCTTACATAAAGGATACAACGAAGGACAACGATGCTTTTTTATTGGAGAGAAATGGATACGAAGTAAAAAGGATCATGGAAATGTTTCGGAACAATGGAAAAGAACAAGGTGGACAGGTGCAGAAACCTTCTTATTCATTGGGTTCAAAATTAAAAAGTGTGTCCGCACGGATCAAAAGAAAGTTGCTCTTCCTGCTCTTGGGAGATGATGCGAATGCTTACCGTGCAGGTGTCTTTCGTTCCCAGGGCGAGATCCATCAATGGATGTATGACCGCTACTCGCTGAAACGATTGTTGGAACAATCCGGATTTAAAAATGTTCAGGTAAAAAAAGCTTTTGAAAGTCAGATCTCGGATTGGGAAACATTTAATCTCGATGGATCGAATGGAATAGTGAGAAAACCAGATTCGTTATTTGTTGAAGCAATAAAATGAGATCAAAAATGAAGCTTAATTTTTGCACTTTATTCAATTCAAGTTATTTATCACGAGGCCTGGTGATGTATGAGTCGCTCCTGGAAAACTGCGATGATTTTCACTTGTACATCTTCGCGTTTGATGATGCTTCCTATGCTTACTTGAAGTCAAAACCGTTTGAACACCTTACGGTTGTTTCCCTGAAGGAATTTGAAGACCCCGAGCTGCTAAAGATCAAAAGCAGCAGAACCGCGGGGGAATATTGCTGGACCTGTTCTTCCTCAACTATTTTATATTGTATCAACACTTTCGGACTGGAGAATTGTACTTATCTGGATGCTGACATTCAATTTTTTTCCAACCCGAGAGTATTGATCGATGAAATGAAGGATGCTTCAGTTTTGATAACCGAGCACCGATATACAAAAGCCTACGACCAATCTGCCCAAAGCGGGAAATATTGCGTTCAATTTGTGACATTTAAAAATGATGCAAGAGGGATGAAAGTGTTGAATTGGTGGCGGGACAGATGCATTGAATGGTGTTATTCTTATGTAGAGGATGGGAAATTCGGTGATCAGAAATACTTGGACGATTGGACGACCCGTTTCGAAGGAGTTCAGGAACTCAAACATTTGGGGGGAGGAGTTGCTCCCTGGAATGTTCAGCAATACGCTTTTCATAAAGAAGGTTCAACGTTGAAAGGGAAAGAGCACATCTCAGGAAAGACATTTGAAGTAGTGTTCTTTCATTTTCACGGTGTAAAATTCTATGAAGAGAACATCGTTTCTCTCTCGCATTCTCTTTACGC
>JBKJQG010000050.1:0-5656 GCA_046594925.1 Bacteroidia bacterium
CCAATCATAGTAGTACCGGTAGAACAACCCAGGTCATATACAAAACTTCCTTCAATGGCATGATCCGCAGCCAGCTCGGCCATCATGCGCTGTATCTCTCCATAAAAAGGAACCGACCGATTCACCATATCATCAAATACCTTGGCCACATTGGCGCCGAATTTGAAATCACTGGCTTTCTCGATCTCGTCGCGGAAAACTTCGTCTTTACCCATGGGGGCAAAAATACATAAACAGCTGGTGACGAATGGCACGAAATACACGAATAAGCACGAAAAACAGCCGCCCCCAGCCCCTAAAGGGGAGGATATTTTGTGTATGCGTGAGCTGGGGGCGCATTGGCTGTTTATTTCGGCTGTTCTTAGTGTCATTCGTGCAATTGGTGTCATTCGTGGCCTGTATTTATTACCCAACCTTTAATCGCTCCCTCCGAAACATTCTCCACGCAATAAAAACACTCACAAGCATAAAACTCGCCCCCAACAAAAAGAAAAATCCCGGAAAATAAAAGGAAGCATGATCGCGGGTAGTATATCGAAATACATTATTCATGATCAGGGGACCAATAATACTAGTCAGACTCATAAGGCTGGCCAGCGCTCCCTGCAATTGACCCTGTTCATTACGGGGAACATGGGCCGCCATGACTGATTGCAATGAAGGACCCGCGATTCCGCCCATACAATAAGGAATAAGAAAGGCAAACATCATCCAGCTCTGCGAGGCAATGGCAAATAAAGTAAGTCCGATAGAATATAAAATCAGTCCCAGGTAAATTGATCTTTCATTGCCCAATCTTGGATTGATCACACGGGTTAATCCGGCCTGCACCACTCCCACCAATAAACCTACCGCAGCAAGAGAAAGTCCTACGATTTTCTCTGTCCAGTGAAAACGATAAATGGTAAAATAACTCCAGTTACTTTGAACAGCCATAGCTCCGAGGTAGATCAGAAAATAACAAAGAGCCAGCGATCCGATAGAAGGAGTACGCTGTAAAAATTTAAGTGAACCGAAGGGGTTTGCTTTTTTCCAATCAAATGGTCTTCTATGTTCCGCATCCAATGATTCAGGAAGAAGAAAATAACCATAGAGCCAGTTGATCAGACAGAGGCCCGCGGCTGCATAAAAAGGAGCTCTTAATCCCCAGGTTGCAAGCAATCCTCCAAGTGCAGGACCAATAATAAATCCGAGACCGAAAGCAGCACCGATCAATCCAAAATTCTTCGCGCGATTTTCCGCAGTACTAACATCCGCGATATAGGCGGCACCGGTGGTAAAACTGGCTCCTGTAAATCCGGCAATAACTCTACCAACAAACAACCATCCATAGGTAGGAGCCAGTGCAAGAAATACATAATCGATAGCAAAGCCAGCCAATGAACTTAAAATAATAGGTCTTCGTCCAAATCGATCGCTAAGATTACCTACTAATGGAGCGAATAAAAATTGTGTAGCAGAATAGGCAAAGATCAGCCAGGCCCCGTAAGAACTGGCTTCGTTAATAGATATATGTTTTAATTGGGAGATCAATCTGGGCATTACGGGTATGATTAAACCCCAGCCCATTACATCGATCAGTAAGGTCACAAAAATAAAACCGACTCCTGCTTTTTTTGAATTTGCCATTGGAATGGCCAAAGTTCAAGGAATTTATTTGTAAAACAAATGGAGAGAAGGATAATTGTAGCTTGCTGCGTCAATATGCAAAGGCTTGAATGAAAAAGAGCTCATAGAAAAACTCCGGCAGGGTGAAGAGCCCGCTTTCCGGTTGCTGGTAGAGGAATACCGCAACCGGGTATTTCATACTGTGCTGAATATTTTGCAGGACAGTGAAGAAGCGGAGGATGCGGCACAGGAGACCTTCATTCAGGTTTTTGAATCGATAAAAGGATTTAAAGAAGAATCGTCACTTTCCACCTGGATCTACAGGATTGCGACAAGAAAAGCGTTGGATAAACTGAGAAGAAGAAAGGCCCGCCAGCACCAGCATCAATTGCTGCCCTGGTGGATGCCTGAAGAAAAGAAAAGCGCTGAACATCTCTTCCTTCATCCGGGCATCATTTCGGAGAACAAAGAAAAAGCAGCCGTACTCTTCAGGGCCATCAGCAACCTGCCCGAGAAACAAAGAATAGCCTTCACGCTGATAAAAGTGCAGGGAATGAATTATGAAGAAGCCTGTGAAATATTAGAGCAGAATATTAAAGCGGTAGAGTCACTGATAACAAGAGCGAAGATCAATTTGCAAAAAAGTCTTGAAAATTATTATAAGAGATCAAAATGATCATTATGAAAAAAAGAGTTACACCAATGGTTGACGAACATCTGGAAAGCCTGAAAGGAATGCAGATGGCGGATTCCGGAAATTTTTTTTACAGCAAACTGAGAACAAGAATGCTTTCAGATGAGCGAAATGATTCAGAACAATTATGGAGATTACCGCTGAGGCCTGTATGGATCATAAGCACCCTGATACTTCTGCTCGGGATCAATGGATTCATGTTGTCGCAACAATACCGCAACAGTAATAAAAGCCGAACTCCTTCCGGGAACAGTTCCATACAGAATTTTGCAGAAGCATATGACCAAACCATCAATACATCATATTGAAAAATGAAATTATGAACCCCTCATCAAAAAACAGATTATTGGTTTGGCTCGTTGCGCTATTGCTGATCGCTAACGCAGCCACTATTGCCATGTTCTGGTTAGGTAAAACAAAAAGACCACCCGAACCCAGAAGACCGGAGAGTGATTTTCTGGTGAAAGAATTGAAACTGGATTCCGGCCAGCAGGCAAAGTTTGAACTATTGAGGAAAGAACATCGTTCGGCAGTTGATTCACTTAGGGCCAAAGTAAAAGAAGCAAAGGATCAACTCTTTGATCTGGTAAAGGACCTGGCTGCTACAGACAGTATGAAACAGACAGCGGCTGCAGCGGTTAGTGTTATTACAGAGAAAATAGATCTTTATACGGTTGAACATTTTCAAAAGGTGCGTGCCATTTGTAATCCGGAGCAACAAAAACATTTTGATGAGATGTTGCACCAGATAACCTCCATGATGGCACCCCCACCGCCAAAGCGCCCCGATCGTCCCGGAGGCTCTCCTCCAAATGGACCAGAAGGAGACCGGCCTCCACCTCCTCATGAATGATAGTATTAATAACAGTGAAGGATTTAAATAAAAAAAATAAACCCAACAAATCAATATGTACAAATTTGCTTTTTTGATCTTAGTGATCAGCATGCTGAATTTTTCCTGTAAGAAAAGCGGTTCAGGAACAGATAATAACGCAGCAACTATTTCGGGGCTCTCCTGCGGAAGCGGATCATTTTCTTCTGCGGCAACTGTAGGTGTTACCTATTCTGCCACCGCTACCATTCCCTATGCTGGTGGTAATGGTAAAGCATACAATGTAGGAACAGCAATATCGTCAACAGGTATAACCGGACTGACTGCCACTCTGCAAGGAGGAACCCTTGCAAACGGAAATGGCAATCTTAGTTATATAGTAACAGGCACTCCATCCGGCTCGGGTATAGCCAGTTTCCCAATAACTTTTCTTGGACAAACATGCACCCTTTCTCTTACAGTAAATGCAGCAGGCGGTTCCACATTGCCTATAGTATATACAAAAATTTATGGTGCTACCAGTATCACCTTCGATGGAACCTGGGTTACTATCAAATGTAATGCCTTGCCTGATCATAAAAGCGCCTATTATCCTGTTGGTAATTCTTTGCGCGAAGCATTCAGCGGCACAACATTTGGCGGATTTACCTTCTCTCAAAATCCTAATATCATTGCCACACAAAATATTACGTTGAAAATTCCGGTGAACCCGCAGGTGGCAGCCACTCACGCCCTAACGCCAATGGGAGTAATAGGCGTTGCACTGAATGGCGTTCCTCTTTTTAATCAATATGCAGCAGGAGGATCACCTCTCGCCGGAGAGATCACAAGTTTTGATCAATGGTGGGGCCATCCGCAAATGAGCGGTATGTATCACTATCATGTGGAACCTCTTTATCTCACTACGGTGAAAGCAACCAAATCGTCGCTAATGGGTTTCTTGCTTGATGGTTTCCCGGTATATGGTCCGCAGGAAGCTGACGGTTCTGCTCCGGCAGGTCTTGATGTTTATCACGGCCATACTCATGTAACTGCTGATTACCCTGCTGGTATTTACCATTATCATTTTACTTCTGCAGCTCCTTATCTTAACGGCAATGGCTTCTATGGTACGGCAGGCACAGTAACACAATAGGAATGGATTTTTTCAGGAGTTGGATACATTGGAACTCTGGCGTATCCCGGTTATTGCCGGGATACCTGCTATTGATACTATTGCCATCCTGCAAAAACAAACAGAATAATGCACCAGAAGAATTACTGATAGCAAAAATGGTTCCTTCCAATTATGTTATCGTCACCGATACATTGTTCCGTGCCCATGGAGATACCGTTTATTATGGCAATAATTTTTTTACAGGCTTTCGATATGCTCTGTATGATAATGGTGATACTGCTTCCATTCAATCTTATTTTAATGGCGTAGAAGAAGGACTTCAGCGAAAATGGTATCCCAATGGGAAACTTGCGGAAGAACGCTTTTATATAAATGGGAAAAAGGAAGGAATACACCGCGGATGGTGGCCCGACGGCAAACAGAAATTCCTTTTTACCGTTTTACACAATGAATATAATGGGGAGTTTAAAGAATGGTACGAGAGCGGATTGTTAGGTAAGGATTTTCATTATGTGAATGGCAGAGAGGAAGGAAGCCAGCGGTTATGGTGGGACAACGGCAGCGTAAGAGCAAATTATGTAATTAAGAAGGGAAAAAAGTATGGAATGCTTGGACTTAAAACCTGTATCAACCCCTATGATTCTGTCTATAAAAAATAAAGTCTTGTTTTTCCTTCTTTTCTTTGGCGGCTGCAAAGCGGTAGTGGAAAAGGATGAGTTGCCTTTTATCAATAAGCCGGATTATACTCCGGAATGGATCAGTAAAAAAAATCCTGCGTATAATAACATTCACTGCATTCCCCCTTTTTCATTTACTGACCAGGATGGAAATACGGTTACAGAGAAAACAGTAGAAGGGAAAATATATGTTGCCGATTTCTTCTTTACTCACTGCGGAAGTATTTGTCCTGTAATGACAAAAAATATGGGAAAGCTTCAGGAATATTTCAAACAAAATGATGAGGTTATCTTTCTTTCTCATACTGTTCTTCCTGAAATGGATAGTGTTCCTGTCCTGAAAAATTATGCGAATGACAGAGGAGTGATCAGCGGTAAATGGCATCTGCTGACGGGTGATAAAGAAAAGATATATTCATTGGCAAGACAACAGTATTTTGCTGGCGATACTATTGGATATTATAAGAAGGTGGATGATTTTCTCCATACAGAGAATTTCATTTTGCTTGATAAGCACAGAAGGATAAGGGGCATCTATAATGGTACGCTCGAATTGGAAATGGAGAGGCTACGCGACGATATAAATGTGTTGCTTAAAGAAGAATAAAAACAAAAAAGCCCTCCCGAATTTCGGGAAGGCTTCTTATTAGTGTCATAGGATCATTTCAGAGTTCTCACGTAATTCACTACCGCCCAGATATCTTCTGCATCGGAGATTTTTTTCTTGA
>JBKJQG010000148.1:0-18689 GCA_046594925.1 Bacteroidia bacterium
GTACAGCTGAGAACAACGTTGCCGTAGTTGGTAAAGATCAAGTGATGAAGACCCGCGAAATGCACTGGCTGCGCATCGACCGTTACTACAGCAGTGACATGAACAAAGAAGTTGCTAAAGAAGAAGGCGTTGGCGCTATCGACATGTATTTAGACATGGAAAACCCTTCCATGGCAAATCCAAAAGTTGTTTTTCAACCCATCATGTGTCAGCATTGTAACCACGCACCTTGCGAAACAGTTTGTCCGGTATTGGCTACCAACCACAGTTCCGACGGATTGAACGCAATGGCTTATAACCGTTGTGTAGGAACCCGCTACTGTGCTAACAACTGTCCTTTTAAAGTACGCCGTTTCAACTGGTTCAACTATAACGAAAACTCCGATTTCACATTCAACCCTACACAGGACGACTTGGGCCGCATGGTTCTGAATCCTGATGTAGTTGTTCGTTCACGCGGAGTGATGGAAAAATGCTCCATGTGTATCCAGCGTATCCAAGGCGGAAAACTGGAAGCTAAAAAAGCAGAACGCAAATTGAACGACAGCGACATCAAAACAGCTTGTCAGCAATCTTGTCCTACCAACGCCATTTGGTTCGGCGACTTAAATGATGAAACAAGTTCAATCGCTGTATTGAGAAAAGAAGATGAGCGTAATTACTTCATTCTGGAAGAGATCGGCATCAAGCCAACAGTATCTTACTTAACGAAAGTGAGAAACGCAGAGGAGTCAATTGAAGAAGGAAGACACACTCACAAAACAGAAGGACACGGTGAAGAAGTGAAATCAGAAAAAGAACACGCTTAACTAATTTGATCCCGATAGCTATCGGGATGAAAATGCGATAATATTTTTAAATTTTTTAATTTTTTATCAGATAATATGCAGCACGAATCAGAAATTAGAGAGCCCTTAATCCTTGGGAATAAATCGTATCATCAGATCACTGAGGATATTGTTAAACCTATCGAAGGCAAGGCTAACAAGTATTGGTACATCTTACTTACGGTATCTGCGATTTGCTTTATGTGGGGTATCGGATGTTTGTGTTACACCATCGGCACCGGAATCGGTGTTTGGGGTTCCAACAACGGTGTTGATTGGGCTTGGGACATCACCAATTTCGTATGGTGGATCGGTATCGGTCACGCTGGAACATTGATCTCTGCCGTATTGTTATTGTTCCGTCAGAAGTGGCGGATGGCAATCAACCGTTCTGCTGAGGCGATGACCATCTTTGCCGTAATGTGTGCTGCCATCTTCGTATTGTTACATACCGGCCGTCCTTGGTTGGATTATTGGTTGTTCCCATTGCCGAATCAGTTCGGTTCTTTGTGGGTAAACTTTAACTCTCCTTTGTTATGGGACGTTTTTGCGGTATCGACGTATTTCTCCATCTCTTTGGTATTCTGGTACACAGGTCTTGTTCCTGATTTCGCGATGATCCGCGACAGAGCGATCAAGCCTTGGGCTAAAAAATTCTACAGTTTGTTAAGTTTCGGTTGGGGCGGAAGCGCTCGTCACTGGAGTCGTTTCGAAGAAGTATCCTTGGTATTGGCAGGTTTATCAACACCACTTGTATTCTCCGTTCACTCCATTGTATCCATGGACTTTGCTACCTCGATTGTTCCGGGTTGGCACACCACCATCTTCCCTCCTTATTTCGTTGCAGGGGCGGTATTCTCAGGATTCGCGATGGTATTGACCTTGTTGCTGATCGTTCGTAAAGTTTATCATTTAGAAAACTACATCACCATCAAGCACGTGGAATACATGAACATTGTAATCATTGTTACAGGTTCCATCGTAGGGGTTGCTTACTTAACAGAGTTGTTCATCTCTTGGTATTCAGGTGTGGAATATGAACAATATGCTTTCCTTAATCGTGCAACCGGTCCATACTGGTGGGCTTATGCTGCCATGATGACCTGTAACGTAATTTCACCTCAGCTTTTCTGGTTCAAAAAATTACGTACCAGCCTTACTTTCACTTTCGTGATGTCTATCATCGTGAACATTGGAATGTGGTTCGAACGTTTTGTGATCATCGTTCCCACACTTTGCCGCACGTTCCTGCCATCCACCTGGAACATGTATCATCCAACATTTGTTGACATTGGGATCTTCACAGGAACGATCGGTATGTTCTTTACTTTCTTTTTGTTGTTCTCCAGATACTTCCCTGTAATTGCACAAGCAGAGTTGAAATCAATCCTGAAAGCATCCGGACAAGAGCACAAGGCAAAAGCCGCTGCACACGCGCATCATTAGGAGTTGGGATCCCGATAGCTATCGGGAGGGAGTAGAATTAGAATTAGAGTAGATTGAAAATAGTTGAATAACATAAAATAAAAAATATGAGTACAGTAGCAATACACGCAATTTATGATGATGAGGTTCCATTGCTGGAAACAGCACACGAGCTGAAATCTCAAGGCATTCAGGTGAAAGATGTTTTTTCTCCTTTCCCCATCCATGGATTAGATGCTGCTATCGGTGTTCCTAGAACATGGATCGCGATCTGTGCATTCATTTACGGATTGACTGGAGCTTCATTGGCAACCCTGATGATGTGGTACATGATGGTTAGCGACTGGCCTACCGATATCGGTGGTAAACCAAGTTTCGCTTATTTCATGAACGTTCCTGCCTTCATTCCAATCACTTTCGAGTCGACCGTATTGTGTGCAGGACATGGAATGGTGATCACTTATTACCTGCGCTGCTGGATGCTTCCGGGAGTAAAGGCTAAGAATCCTGATCCAAGAACAACAGATGATAAATTCCTGATGATCGTTGAAACAAAAGAAGAGAACCGATCAAAAATCGAAACCTTGTTGAGAAACGGCGGAGCAACAGAAATTTCTTACAAATAAAATTTCAGAATTATAAAAATTAGTGTTGATATGAACAAAAAGTTAAAACAAATTGTTTCTTTGATGGCGGTGTTTGGCTGTGTAGCAATAGCTTCTTCGTCTTGCGGGAAAAAAAACCCGAACAGTCCGGGTAACGAATTCATGCCCGACATGTATCGTTCACCTTCTCTGGAAACCAACATGGCCTATGTGACCATGGAGGATGGCGGGAAACTGACCAAAGATACATTGCAAGCCAACAGAATGCCGGCAGCTGGAACAATCCCAAGAGGGTTCATGCCTTATCCTTATGCAAACGACACAGCAGGATATGCCAATGCAGGAAGATATTTACACAATCCACTTTCAAGAACCGCTGCTAACTTAGCAGAAGGGGAAGCTCTTTACGGAAAATTCTGTGTGCACTGTCACGGTGCAGGCGGAGAAGCGGACGGATTGGTTGCTGCGAAATTATCCGGACCTCCTCCATCATACAAAGGACCTGTATTGATGGCTTTACCTGAAGGAAAGATGTTCCACTCCATTTATTATGGAAAGAACCTGATGGGTGCTCACGCTCCATTGGTAAGCAAAGAAGAGATCTGGAAGATTGTTTTACACATTCAGAAATTACAGCACCCGAACGGAATGGAAACCGCTGCTCCGGCTCCTGCCGATTCTGCCGCTGCTCCTGCTAAAGTAGTCGCACACAACTAATTTTTAAACGAGTTTTGAGAACAAAAAGATAAATGCAAACAGATATGAATAATAACTATACGTTTACTAATAAAACCAGAAACATCACTTTTGGTTTAATGGCTATAGGCTTAGTAACCATCATCGCAGGTTTTCTGACCGATCATGGTCCTGCACACGTAGAAGGCGCGCATGAAGGTCATGGTTACGTCAACGGAACCCGCATGTGGGCGAACTTACTAGTGAACGGATGGTTCTTCATGGGCATCGCATTGGGAGCAACTTTTTTCATGGCTTTGCAATATGCTGCGGAAGTGGCATGGTCAGTTGCCGTGAAACGTGTTTACGAAGCAATCTCTTCTTATTTGCCTATAGGTGCATCTGTTATAATTTTGATTCTGTTGGCAGGACAATTCCACTTACACCACCTGTATCACTGGATGGATCCGGCAACTCTTGATCCCAACTCTCCCGAGTACGATGAGGTGATTTCTAACAAACACGGATATTTTGGAAATGGCAACTGGTTCTTCTGGCTGAGAACATTGATCTATGTGAGTGTTTGGTGCATGTTCCAAAGAATGTTCATCAAAAATTCAGTGGAACAGGATCTGCAAGGCGGAACAGCGTTGCACTTCAAGACAATGGGCAAAGCTGCAACATTCCTTGTATTCTTCGCCGTTACTTCTTCTACTGCATCTTGGGATTGGATGATGTCTTTGGACGTTCACTGGTTCAGCACGATGTACGGATGGTACGCATTCTCCGGAATGTGGATCTCAGCAATGACCACATTGATTCTTTTCATCATTTACCTGAAACGCAGAGGATACCTGGAACAAGTGAACGAAAGCCACATTCACGATGTCGGCAAATGGGTGTTCGCCATCAGCTTCCTTTGGAGCTACCTTTGGTTCTGTCAGTTTATGCTCATCTGGTATACCGATATTCCTGAAGAGATCATTTATTTCCACGACCGTTTACACAGCTTTGGATACATGGGCTTGATGTGGACCGTATTTGTGATGAACTTTGCTTTCCCGATGATTTTGTTGATGAGCCGCGATGCTAAACGCAATTACTATTTCCTGATGATTGTTGGTTTCATCATCTTCATCGGACACTGGCTGGATGTTTACATGATGGTTATGCCAGGAACAGTTCACGGATACCACAGCTTAGGCTGGATGGAGATTGGAACAGCATTGGGTTTCCTTGGATTGCTTTTGTTTGTCGTTCACAAAGCATTGGCAAAACGTCCTTTGATGGTTCAGAAACACCCATACTTAGACGAAAGTTTACATCACCATTATTAAGATATTTTTCAGATCAGCGATACACAATAACGAATTAACAATTCAAACACTATGATAAAGATTTTAGTTTACGTTGCCATAATTTTAGGAGCACTTGCAATCGGCTACCTGGTTAGGGTTTTTGAACTTGCTTCAAGTTTAAAAGGGACAAAGCCGGAAGAAATAACCGAAACGGATAACAAGCTGCAGGCACGTTTGATGCTGCTTTTTCTGTTCGCCTTCTTTGCTTATTCAGTTTGGAACATGATAGAGTTCGCGCCGCGAATGCTTCCTGTTTCTGCTTCTGAGCATGGTGTGGAGATCGACTGGCTGTTCAACTTTAACATGGTCATCATCTTCATTGTGTTTGCACTTACACACATCGTTCTGTTCTGGTTCGCCTATAAATATTACGGCCGCAAAGGCATTCAAGTAACTTATTTGGCACACGACAATAAATTAGAAATGATCTGGACCATCATTCCAGCAGTCGTTCTGGCCGTAATCATTATCTTCGGATTGAGATCATGGAATAAGATCACCTCCGATGCAGATCCAAATTCTATGGTTGTGGAGATCTATGCTAAACAGTTCGACTGGACAGCAAGATTTTCAGGAGCCGATAATAAATTGGGTGAGGCGAACTACCGTTTGATCACTGCTACCAATGACCTGGGAATGGATTCAGCCAGTGCAGCAGGAAAGGATGACATTGTTGTTAAAAACGAGATCCACATTCCGGTTAACAAAGAGATCGAATTCAAATTCCGCTCACGCGACGTGATCCACAGTGCTTACTTCCCGCACTTCAGAGCTCAGATGAACTGTGTTCCGGGGATGACGACCATGTTCCACTTCACTCCAACCATCACTACGACTAAAATGAGACAAGATCCTTATGTGATCCAACAGATCAAAGAGATCAATGCCATCCGTCAGAAAAAAGCAAAAGATGAAGGAAGAATCGAGAAGCCGATTGAATTCAATTACATTTTGTTGTGTACCAAGATCTGCGGAAACAGTCACTACAACATGCAAATGAACGTGGTTGTAGATACAGAAGAAGATTACAAAAAATGGCTGGCAACGAAACCTGCTTTCTTCGCTACGCCTGCAACTGCTGAGTTAAAGAATTAATTTACGATACATATAAAAAATAAATTTTCAATACTAAAATAAATTAGCATATGTCAGATAATCACGGTCACCACGGTCACGATAGCCACGATAGTCACGAGGAGCATCATCATGAGCAATCTTTTGTGGCAAAGTATATTTTTAGTCAGGACCACAAAACCATCTCCCGTCAGTTTTTGATAACTGCCGTGATCATGGCTTTCCTTGCGATGTTGATGTCATTTGTATTCCGTCTGCAATTAGCATGGCCCGGAGAAAAATTCGCAATCATCAATTTCTTGTTAGGAGATAAATGGGGTAAAGGCGGAACCATCGATCCAGGTGTATACATGGCATTGGTTACCATTCACGGAACGGTGATGGTGTTTATGGTATTGACAGGCGGATTGTCCGGTACCTTCTCGAACTTATTAATCCCCTACCAGATCGGAGCACGCGATATGGCTTCCGGATTCCTGAACATGTTATCCTACTGGTTCTTCTTCGTATCAAGTGTGATCATGATGTGGGGATTCTTTGTGGAAACAGGGCCTGCTTCCGGTGGATGGACGGTTTACCCTCCTTTGAGTGCCTTACCTCAAGCAATGGACGGATCTAAATTGGGAATGACCCTTTGGCTGGTTTCCATGAGCTTATTCATCGTATCCGCTTTGTTGGGTGGTTTGAATTACATCGTAACCGTTATCCAATTGCGGACAAAAGGAATGAGCATGACCCGCTTGCCTTTAACGGTTTGGGCTTTCTTCGTAACAGCTATCCTAGGTGTGCTTTCTTTCCCTGTATTGTTCTCTGCAGCTTTGTTGTTGATCTTCGACAGAAGTTTCGGAACCTCTTTTTACTTATCAGATATTTACATAGGCGGACAAGCCCTGGAGCAAACCGGTGGTAGCCCGATCCTTTACGAACACTTGTTCTGGTTCTTAGGTCACCCTGAGGTATACATCATCATTTTGCCAGCATTGGGTTTAACATCAGAGATCATTTCCGTGAACTCACGCAAGCCGATCTTCGGTTACCGTGCTATGATCGGTTCCATCATGGCCATCGGATTCCTTTCCTTCATCGTTTGGGGTCACCACATGTTCATGACGGGTATGAATCCTTTCTTAGGATCGGTGTTCGTATTTACGACTTTACTGATCGCCATCCCTTCTGCAGTAAAAGCATTTAACTACATCACTACCTTGTGGAGAGGTAACATCCGTTACACTCCGGCTATGTTGTTCGCTATCGGATTGGTTTCTACATTCATCTCCGGTGGTTTAACAGGTATCATCCTTGCCGATTCCGCTTTGGACATCAACATCCACGATACTCAATTCGTAACAGCCCACTTCCACATTGTAATGGGTGTATCTGCGATTCTTGGAATGTGTGCCGGTGTCTACCACTGGTTCCCGAAATTGTTCTTGCGTCACATGAACAAGACATTAGGATACATTCACTTCTGGGGAACGTTCATCGCAGCTTATGGAGTATTCTTCCCTATGCACTTCTTAGGGTTGGCCGGCGTACCACGTCGTTACTATTCTAACAGCGCATTCCCGATGTTCGACAACCTGATCGACATTAACATTTTCATCACTTCCTTTGCGGCTTTAGCGGCTGCTGTTCAGGTGGTGTTCTTGTTCAACTTCTTCTACTCTATTTTCCGCGGACCGAAATCAGAAGTGAATCCATGGAACTCGAATACATTGGAGTGGACAACACCAATGGCAAACACACACGGAAACTGGCCCGGCGCATTGCCTGTAGTTCACCGTTGGCCATACGATTACAGCAAACCCGGTAAAGAACTCGATTACGTTCCTCAAACTGTTCCTCTTGCCGAAGGCGAGATTGATGGTGGCGGACACTAAGCGTCGGATGCTTGCCGTCTGATGACCGACAAAAAATAAAAACCCTTCGTTCCTACGGAGGGTTTTTTTATTCCCCTCACTTTTAACAAAATCTGCTTAATTTCTGCGCCCCTTTTCTGCGGAAATCTGCCTGAACCTTTTTGCCTATCTTTGTACGTGCGAAAAATCCTCTCCATACTCCTTATTCTATTTGCTTTACGCACAACCGCACAACCCACCCTCGACACGATCAAACAATGCTTGCACCAAAAGCCCCATCTGTTTGGCAAATTCGACACCCGTAATTCTTTCATTGATAACAGCCGCGCAAAGATCTTCGGTTTAAAGACCGGCATCAGCTACGGGAAACGCTTATCTTTTGGCATCGGCTACAATCAATTGAATCCACCTTCTTCCGACTTTGACAAGATCATTTACATTCCCGGCTACAGCGGTGAATTGGAAAAGACAACCGCCATGCTACGCATGTTCTACTTTTCCGTGCATGCCGAATACGTTTTCTATCAAACGAAAAAATGGGAACTCAGCATGCCCTTACAATTCGGGCTCGGACAAACATTTTATAAATACAATCAATTCGGAAAACGCAAGGTGATCGAAAAGGATTTCAATTTCATTTACGAGCCTGCTGTTTCGGTAGAATATAAATTCGTAAAATGGGCCGGCGTGGGTATGGACATTGGCTTCCGCTTCATGGCGACCAGTTACAGCAAGCTCAATCAGAAATTTACAGCCCCTACTTATGCTTTTAAGTTTTTGATCTATTACGATGAGATTGTGAAGTCGGTATTTCCTAAAAGCAAGTTGGCTAAGAGGATGTAAAATTTGAAATGTCGAATTATTGGTTTATATTTCGTAGACACGAAAACCTGGAGGTGCTGAAATCCTTAAACAAACAGTTTTCAACCAACAAACGGTTCTGTTGAATACACGAAATTTTGTTAATGGAATTTACCTGTTTGTTCTTCAGTCAGAAAACGGGATCGAAGAAAAGAAAAAAGCAATTATTTCCAAATAATGAAGCACCTTATAAAAATATTGTTTTTTTGCACTCTTACCATTCAACTAGATGCTCAATTCTATTTCAATAAACTCTATGATTATGACGGCCTTGCAACCTATAATAATGCCGCTGCGTCATGTTTCGAACTAGATAATGGTGATTTTCTTATTAGTGGACAGAAGTTTTATTCTTCTTCGTTTGGAGCATTACACTTTGTGAGAATTAATGCAAACGGAGACACTGTTTTAACCAAACAATACGCTAAACCTTATTGTAGATACTATGGAGGCGCTTCTGGCTCGCTAATTAAAGCTTTCGATGATAATTTCATCCAGTCAGGATCATATTATGATAGTTTAGGAAATGTCGATGCTCTGCTCATAAAGTTAACGGAAAACGGAGATACACTCTGGACCAAAACATATGGAGGAAGCAATTTTGACAATGCAAATATTGTATGCGAGACCGCAGATAGTGGATTCGTTCTAATGGGTTCTACACAAAGCTTCAGTATGGGAGTTGCGGCCGATTTCTATCTAATTAAGGTAAACAAAAACGGAATCCAGCAGTGGCAACAAACTTATGGTACGACCGCATCTGAAGACTGTGTTTCCGGCCAAATAACATTGGATGGTGGATACGTCTTGTCAGGTCATAGGTCCAACCAACTCCATATTGTAAAAACTGATGCTGTGGGAGGCTTCCAATGGGAGCAAACCTATGCCGGGACCAAAAACTTTGGATTCATTAAACAGCTCGCCGATAGCACATATATTTTAACTGGGGCAAAGACTGTTGGAGGGTTGGGAGATCAAGCATGTATGCTAAAATTAGATAAAACAGGCGGAGTAGTTTGGCAGAAGGATTACGGCACGGCTTCCAATGAAATTTTCTACACTCAGCCTGTAATATTAAATGATGGTAGTATTGTTATAGGAGGAAGAACCATGTTGGGAAGTATTCCAATTGGCATGTTAGTCAAAACAGACAGCGCGGGCAACCAGCAGTGGTTGAGAACATATTACGCAAACACTCTAATCGACAATTATGTTTATGACCTAAAAAGCACTTCGGACAATGGATTTATATTTGTTGGAACGGGATACATTGCCTCTCAGGACGCTTGGGTTGTCAGAGTAGACAGTGCTGGCTGTGAAATAGCCAATTGTAATGTTGGAATAAATGAATCTACCGCGGAAAGTTCATTATTAAAAATCTTTCCAAATCCTGCATCCACGGAACTTAATATGTCATTAGACGGCGAAGACCTGAACGACTATACAATCAATATCTTTAATGTGTTAGGAGAAATACAAATAGTAAAAATTAGCTCGTCCAAAATTGATATTTCGAGCCTTTCATCAGGAGTCTACTTCATTTCATTAACAAGCAAAAATGGAACACGACGGATCACTGAAAAGTTTGTGAAGGAGTAGCTTCTCTAAATTATCGGGGGCGAAAGTTTTCAAACAAGCCATTCTACTTTTATTCCTTTGCGTCAAGACCGAACTCCGCAGACAAAAAAATTCATTAAAGACCAATCAAATTTCAAAACATCCGAATCCCACTCTGTTTTATACAAAGTGGGATCCTTCAGTTCTCAATCATTTATTCGCAAAATCTATTCGTTACTTGCAAGCAGGGTAACGTGTCCTGTATAATCGTGATGCTTTTGAGAGAAATCGCGTACTAAGATTTTATATACATACACGCCCTGCTCGGCAATTTCACTTCCGTTGTTCGCTCTTCCATCCCAGCCTTTTTCGATGTCATTTGATTGAAAGATGAGTTCTCCCCATCTGTCGAAGATCATCATGTTGAATTCGCTGATCTCAACCCCTTTCGCGGAAAAGTAATCGTTGTTGCCGTTTCCGTCGGGAGTAAATGCATTGGGAATGTATAAAGTAAATATTGGTTTCACCTCGATTTCTTTAGCGATTGAATCTCTACAGCCTTTGTTGGTTGTGGTTACCAAAGACACGATATAAACGCCTTTGGAAGCATACATGTGCTGAGGATTCAGGATCGTAGAACCTGCTCCGTCACCGAAGCTCCAAACACGTGTTGAAGCATTCGTCGACTGATCATAAAATTGCCACAAAGGATTCATCATCGTGCCGTCCATTCCTTCCGACGCGAATTCTGCAATTGTTCCGGGATTCACGATGATTGTCGCTGTTGTCGTTGCCGTATTCACACATCCATAAGGAGATGTCACCGTCACACCGATTGTATAAGTTCCGCTATTGGTATAAGTGCAGGTCGGACTTATTTGATTCGACATCGTGCCATCACCCAATGACCATAGGTAATTTGAACTACCGTTGGTAGTCGAGTTGTCAACGTATGTCAATGTAGCACGTTCACAGCTTTCAACTGATTGAGGAGTCAATGAGATCACAGGCAATGGATGCACTGTAACTAGAACTGCTGAAGTAACAGTGTTTCCACAGTTGTCGGCAACCGTTACAGTATAAGTCGTATTGGTTGTTGGAGAAACAGTGAAAGGCCCGTTACCAGATCCCAATCCACCACTCCAGTTGATGGTGACTGGTCCTGTATTTCCGAAAACATTGGAAGAAACAGTCGCATTATTCCCTTCACACATGGAAGCAGGAAGAGAAACGGTTACATTGGCCGCAGTCAAATTGGTTACATTGACTGAAACCATAGCCGTTGTTCCCACACATCCGTTAGCATCTGTCGCCACAACGGTATAAGTAGTATTCGAAGTTGGACTCACAGATTGATTGGCACCGCTACCCATTCCAGTCCAGTTAAAAACATAACTAGCCGTTCCGCCTGTAGCTGTTGCGCTGATGTTGGTGTTAGCACCGGAACAGATTGTTGTTCCACCTGAAGCAATCGTGATCAACGGAGCAGGCTGTGTGATAGTCACCGTTGCTGAAATAGTACAACCATGTCCATCTGTTGCAGTGGCAGTATAAGTTCCCGGACCGAGCGGTGAAGTGCTTGCCATGGTTCCGCCAGTAGGCAGCCATTGATAAGTATAGCTTGGTGTTCCGCCGGATGGGATCACGACACCTTGTCCGTTATTCATTCCGTTACAAGTCACCGGGAAACCTGCGGAAGCCAGGTTCAATGCGGGAGGTTGGGTGATTGTAATGCTAGAGGTTGCAGTACAACTGTTAGCGTCACTCACGGTAGCCGTATACGTTCCGGGAGCTAAAGAAGAAACAGTCTGAGTATAACTTGCCGGAGTGGTGTTCCACATATAATTAAAAGCTCCTGCTCCGCCAGACGCGCCCACCGTTGCAAAACCATTGGCCATGCCATTACATGTAACGTGATTAATGATCATTGCATTGACATTCAGTGCATCGGGTTCGCTGATATTCACACTGGATGAAACAGTACAACCATTATCATCGGTCACTATAATGGAGTGTATGCCGGGATTTAAGTTAGATGCTGTAGCTGTAGTTTGCACAGGTGTGGTATTCCAGGAATAAGAATAAGGTCCTGTTCCACCCGCAGGCACTACGTTTCCGGTTCCGTTATCTAAACCGTAACAAGTGATGTTGGTTTGAGAAACAGCATAAGAAAGCGGGGCTGCCGGCTGTGTGATGGTGATCGTATCGTATTTCACGCATCCGTCTGAAGTGGTAACAGTAACATAGTAAACACCAACTGTCAATCCGGTAATGGTTGAAGTGGTCGTACCGTTGTTCCATAGATAAGTATAAGGAGCCGATCCACCGCTTGCATTTGCAGTAGCCGATCCATCCGTTCCGCCGAAGCAGGAAACGTTTGTTGCATTCATATTTACGTTACCGGGCGCAGAACCGGTTCCTACTGTTGCAGTAGCGGTGCTCATACATCCGGCGGTGCCAGTTACGGTCACCGTATAAGTCCCCGCATTCAGTCCGTTCTCACTTGGAGTGGAACCACCGCTCGACCAGGAATAATTATACGGTCCTGTTCCTGCAGTTACTGAAACATCTGCTGTACCATTTGATGCACCACAATTTGCCGGACTAGAAGTTGTAGTCAGTGAAATTCCGGTAACAGTAATGCAAAATGAAAAAGTTTGACTTCCGTTATAAGGACAGTTGTCATCCTGGACAGTGATGGTGAAACAGTGACTCGTTGCACTGATGTCGGCTACAGTTGGAGTCCAGGAAAAAGTTGCTGTAGGACGTGTCCCACCACTTGAAATGAAACTTGCTCCAGCGATTCCGCTGTTCCAGACAATGGAAACGTTTTGTGAAGCATCGGCATCGTAAGTGTCGATGGTAAAGTTGACAGGCGCTCCTGCACAAGCAGTTGTTGAATAAACGCCGGTATTATTGATCCCTGCAACGTAAGGGTTGTTGTTGGTGCAGGAAATTGTTCTCATCTGAATATCGCGCATTACACTTCCAACGAGTATCTCATTTCTATACTCTTGAACCAATACGGCAAAAACAGTAACTTGAATTAATGTAGGTGACATACACATATCGCCTGTCAAGTTGTTGAACGTTACTGCAGGAGAGGAAGCCAGTGGCTGTGTTGCAGAGTATGGTGAATTGTACGTTACCGTTGTAGTTGCACTTGTTTGAGGTGCAATCAAAGTGAAGTACAAGGAGTCGCCATCCAGATCGGATGAACCGTTGTTGAAACAATAGGGCTGACTTGTACAAACAAAAGGAATCGGATCATTAGAAAAAGTGGGTGAGCTGTTGCAAGGGAAATTTAAATTGTCAAGGTGTGCCTCCACATAAATACTTTCAGTGGAAGGATTCATGATCGTACCTATGGTAGCATTTCTGCAGCAAATGGTAAAGCTGAATACCCAGTCGGTACAGCTGGCTGGAAGCGTGGTGACACCGCGGTAAATATATTCCTGCACCCCAGGGTAAGTACCACCGGAGCATTCTGAACTAAAAGCTGTACAAATGGGTGATACATCTATTCCTGTTCCAGGTATTTGGTTAAGTGTCAAGTTGTAGTTCTGACCGCAGGAAGCGGATGACAAGTTGATGAGTGCTGTTGCCGGTGCTGCCACGCCGGCACAATCGCGGTAGAAAGAGAGCGATATTTCGTATTGATTTCCGCCCAAGCAGCGATAAGTGATATCTGCGCTTTGGGCGTGTGAGGCAAAGGCTTCGTTTGATGTTTGGATGAAGATCAAAATAAAGCTAAGCCAATTAAGGAGTCTTCTAAGTAATATAGATTGCATGGCGACCTCCGTTTTTTTAATGAGAACAATAAATTAAGAACTACCTCTTTAACGCCTCACTATTGAAAGGGTTTCGGAAAAATTGATAATTATGCCCGGGGATGGTAAACCGTGTACTAACAAATCAGTACGATCGACGAATGGGCCAAATTCTATAAAAAGCCTATTCTATAAGCCTTTCAGAAGGAGTGAATGGATTGTAAGATTGGTATTGGTGCTTGTCCGAGACCTTAAATTTCAGACAATTTTAATCGAATTTGAGTTCTCCCTGCGATCATTTTGAAGAGGATCTTAACTGGAAAACCACGCAGGTCATAGAGAAATTTCCGGCTCTAAAACGGAATGATCATCATCAAAAAACAAGAGGTCTTTTAGATCCTCAGGCCGATGATGACCACATCATCCACTTGTTCTAGCTCTCCTTTCCAGGAATCGAATGCTTGTGCGAGCTTTTCTTTTTGATCATCTATCGGCAGTAAATAATTCTTCTGAAGTAATTCTTTCAGCTGATTGTATTTGAATTTTTTGCCTTTCGGTCCACCGAACTGATCGGCATATCCATCGCTGAATAAATAAACACAATCGCCTTTCTTAAGTGAAATAACGTGGTTTGTATAATTGTCAACCTTTCCGTCGATGTTCACACCAATCGGAAACTTATCTGATTTCACTTCTTTTAGCACTCCATCCACCACATAATAAAGAGAGTTGTAGGCTCCAGCATATTGCAGCTCGTGGGTTTTCAAATTCAGCGAACACAAAGAAAGATCCATTCCGTCCTTTACACCTTTTCCATCGCCCGACTGACGCAATGTTTTTGTAACACCTTCATCCAGATGTTTTAATATTTCGGAAGGCACAAGTAAACCCATTTCGTTGACCGCCTGCGTGAGCAAGTTGAATCCCACGACACTCATCAAGGCCCCGGGAACGCCATGCCCTGTGCAATCAACCGCCGAAAAGCAAACGGTATCATTTCTTTGTTCGATCCAGTAAAAATCGCCACTGACGATGTCTTTCGGACGGTAAAAAATAAAACTCTCAGGCAGACAATTCTTCCAATACGACTCCGGAGGTAAAATGGATTCCTGAATGCGTTTTGCATAATTGATGCTGTCGGTAATTTCTTTTTTATGATTCTCAAGTTCTTCTTTCTGACTCCGGAAAGCATTGTTGGAAACAGTGAGCTGCTGGTTTACTTTTTTACGTTGACGGCTTGCTCTTGCTACAAGAATGATGGCGATCAACAAGATCAACACTCCTGCGACCGCAATGAGTACGATCCGCTGAAAGCGCTCTCTGGACCGTTCTTCCGACAACTGCTGGAGCAATTCGGTCTCTTTTTGTTTGTTAGCAAACTGATAGCCTAATTCCAATTCGGCGATCCGCTGTGCATTACCCGTGTTGTAAACAGAGTCGCTGAATTGTTTGAAAAGTTTGTAGTGCAGAAAGGCTTTTTCGTAATCTTTTGTTTCTTCATACAACCGTGAAAGGCTCCAGTGTGATTCGATTTGATCCTCCAGTGATTGCATTTCCTGGGCCATTGGAAGTGCCTTGTTAAAATACTCAAGGGCCTTGTCGTATTTCTTAATGCTCAGATAGTCCATGCCGATCGCATTGTAACAGATCGTCAAGCCTTGTCTATCGCCTATCTCATTGAATATCATCACAGCTTCCAGCTGCAGCTCCATCGCTTTTTCAAGATCTCCCATATCCGCATAAACGTTGCCCATGTTTCCCAATGTTCCGGCGTAGGTATTTCTACTGCCATAAGAGGCACAATACTCTTTGATCTTTTCATAGATCTTGAGGGCCCGGGTGTATTCTTTCGCGTAGTAGTAATTATTGGCAATGTAAGTGTAAGCGTTGATGAGCAAAGCCGTGTCTTGGATCTTTTCAGCGAATGCTGCTGCCTCCGTCAAGTATTGTAAGCCGAGTTTGGGATTGATGCCGTCCGAATACAAAGCACCTATGAACAGTGATGCTTCGGTCTCCTGCCTTTCATTATTAATTTCCTTGGAAAGACTCAACGCTGTTTGATAATACTCCAGCGCCTTGGTATTGTTTCCCATGTTCTCGTAATTGCGCCCGAGATACATGGTGTTCTTACAGAGCTGAGCCTGATTGTGCAGCTCTTTTGCCAGCACATTCGATTTTTCAAAATTTTCAATCGAGCCCACATACTCGCTGAGCGCGATGCAATTGAGTCCGTAAAAACTATGGACTTCCATAAGATCTTCCTTCAAACTGTGTTCCTGAAGCTGGGGGATGACCGAACTAAAAACCTTTTCCGCTTTCACATTCTCATTGTTGTTGTATAACATCAATGCTTTCATCGCCTCTGTCCTTACCTTCACCACAGGGTCTTCCAGCTGTGAGCCGATCTCTTCACACCTCAGATAATATTCTTTTGTTCCCGGTCTCCGTTTTGCTGCAAGGTATCTTACAAGCTTGTAACCATTGTCGAACTTCTCAGCAAGCGTGGTCGAATTTTCAAAAAGCAGCTTGGCACTGTCAATATCATCCTGCGACATTCCCACTAAAGAAATGAAGAAAAATAAAAGGACCGCTATGTAATTTCTTGTTTTCAAATGTCTGGCAATATTACAAACTTAAACTGTTGCTGCTTCTAAAAGTTTTATTCGTCCCGCTGTCGCATCCATTTCTGCCATGATGCCGATAGGAATGGTGTATTTGTTTGCAATGTGTCCGATCTGAGCACCGTAAAAAGCTGGAATGCCAAGTGGTTTGATGTGCTGTTCCAACACCTGCTGAAGCGTGAATGCTTTTTCGGGCTCTTCCGCTTCGCACTTCACGCATTTGCCAAAAATGAATCCGCAGATGTCTTTCAACACCCCGGCCAATTTCAACTGTGTGAGCATGCGGTCGATTCGGTAAGGTTCTTCTCCCGTCTCTTCCAGAAAAAGGATTTTGTTTTTCCAATCGGGTAAATAATCCGACCCTATCATGCAGGCAAGTACGGTTAAATTTCCTCCCACCAGATTTCCTTTTGCGATTCCTCCCGTGATCGTATAAGGCTTGTCGGTATCTTCATCGGGAAAGTCATATACGACAGCCTTTTTATCGACCAGTATCTCTTTGACGTACTTCACCGTAAAATCATTCCATCCGCTGTTGCCCACAGGACCGTGAAATGTAACCAATCCTGTTTTGGCGGTGATTGCAATGAGCAATGATGTAATGTCACTAAATCCCATGATCACTTTCGGACAGCTCTTGATCAGCTCGTAATCCAATTGTTCAAGGATTCTTGCACATCCCCAACCGCCCTTCATGCAAAATATGGCGTTGACGTATTTGTCTGCGAAAAAATCGTTGATCTCTTTTGCTCGCAAGGCATCCGTCCCTGCAAAGTATCCTTGTTTTTCCTTGAGTGTTTGCCCGCGTCTCACCTGAAAACCTGAATTCTCGAGAATGGAAACAAATTTATCCACTTGTGCATCTTCCCATACTGCACCTGCCGGGGAACTAATGGCAATCGTATCTCCGACCTTTAAGGCCGGTGGTTTTATCAAAGGTTGATCTGTTTTTCCTTGCGGCAAAGCTTCGCTCTTCATTCCTAAAAAAGGAACGGCGAAAGCTGCCAAGCCTGCTGTTGTCAGAAATTGCCTTCTGTTATTTTTCATTTTTTAATGTTTATTCCTCCGCTCTTTTCAGCAAACCCTTGCATCTTTTTTTAAAAAATTATTTGTCTAAGTGGCAACCTTTTAATTCATCAAAGCTTCAAGCATCAAATACGAATCCCTATAACCAGGATGTCATCGATCTGTTCCAGATCTCCTATCCAATCGTTGATCGTTTTTGAAAGAATCTTTTTTTGTACTTCCATCGATTCTTGGTGGTGCGTCAGTAACAGCGATTCAAACTGTTTGTATTTAAATTTTTTTCCTTTCGGCCCGCCGAACTGATCGGCATACCCGTCTGTGAAAATATAAAGACAATCGCCTTTCTGCAATTCATACTCTTGATTGCTGAACAAATGCAGCTCTTCGCCGACAAAAGCGCCGATCGGAAATTTATCTCCGTTGAGCTGAATGAGCTGATTCTTGCGGATGAGCCACAATGGATTGTTGGCACCGGCAAATTCAAGTTTCATTTTAGGATAATTGATGGAGATAAGCGATACATCCATTCCGTCGCGCACTGTTGCTTCATCGGGATCCTGATTCAATTTTTTGGTTAGCTGTGAATTCGTCTCATTGAGAATGAGTGAAGGTTTTACCAACCCCAGGACATTCACCGTTTGAGTTAAGATGTTGTGGCAGACAATGCTCATAAAAGCTCCGGGAACACCATGTCCCGTGCAATCCACCGCGGCGATCAAAGTTTCATTCCCCCACTTCTCCAGCCAGTAAAAATCCCCGCTGACGATGGCTTTCGGTTGATACAAGATGAATGATTCGTTCAGTAAACTCTTGATGGTACTGTCGGCCGGGAGAATCGCATTTTGAATCCGCTTCGCATAATGAATACTATCAGTGATGTCCTTATTCTTTCCGTCGATCTCCGAATAGGCAATCTGCAGTTTTTCTTTTTCGTCCAGCAACTCGTTCGTCCGAATGGCTACCTGTTGCTCGAGCAATCGCTGAGACTGCACCAAACTTCTTTCGCGCATCTTGATCATCAGGAAGATCGC